>CASBQF010000019.1 GCA_949127775.1 Oscillatoriales cyanobacterium PMM_0080
ACAGTATCTCCAGGTGTTAAAGTGATTTGGCGATCGCACCGTGCGGGCCACCAGCTACCTTGGAAGCGGACGCGACCTGTTTGATTCGGATAAATCGATTCATCGACGACTGCTTCTTCGTTGAAATAGACAAAATTGGTGTTGATGTAGTTGTCGATTAACATATTATTTGATGTGCTGTATGCTTGAGTGGAAAAAATAGAACCGAAAGCTTTTACTACGTTGAACATGATATTTGCTCCTGTTGTGTTAAAATATGTGGATGTGTAATTGTCTGTTTTTGCAATTTGAAAGGCTGCATTTCCTTTGTTTGAGATTGATTGATTGCCCTGATATTTCATTCTTCTTGTCCTTCATCGTTATATCAGGATAAAAGACTAAAAATTTTTGAAATATTGAGGGGATTTGAGAAGCGGTTGCGGCGAGTCTAAATCCAGTAATTTAGAGGTATTGAATTCAGCATTTAGTGGTTGAGCCGTTAGCGGGATTTACCTTAAGGCTGGATGTTGCTAGCTACATTAGCGATTGGTTGATTCCGCATTACTGCTGCTGTGAAGATGTTTCATTTTTGGGTTTGATTTTTGGGTTTGATTTTGTGACTCGGTGGTGAGTCGTTTGCTTGACACTTACTAATTTGCCAGGAATCGAATGTCTTTTGTCCGATCGACATTCCAGTTTACCTATCTGGTATTGGCACAGGACACTTTTTCACCGATAACTAACGATTTATCAAGGGTTTCAGCCAAAAACTGTAGCTAGTAGCTGTGCCAATTCAGCAAAGTGGACTACCGCTGTCTGTGAAATCTGAACTTACGCAATGTCGATCGCCCCATCAGGAAAATCCGTAGATATCCAGTCTGTGACTCATAGCATCTCCGGTAAAAATACCCGTTATACGTTTGATAGATCGGAATGCAAGTCCTCAGAGTCCTCAGAGGACTCAAGTCCAATGGCACTGAAAAAGGCTTAATCACGCCCTCAGTTTAGCTTTCAAGACAGAGCGAGGTTCCTGCATTCGAGGATAGGGTTTCGGTCTGCGTTTCAAAACTCTAGGCTCAGAACGCTCAGGTCGAATCGTGAGTAAATTAGTTGCCACCTGCTCTAACAGCAATTGATGCCATTGTCGCTGTTGGCGTTTCCCTGTAGTTGCCAACAGCGTTAATAACAGATTAAATTGCTGTCTTGTCGATTGGAATGATATCTGAAAAGCTGTATGTTCAGAGGAAGATACTGCCTGCCATATAATGGTACGTAATAAAGTGTAAGCTAGTAAGTGTGTCCAGATTTCCTTTCTCACCATGACCGGAGTTTTAGCTGTTAACATCTCCATTTTTAAGGTAGTTTTGAGATAGCGTAAATTCACTTCGGCTGCTGACCAACGTAGCCCATATAAAAGAGTTAACTGTTGAACACTATACTGTTTGGCATCAAGTAATGTTGTCACTATAATTATCCGCTTGTCTCGAAAACCACGCTGTTTAATACGCAAGCAGACTTCCCGAACA
The DNA here is from genome assembly GCA_949127775.1 of Oscillatoriales cyanobacterium PMM_0080. GTDB lineage: Bacteria > Cyanobacteriota > Cyanobacteriia > Cyanobacteriales > Microcoleaceae > Microcoleus. Next base: position 1,506 of record CASBQF010000019.1, read on the forward strand.
ATGAAATTATCCGGCAATCCTTCAAATTCCTCATTACTCATGTGTTTGGGGCACTGTTGGGGTTTATTCCAGACTACCTGATGGTCACCAATTCCTAACTTTTTACCCCGTCGAAAGTCCGTCTTACGGAGATGATTTTTATGGAAAACAGCATCCGCTCCTTGCTGTTTCACCAAAACCAAATCGACATAATTGCCATAAGCTCGATCCGCTAATATCACATCGTCTGGGAGTAAATTTGCATAAAGCAAACGGCCGATCACAAGTTCACTGGTCGCCAAGGAAGCTATACCAGCAGATACCACAGCCCCAGTCAGCAATGAAAAGAGTACCACTATTTTAGCGATGGGAAATCCACACCCAGGTTTTTGATTGGTATGTTGCGGATACTCGGCTTGATTTGCAGCAGTATCGCTCATCAACACAGTTGTTCCGTCGCAAACTCGCACTCGCCGTCCACGCCATTGTTGTTCTGTTGGAACTTGCTTTTCTAATTCCTCTGCCACGAACGGTACTAACTGTTGAGCAAGTCTCGATGGTAGTCTTTGGCGAGCTTTACTGTATGCCCCTGTATCTGAAGAAGGAGGCACTGCTCCGGCGGAACTCAGCCAGATACCCATACGCTTCACGGCTTGACTCAAACTTTTGTCTGGAGAGAGCACCTGGGATATCATCGCCCATAAGGTCACTATCGGTGTGTAGACGCTGCTGTAATACGTCACGTTCTCGTTCGCTAGAAGCTCTTGGACTTTAGACTCTGGTAGCAGCCCCTCCCACGGCAAGGCAATGCTCTGCAAAAATTGTTGTTTGAGAATAGACGCACGATTTGGCATAATGGAAATAGATTTTTGTGTTTGTAAGGCAATGATCTATATATATATTGCCTTACAGATTTTTTTTTGCTGACTTTTTCAGTGCCATTGGACTCAAGTCCTTACTACAGACCAATCTTGGCTGCTTGAGTGTATACAATGCACCTTGAGACTGACTCAAATATCGCGACTAGGAGTTTTCGATGAATGTAGCTCGATCGCACCCGCTCGATCGCAATTATTAAACAAGTCGAACTTAAAATCAATTCATAAATTCAGAATCTTAAACTCATAAAAGTCATAACTCTATAAAACCTGCTTGATACTGCATAATTGTTACAGGAATTCTGAATAAAGTTTTACCTAATTGAGACAAACCGAACTTGAATTTAAGCGACTGCGGCAACTCTTGTACGGAAACTTCTGTGAAGCCAAAGCGAGTATAAAATGATGCGAGTCCTTTTCCCAAACATTCTAGATATAGCGGTTTCGTAGCTTGTTCAATTAAATATTTTGTGAGGTAGCTTCCCAAACCTCGATCGCGCCAATCCTTCATCACCACCAAACTGCCCAATTCTTGCGCGCCCGCAAAGTTCCGCAACTGTCCGCAAGCAGCCAATTTTCCGCTGCATTCCATCACCCAAAATTGCTCCCAGCGCAACTGAGTTGGGTCAAGTTTGGCGCTCCACACTAACATTCTAATTGATTTGATGTCGTGAGATGAGGCTGGGCGGATGGCGCATTCTGACGGCAAGGAACAAGAATTCTGACTCATTAGTTTTGATATAATTATAAAAAGCCCATAAATATTATGCCAATTTATTTCTACAGCACTCGCAACGAATACGGCAGTTTTTCTAATTTCTCTGCTCACGGCTTCGAGTTGGATGGAGAATACTGGCCGACTACCGAACATTACTTTCAAGCACAAAAGTTTCCGGGTACGCCTGAAGTCGATCGAATTCGCCAAGTAAAAACGCCAAAAGATGCAGCAAAAATGGGGCGCTCTCGTCAACTTCCCCTCCGGCAAGATTGGGAACAAGTCAAAGATGATCTGATGCGAAAAGCTGTACTCCGCAAATTTGAAACTCATGCCGATATTCGCGAAATTTTACTCGCAACGGCTGATGAAGAAATCGTCGAAAATGCCCCGGGAGATTACTATTGGGGTTGCGGCAAAGATGGCAGCGGCAAAAATATGTTGGGACATATTTTGATGGAAGTGCGCGAGATGTTACGAAAATCCACGTAGCGAGTAAAACAGAACTTACCAGTTAGTAGTGAGGACTGAAGTCCTTTCTTTCTCGGCGTTGCTGAATTCAGGTATGATTCACCTAGCGAAGGTAATCCCTGAAATTTAGAGTAGGGGCAATTCATGAATTGCCCCTACTCTAAATTTCGGAAGCAAATCATACTCCAAATCAGCAACGCCTCTTTCTAGATACAAGAAAGAGGACTGAAGTCCTTATTACGAACCTATAATCAAACAGGACTCACTTAACCGTAAGTCCTGCAAAGCTCATAAACGAGCATTTTTTTCTTTTTTTAAACAGTTAGATCAAAAATCCAGTCTACAGACTATCGAATTCTGTGTCAATCTCCTCAGGCTGTTCTAGTAGAGGGTTTCGCCTCTCCTCGGAGACTGCAAAGCAGGGGAAACGGTAAAAACCCTGCACCACTTTTTTTTTCACAGTTAATGTCGATCGCAATCAACTTTTATGGTGATTAGTACAGCATTGTTTGCCAGTCGCCTTCCGGACACTGTTCTCCTTGGGTTGGCGATTCACAGGTAAAACAACAAAACTCCTGTTCTGGGTAAGGTTGATTTTTTATTTATGCTGTATGTTTCTATTCTCTGCTATTTCTCTAAAGTGTGACCTTTTGTACAGAATTCTTTACACTTTTTTGATCGCAAAGATGCTTTTCTGGCCTTAATAAAAGGATCGATTGCACTTTTGGAATCCTCCCTCAGACTTATGTTTGGGGATCGCAGCTTAAGAGAGTTTCAACCGAATTCTAAGATTGCTAACAGACAGTTAAGATGTTTGAGTTATTTGGCTATATTCACGCCAAACTGACGCTTTTGCTGTTGAATTCGGTTGAATTCTTTCTGTTCTTCGCACAGTAAAGTATTATCGATCGGCGATCGCATATCCCACTGCAACTCTGACAGTAACAGCAAACATCCGGCCATAATTATGCCTGTGGTTAGATATTGCCAAGGGGTAACGAAGGTTAATAGAGGTATGCTAAATAGATGAGTTAGCCCGATCGCCATAAAAGCGCGCGATCGCAAACCAAGTCCAGTACAAAAATAGCCGATCGCGCTCAACCCCAGCCACAAATCGCACAGATGCAGCAACAAACCACTCCAACCGGCAAAAATACTGCAATCCGTCAGCACCAAACCAGAAATCATCAAAATCGCCCAAGCATAAAGAATCCAGCTAACCCGCTCAACCTTTACCCAAAACAAAGTCAAAACCGCCATGATCACAGTGCCAATTAGAGTCACTGTTGACCACAAAATCGCCTGAAAGCTCCAACTAAGCGGGACAAACTGAGCCGTAAAAAAAATCCCCGCCGTCACGACAGCCCAAAGCAAAAAAGTTTGGTCAATGCGGGTATAAAATCCTGAGAAAAGAGTAATATTTCCGACTTGCCAGCGGAGGCGCAAGAGGCCTGCGAGGTCTTGTACGTCGAGATGTTCTTGTTTGGAGCGGATGAGGGGTTCACAGGGGTTGAAGAAGGTCATTCCGTATAGTTTAAAATATCAAGTTTTGCGTATTGTAACAAAACGTCAAGAAGATTTTGCAGATTTTAATATACTTTTTTTTTATTCTCCGGCTCTGCCTGGGGAGGTAGATCCGGAGGCTCTGCCTCGATTCCCAACAAGTGAGGCAGAAGGCTGCGTTAAGCTTGGACTAACGCAGCCTTGAGGTTTAGGTTTAAGTAAGTCTCCAATACTTATCTTTTCTTTGGATCGTAAATAAAGTAAACATCCACACGAATTGGTCTATCATTTTTGCCTGTCAAGTGTACTTGCCACGTACCTGTGGGAACCTTGCGAAAATATGATTTACCATTCTGTATCTGGTAGATTGGCCTTGTTGAGCGATCTACTAATTTTGCGGCACGTTCAACAGTGCAGCCCATTTCCACCGGAACTGCGATCGGCTGGTTGAACAGATTGAACTCTTCGCTGTTATAATTAGTCATGAGAAGTCCTCGTTCTAAATAAACGATAAATTACAGAGTGCTACTGGTTGCTGCCAGTGGCTCCCCAAAACTGATAAGCGTAAAGCGTCTCTAGTACCACCTAGGGCGCTTGTTTGCTTAAAGGCAGTGTAACACTGCTTTTAAAAATATACAATAAAAATAATGTACATTTTGCGATACGTATGGTAAATTAGACGTATGAAGCAAAAAAGCCTTGTATAACAAGCATTTCCTTGTTTCCCAGTTCTAGATCCCGTAAGTCTCAGATAAGGGAGGCAGAGCCTCTGGATATCGATTCTCCAGATCTGCCTGAGAACCAGTTAAACCCAATAAACATTATGAAAAATACATTTATCTCTCGATTTAGTCCGAGTTTAATGGAACCCGAAACCCTCGAAGCCATCCTCGTACAGCGTCACGCATTAGCAGAAAATTTAGTAGAGCTAATCCGGGTGAGCGCCCTAACAGATAACAAGCATTTTCAACTGCTAATTGGGCCGCGTGGCATTGGCAAAACCCACTTGGTTTCCCTGATTTATTATCGGGTAGCTAAGATGGAGGATTTGCAGAATAAATTGCTAATTGCGTGGCTGCACGAAGAGGAATGGGGGATGATTGCGTCTTTTTTTGATTTATTGCGGGGAATATTCCGGGCTATTGCTAAAAAATATAAAGCAGAATATGAAGCTGAGTTACATGATGATGTTGAAAAGCTTTATGATTTGTCGCCGGAGAAAGCTGAATTTAAGGCAGCCGAATTACTGAGAGACTTTGTTGGCAAGCGGGTGCTATTGTTGATTGTCGAAAATTTAGAGGACGTGTTTAGCGGCTTGGGGGATTTCGGGCAGAAGCAGTTGATGGCGTACATTAAAAATTATTCGTTTTTGACAATTTTGGCAACATCACAAAGCTTGTTTGATGGAGTCAAGCTTTCTAATAATCCTTTTTATGATTTTTTTGATTTACATACATTAAATGAGTTTAAGGTTGATGATGCTGTAGATTTGTTAAATCACATTGCTAAGTTAGAAGGAAATAATGATTTAGCATCTTTTATTCAAACTCCCAGAGGGCGCGATCGTATTAAAGGTGTCCATTACCTTTCTGGTGGCATTCCTCGCGTCTATATTGCTTTTTCGGCTTTTCTGATGACGGCTGAATCGCTAAATAAATTAGTAGAACCATTCATGGAAATGCTGGATAGTCTCACGCCATACTATCAGGATAAGATGAAATATATTTCACCTCAGCAACGAAAGATTGTTGACTTTTTGTGCGATCGAGGTGGCGCTGTACGAGTAAAAGAAATTGCTAAACGATGTTTTATAGAGCAGCGAACTGTATCTAGCCAACTTAAAGATTTGCGAGATAAGGGTTATGTTAAAGCTGAAGAAATTGGACGTGAGTCTTGGTATGAATTGCGGGAACCATTGATGCGTTTTTGCCTAGAAGTAAAAAAGCAGCGAAATAAACCTATTAGATTAATTGTGGATTTTATTCGGGTTTTGTATACGCGGCAAGAGTTGCAGCAGCGATTGGGATTGAAGATGGTAGATGTGGATTTTGCGGACAAGGAAAGTCTCTTTGAGTATAGGCAAAATTTGGAACTAATTCCAACTGATGCTGTGATGGAACGAGAATATTATGCGCGGGCGCTGGAGGCTATTGAGAGAAATGAGGAAGATCCGCGTCTGAAGGCTTATTTTGATGAGATTGAATATTGTCGCGAACAAGAAGATGATGTTTCTGCTTTAGCATATGCGGAAAAATTGGTAACAAGTCGCGGCGAGGCAAAGGATTGGTCGGAAAAGGGAAGTTGTTTGAATAGGCTTAAACGCTACGATGAAGCTTTGGAATGTTTAGACAAAGCTATTGAAATTGACTCCAATTATGCGAGCGCTTGGACTAATAAAGGTAATGTACTCTACAACCTCAAACGCTATGATGAAGCATTAGAATCCTTTGATATGGCGATCGAACTTGATACCAATTATCACTTAAATTGGGGTATAAGAGGGGATGTACTTAAAAATCTGAAACGCTATGAAGAAGCATTAGGATCTTATGATAGAGCGATTGAACTTTATGACAATCATCACTTACCTTGGGCTTTACGAGGCGATATACTCAACACCCTCAAACGGTATGATGAAGCATTAAAATCCTTCGATTGGGCGATCGAACTAGATACAAATTATCAGTGGGCTTGGAGTCAAAGAGGCAATATACTCTACAACCTCAAACGGTATGATGAAGCTTTAGAATCTTACGATCGGGCGATCGAACTTGATGTCAACGATAAGTGGACTTGGGTTTTACGAGGTGGTGTACTCGACAACCTCAAACGGTATGATGAAGCTTTAGAATCTTACGATCGGGCGATCGAACTTGATGTCAACGATAAGTGGACTTGGTACTTGCGAGGTGATGTACTAAACAACCTCAAACGCTATGATGAAGCCTTAGTATCTTACGATCGTGCGATCGAACTAGATGCCAATGATCAGTCGGCTTGGGCTAATCGAGGCAATCTACTCAACAACCTCAAACGCTATGACGAAGCCTTAGTATCTTTCGGTCGCGCGATCGAACTTGATCCTAATTATCAGTGGGCTTGGGCTAACCGAGGCAATGTACTCAACAATCTCAAACGCTACGACGAAGCATTAGGATCTTATGATAGAGCGATCGCACTTGACGACAATCATAAGTGGTATTGGTATTGGCGAGGCGATGTACTCGACAACCTCAAACGCTACGATGAAGCATTAGCATCTTACGAGCGGGTGATCGAACTTGACCCGAATGATCAGTGGTATTGGACTAAGAGAGGCGATGTGCTCAACAGCCTCGAACGCTATGAAGAAGCTTTAGAGTCCTGGGATAAAATGATCGATATCCTTCCAAACGATCACTTGTTTTGGGTTAAACGAGTCCCTGTACTCAACAACCTCGAACGCTATGAAGAAGCCTTAGCATCCTGCGAAAAAGCGATCCACCTTGTATCAAATTATGCAAGTATTTGGCATATTCGGGGTCATGTACTCAATAACCTCAAACAGTATGAAGAAGCCTTAGTATCTTTTGATAAAGCGATCGAACTTGATGCCAATTATCAGTCGGCTTTGGCTAGGAGAGGTAATGTACTTATCAACCTCAAACGCCATGAAGAAGCCTTGGTATCTTTAAATCTGGCGCTCAAACTTGATGCCAATTATCAGTGGGTTTGGGTTTTACGAGGTGGTGTACTCATGATCCTCAAACGGTATGATGAAGCTTTAGTATCCTTAAATCGGGCGATCGAACTTGATGCAAATGATCAGTTGGCTTGGGCTTTACGAGGTGGTATACTCATTATCCTCAAACGCTATGATGAAGCCTTAGTATCTTTCGATCGCGCGATCGAACTAGATGCCAATAATCAGTCGGCTTGGGTTTTACGAGGCAATGTACTCAACAACCTCAAACGCTACGATGAAGCTTTAGCATCCTTAGATAGAGCGATCGCACTTGGCGATCAAGATTCACCTGTCTTCTTCAATCGCGCCATTGCCATTCTCGGATTGAATCGTTGGAATGAAGGCATCACCGCCTTAGACGACGCATTTAAACGCCTAGAACTCGATAATGAAGCAGATTCAGATGATGCCGAATTAATTATCAGAAACCTGTTCGCGCACACCAACGATCCAGCGATATCTCAGACTCGCATCGCCAGCCTAATTGCAGTTTACGAAAAACACAAAAATCTCTCAGTCTTAGGACAGGGAATCGTCCGAAACATCCCCGCGCTAATGTCAGAAATGGTCAGCGACAAAGCCGCCCGCACTTGGTTAGAATTGTGGCAAGAACAAACCAGCAACTACGAACAATTCCAAATTCCCATCCGCCTGCTGAATGCGGCTGTCCGCTATAAGGAAACCAAGGGCGACAGACGAGTTTTGCTAGAACTTCCCATTGAAGAACGCACTTTATTAGAACCGTTGGTGTCAGGAAAAGTAGAATAAGTAAAACAGGATTTACGGACTCCGACAAAGAAACCGGGTTTTTCACCTAATCTGCGGGTTCAACCAACTATTTTCGTAAAAAACCCCGGTTTCTGAGTCCCTATGCGTAAAATAGAAATTGATGATACTAGCAAAGGACTCATCCCCATGACGGCAACAATTCCCACAAAAACCTCATCAGAAATCATCTACCCGGACAGCGACGGCAAACCCATGTCTGACAATACCAAACAGTTTGAACTAATTGTCACCATTCAAGGGGGAATAGATGCTTTATACAAAGATAACGAAAATGTCTTTGTAGCAGGTGACTTGCTGTGGTATCCAGTCGAAGGAGATAACAAAACTCGCGTCGCACCTGATACGATGGTAGTGTTTGGCAGACCGAAAGGTTACAGAGGTTCTTATCAACAGTGGTTTGAAGACAATATCCCTCCGCAAGTTGTCTTTGAAATCCTCTCACCGGGAAAGCGCATGGGAAAAATATTTGAGCTGTTTAATTTCTATGATAATTATGGAGTCGAAGAATGTTATATTTACGATCCAAAAGATAATGAGTTAATGGGTTTTCTGCGAAGTAATGGAGAACTAAACTATATTGAATTAATGGATGGTTGGGTGAGTCCGCGTTTGCAGATCCGTTTTCAAACTGCATCGGGAGACTTGGAAATTTATCGGCCTGATGGAAAGAAGTTTTTGTCCTATGTGGAGTTGTCAAGACAACAGGAGTTAGCACAGCAACAAATGGAACTAACACAGCAACAAATGGAACTAACACAGCAAAAAGCCGATCGCCTTTCCGACAAATTGCGAGAAATGGGCATAAATCCAGAGGAGATTTGAACTAAGAAGACGAGGCGGTTAAAACCGCTGTCTTATGACAACCGTCCGTTTTAGGAAACGTTGTTTATTATTAACCAAATTTGTAGGGGCGGGTTCGCCAACAATTTACGATAAAAATGAATAATTTCATAAACCCGCCCCCGCCCACCAACAATACAAATGTACGATCAATTTATTGGTAAAATGTTCATATAAATAATCGCGGGGATGGGGCGGGTTTATGAGATATTTGTCTGTTTCAGAGATGGTTGGTGAACCCGCCCCTACAAGATTTTGGAATTGGTTATGAAGCTATATCTTCGTGTCTGTAGACGCGATTTCAATCGCCGTAATTTCTATTTTCAATCCTCAGACAACCTATAATAACTTGACATATAACCAACCAGCCATGCAAAATCCTCGCCAAATAGCCTTTCTCGCACTCCGCGAAGTCCACCGCCGAGGTGCATTCGCAGACGCCGCCCTCGATCGCACTTTCCGCAATTCCCAACTCAGCGACCTCGATCGCCGTTTAGTCACAGAATTAGTCTATGGTAGCGTCAGGAGAATGCGCGCGATCGACTTCATCATCGACAAACTAGCCACCAAAAAATCCTCCCAACAGCCGCCGGATCTCCGTACAATCCTACATTTAGGCCTATATCAACTCCAATATCTCAACAATATTCCCCCCTCCGCCGCCGTCAACACCACCGTTCAACTAGCAAAAGAAAACAAATTGTCAGGACTCAGCAGTTTTGTCAACGGTTTACTGCGACAATACATCCGTTTAACAGAAACCGACTTAAACCCATTAACAATTACTAAGTATAAATCATCAGTCGAACGCCTCGGAATTCTGCACAGCTTCCCCGACTGGCTAGTAGAATTGTGGAACGAACAAATAGGCGAAACCGAAACCGAACAACTCTGTGAATGGTTCAATCAATCTCCCACAATTCACCTCAGAATCAATCCCTTAAAAAGCTCGATCGCCCAAATCGAGACTGCCTTCCAAGCCCAGAACATCTCAACCAGCAGAATCCCTCATTTACCCCAAGCATTAAGACTAAATGGTAGCACTGGCGCAATCCAAAACCTCCCCGGATATGGCGAAGGTTGGTGGACAATCCAAGACAGCAGCGCTCAATTAGTCACCCATTTACTCGATCCACAGCCCGGGGAAATCATCATCGATGCCTGCGCCGCACCGGGAGGGAAAACCACCCACAGCGCTGAATTAATGCAGGATATAGGCACTATTTACGCCTGCGATAAAACCGCTAGCCGACTGAAAAAACTTGCTGAAAATGCCGATCGACTCCAGATGAAATCCATTAAAATTCATACCGGAGACAGCCGCCACTTCCCAGAATTTATCAACCTAGCAGACAGAGTATTATTAGACGCACCTTGTTCCGGCCTCGGAACCCTGCACCGCCGCGCTGACGCCCGCTGGCGACACACACCCGAAAATATTCAACAACAATCGCAACTGCAATCGGAATTATTAGCAAATGCAGCGACTTTTGTCAAGTCCGGCGGCGTCTTAGTTTACGCAACTTGCACGATTCATCCCTTGGAAAATGAACAGGTTGTGCGATCGTTCTTAGACACCAATCCAGACTGGCAAATCGAACCGCCAACCATTGATTTACCCATTCAACCGTCACCCGAAGGATGGGTGAAAGTTTGGCCGCACAAGCATCAAATGGATGGCTTTTTTATGGTTCGGCTGAAACGAGATTAAGAAGAATTCAACCCAATACGGTTCACTTAAGACAGATCCCCCCTAACCCCCCCTTAAAAAAGGGGGGGACAAGAATTCTCTCAAAGTCCCCCTTCTTAAGGGGGATTTAGGGGGATCTCCGGCGCATAAATAGTGTTCAGTGAACTGTATTGGAATTCAACCTGCGGAGGCAGGTTTTGTTTGTATAGACGCGGTTTCAACCGCCGTCTTCTTTCAGAGTTTAATATCTCGGTTCTTCATAACGTTCGGGTTCTTGATAAGCCGGCTCTTTGTAAGCTGGTTCTTGATAAGCTGGTTCTTGATAAGCTGGTTCGCGATGCTTCGGTTCGGGATTAGGATTGTAAGGGACGATCGCACCATCGTCATTCACAATCATCCCCCGAATAATCTCATTCGGCTTCACTGGTTGCGCCTTAATACTGCCTTTGCGGCCTTCCAACTTAGGCAACTTGGGGAACTCCTGAACCGGCATTCCCTTCACAGCTTGACTCATAAAATCGCGCCAATTGTAAGCCGCAGTACCGCTAGTTCCCCCCGTCGGATAATTGTCATCATTCCCCAGCCAAACCCCAGTCACAACCTGCGGAATGTAACCGATAAACCATAAATCCCGCACCTTTTCCGAAGTACCAGTTTTGCCAGCCACAGCCCGATCGCCCAAAGCAGCAGGCCCGCCCGTACCACCAGTCACCACACCTTGCAACATCCAAGTAGTAATCGCCGCACTATCCTTATCCAAAACCCGCTTCGGTTTAAAATCAGCCTGATAAATCACATCTCCCCGCTGATTAATCACCTTAGTAATTCCGTGCGCTTCAATAAAATTACCTTCCGACGCTAAAGTACCGTAAGCATTAGTTAACTCCAGCAAATTCACCTCAGACGAGCCCAAAGCCAGGGAATAAATCGGACTTAATTTAGACTTAATTCCCATATCCTTGGCTAATTTCATCGCCGGTTCAAACCCGACATCCATCAACACCTTCACCGCCACCACATTTACCGAACTCGTCAAAGCATCAGAGATCGATCGCCAACCGCTAAACTTTTTGCCGTAATTATTCGGTTGATAGCCATCGATAATAATTGGCGCATCCTCATAGCTGTCGTAGGGCGACAAACCCGCAGCCATCGCCGCCGCATAAACCAACCCCTTAAAAGTCGATCCGGGCTGCCGCAAAGCCTGCGTAGCGCGATTAAACTGACTGTCTTTAAAATTTCCGCCGCCGACTAGCGCCTTAACTTGTCCTGTTTTAGCTTCTATTGAAACCAAAGCTGCTTGTTCAAAACCCTGACGGCGGCCATCAACTTCGATCGCATCTTTAACCACCTTTTCCGCTATTTTTTGCCACTTCAAATCCACCGTCGTCTCGACAGTCAAACCGCCCGATTCCAAAGCATCCTTAGAAACATAGCGCGGCAATTCCTTCCGAATGTAACTAGCAAAATAAGGCGCAACTACTTTAAATCGCTTCGGCGCACTTGGTTTAACCGTCATCGGTTCTGCCATCGCCTCCTTCGCTTGAGCCTCCGTAATTACCTTCGCTTCCTGCATTTGTTTCAGCACAATATTGCGACGTTGCTTAGCAATATTCGGATTAACCAAAGGCGAATATTCGCTCGGTGCTGGCGGCAAACCCGCCAAAGTTGCCATCTCTGCCAAAGTTAATTTATCGACTGTTTTGCTAAAGAAAACCAAAGCCGCATCAGCTACCCCGTAAGCATCAGAACCCAAATAAACCAAATTTAAATAACGTTCTAAAACTTGTTCCTTATTCAACTCTCGCTCAATTTTCTGAGCTAAAAGAGCCTCTCGAACTTTCCGCCGAACACTTCTTTCTTGATTGAGAAAAACCACCCGAGCCAATTGTTGTGTAATTGTACTACCGCCCTGCACCAAATCTCTGGCGGCTACATTAGAAGCGATCGATCGCGCAATACCTTGATAATCCACCCCGCGATGTTCGTAAAAACGGCGGTCTTCTATCGCAATAAAAGCTTTAGTCAACAGTTCGGGAATTTCCTTAAGTTTCAGCTTATCTCTAGTTGCCGGCCCCGACTGCGACAAAATCGTATTGTCTGCCGCCTTAATTGTCAGCGTTCCATCGCGGTTAAAAGCCGACAAATCGTTAACACTTGGCAAACCTTTGTCTAAGGTGTATAAAATCCACAAACCGTAGATTAAAGCGCCACTTCCTATACTAAGAATACCTAAACCGATCCAAAATCTCGGGCGGCGGGAGATTCGTTTTTTAGTATTTTCCTGCGGTGCACTATCTTCCTGCGGTGCAATACTTTCCTGTAGTTCGGTATTTATTTGCAGTTCGGTGTTCTGCGGTGCGCTAATTTCCTGTAGTTCGGTATTTATTTGCAGTTCGGTATTTTGCGGTGCAATACTTTTCTGTATTTCTGTATTTATTTGCAGTTCGGTATTCTGCGGTGCAATACTTTTCTGTAGTTCCGTATTTATTTGCAGTTCGGTATTTTCAGATACAATACTTTCCTGTAGTTCTATATTTTGAAGAACACTATTTTGAGGTGCAATATTTTCCTGTATTTCCGGATTTATTTGCAGTTCGGTATTTTGCGGTGCGCTATTTTCCGACAACTCCCTACTCTGGGATTTTTCGGGTAACTTAGTTCCCAGCATACTCAATCCCGGCCGCAATAATTCCTTTCCTTTCTCTTGCAAGCTGGTAACTTGAGGTTCAATTTCTAACCAAACGATTAAGCGCCTCAAGCCTTCCCAATCGCGCTTAACTATGGGATATTCATCATGTTCTGAGTCGGAATATTCCGATGCTAATTCTGACTCTTCTGGAGGTTCACCATCTTCTAATATCACATACTCCGATCGCACATCCGTCGTCTTTGCAGACAATTGAGCCGGAGATTCTGGCGAGTTTAGCCCGGTGCTATTGGCAACATTCGGCGATTCGCGATCGGAATTACCGCCTACTGCCTTAGTGACTTTGCTCAATTTATCCTTAATATTTGAGAAAAATTCTGCCACGTTCAGACCTTCAAACCTCATCAATTTAAATTAAAAATTAAAAATTAAAAAGGCTAGACCTCTTCAATTTTTAATTTTTAACTTGATATTTTGTATTCAACAGCACTGTTAACTATTTTGAGTTATGTATTTTGAATTAAAAACTATTTAACTCAAAATTCACAACTCAAAATTCTGCTTAACCAGCATGACCTAGTGCCAAAGCGGCTACTAGCATACCCAAAACCAGGAAAGGCTGAGCACTTGCCTGATATTTAACATCATTTTCCAGGGGATTGCGCAAAAAGTACATATCCTGAAAAGTGATTTGCGGCACAATTAGCAGCACGAGAATGACCGCGTACAGGTTTTGGTGAATGCTAATCAGGTAGCCTGCAATCCCTGCTTGAAATATGTCGATCATCAACACGCAAATCCAAGCTGCGGTGCCAATGCCAAACATCACTGGCAAAGATTTTAACCCTAATTGCCGATCGCCCTCAACACTTTTGAAATCATTAACGATCGCAATTCCCAGCCCTGCCAAACTGTAAAACAGAGTCAAAACCATAATCGTGGGATCTAGTGTACCAAACAAAGCTTGACCAGCCCACCAAGGCAGGGCAATGTAGCTAGCACCCAACGCATAATTTCCCAACCAACCATTTTGCTTGAGTTTCAGCGGTGGCGCAGAGTAGATGTAAGCCAAAAATGCGCCGCCGAGAGTCAAAACCGTCATGATGGGGAATTCATGACCAGCCCACAAGTCTAGAGCATAGGATACCGCAATGCCTGCGGCTAATAATACCAAAATTTGGGTAACTACTTGGGGAATCGAGATAATCCCCGACGGAATCGGACGGTAGGGCTCATTAATGGCGTCGATGTCGCGATCGTAAAAATCGTTCAAAGTTTGAGTGTAGCCAGCCAGCAGAGGCCCTGACATCAACATACAAGCTGCGGCGATCGAGAAATTCTCTAAATTCCAAACATAGTTTCCAGAAGAAGCCGCCCCGCACACCACGCCCCAAATTAAGGGAATCCAGGTAATCGGTTTCATCAGTTGCAAGCGAATCTTCCAGATGGAAGTTTCCCCGCTAGCGGCCCCTTTCATACCCAACAGTTGCCGAGCTTTCGCACTGCGGTTTTCGGTAGCAGCGCTTTCGGGTGAGGGTTCTGGGGTGATTTGAGATGGAGGAGAGTCAGACATAATTTGATGTGAGCGGTACTGCTACTATTGTGTCGTTTTGAGTTTCAATAATAATTCTGATAGGATACCACTGATATTTAAGGCGTAGTCTTGAAAACTTACCCTGGCTTGGAGTTGAAGAAGAGAGAAAAATCTAAGTTTTACCACGATATTTTAATATCATTATTTTCTGTAAATGTCAAGATAATCAATAGTTTTTTTTAATAATTTTGCGATCGCCCTGCTGGGGGAGATTTGGTCAGCGGGTGCATTTAAGGTAGATTACTGGGATCTGCGCGATCGGGCTTTTGGCCATACTACTCTGCGATCGTCTCATCGGGCAAAAACTCTGGCCAAAAGTCAGAATCTAGAACCTCGACAGCAGAATAAATACATAATTGCGGAAACATTTCTACAGACAATCCAGTTTCAGCACTTGCTTGTTCTACTGCATCCGCATAACATTCAACTAACACCTCTTCAAGATATAGTTTTAGACTGGGGGAATCTTTTAGGGTTTTGCGAATGCGTCTGCGATGTTCAACAATGCTACCTTTCCAACTACCACTTCTCTGATCCGATTGAAATTGCCACTTCAGCAAGTGCAGGATAATTACCACAAGATTACTTTCTAAACTCCTGCGTTCACTTCGCCCCATGTCTTCTATTTCTGCAATCAAGTTTTCCCAATCGATGTTTGAGTAGTCGCGAGTCCGCAACTTTTCCACAGTGGTTTCAATCCATCTGAGGTAATCTGTATCATACAATTTATGTCGATTCACTTCTAATTTTGTTGTCATAAGCTGTTCCTAATTCACCAATTCGGACAGTTTCATTGCTGACGCACGGGGGTCAAGAAACCCGGTTTCTAGGAGTTTTGTGTCGAGCAGCGAGAAATCTAGGAAGAAACCGGGTTTCTGAGGTCTGCGTGCGTTAAACTCTTGTGGGTAGACATCCGGCTCGCCCGAAATATGCAATTTAAATACGCCGCGCCGAATCCAAAATCTAAATGAGTCACAGCTTAACAACTGCAAATTATTAACAACAAATATGGCGGTAGGAATCAAAGGGCAATCCCGTGCGCCGCTTGACATCAACAACTGATTTGTATACGCCTTTGCTTTGCCTTTCTGTAACTATTGTTTCGGCAACGAGTCGATCTAAACCGTTTTCGATCAACTCTTCCGGCGAAAGACTATTTAATCGTTTCCAACTAAACTGCGATTCTTTTTGATAATTGTAACTGAAGCAAATCATCGGGGCGATGCGTCTGACGTGACTTTCGGGAACTCCGGCGATTTCCGATAACTCTTCGGCGTGGGTAAAAAGGTAGCCTTCGTTTTGCAAAGATTCAATATCGTTAGCATAGACGATCGGCAAACCCAAGATTCTGACCATATCATCTTTGGTGCACTCGTTAATATCTATTTGGCCGCGCACGTTTGCCAATTCTTCGGCATTTGTCGCAGTTGCAGGAACCAGCAAGCCTCTGGGTGCGGTTTTGATCAAATAACGCTTTTTCAAAGTAAAAGCAGTAACAATTTGAGCGATCCAAACCAGCGTGCCAAAATTAGCAGAAGAAGATAGGGCTATTGCTGCTAAAGTAAAGCCAGCACCCCATCCAATCCAACTGCGCATATTTATTTTTTGGCCTGCATAACAAATTGACAATCCACCGAAGTAGGGAATAAAAGAATACCATACCCAGCTTGGAGTTTGACGCAGCCAGTATAAATCTTGAGACACTTTAGTTCTATCCTCGCTCGATTTTAGGTTTCAATACGGTTCACTTAAAAATGTTTATTCCCCGGAGATCCCCCTAAATCCCCCGGATAGTCGGGGGACTTTGAGAATATCTTGTTCCCCCCTTTTTTAAGGGGGTTAGGGGGGATCTCCCTGCCTAACTGAAGCGTATTGGTTTATATTTGACTATTGTGGAAACCCCACTCTTTTCATAGTGGCTTCCCTTCTTGCTTAAATCCGTTACAGAATCCGTTGCCGAACTTTCTTACAATTCTCGCAGTAGTTTTTGACGTTTTTCTTCATATTCTTCGGCGGTAATGGCGCCCATGTCGTAAAGTCCTTTCAAATCTGCGATCGCCCCAGTCACATCTTTTGCTGCTCTAAGCATATACCCAGACTGTAACATACCCGGATTGTACTGTGCATCAAAAGCTGGTTCCGACATCATCAGTAAGCCTAGAAAATCGAAAAATGCAATCAGTGAAGGAATTAATGTCCAGGAAAAAATCAAATATAATACTCCTGCTGTGTTGTTACCCAAATAAAATTTGTGAATTCCGAAACCTCCAACAAAGAAAACTAATAGAATTGCTACTGCTTTATCTTTTACCATTTTTCTGTTTCTCCAGTTTTTTAAAGTTGCAGTTTTCCGATCGCCCTAGATAATACTAATATTCGCTTATTTTTTTTTGTTTGTGCGAAGCTTAGACATCGCAAAATACAGGATAACTATACCGGCTTGAGCCTGTAGAATGACCGAGTAGCCTCTCAAGAAATAATTGAGTTCGCTACCGGAATTGACAGAAAATATTAAAATGCCTAGGGCTGCGTAGGGTGCGAAACGCATCCAACTCGGCGTTCCCTCTAATTTGCGGCTGTTAAAATTGTTCATTGGTTTCACCATCCACAAAAACCGGACAAGATATTACTACTATTTTAAGACAAGTTTTTCCGTTTAACTTCAATATTTAGGACTAAATTTAAGATCCGGTGCGCGCTGTGCGCACCGGATCTCGTCGTTTATCAAACTTGCGAAAAAAGCAAGGTTAATTCACAATTATTGACAACCGCCAGAATTAACTCGCGCTCCCGCCCAAAAGAAACAGACTTAGGAGAGTTCCGCTATTCCAAAGACTGTGGAGAAGCATGGGGGCGAGGAGATTGCGCGATCGCGTGTACACAAACCCCAACACTGCACCCAAAGTCGCCAAAGGCAGAATCTCCGAGACACTCAAGTGAGCCACCGCAAACAACAAAGCCGAAGCTGCGATCGCCCCCGAAACAGGCAAATAGCGAGTCAGAGAAGGCAGCAGAAAGCCCCGAAACACGATTTCCTCAAAAACCGGAGCGGCGATCGCAGCAGTGCCGAAAAACACCGCCAGAGCCACGTTGTCTCTACCTTCAAGGACGATCGGCAAAATCGGATTACTGCCACCTTGTCCCTGCCAGAATTGCTGATTGATCAGCGACACCGCAACCACCAAAGGCAAAGCTACAAAATAGCCACCAAAGCCCCACCAAAACCAATTCCCTCGCCAATTAATCCGAAACCAGCTATCAGGTAAAGGCAAAAAAGGCTTGACCGAAAAATACAGTACCGAAAGCCCACCAGCCGAAAGCAACAAATAAGTAGCAAAGATATAAAAGGCTTTTTCGCGCGGGTCAAAAGTAGCAGGATTCAGCTTTAAAACAGCCAGAGAAACTGGCAGCAACAAATAGGGAATTAAGATTTGGCCGACAAAGAAAAAGCCGACCACCAGCACCTGCCAAACAATCTCGCCATCCCAAGGCACATCCCAAGTCAAGCTTGCATTTCGCGCCAACAGCGGCCCGGAACCTGGTGCATCTAACTGTTTTTGTTGCAACCGCCACTGTACCAGCCACTGTATAGTCAAACCAACTAGCAAAACCGTGCCAATACAAAGCGATATAGTCGGAATCCCGACAATAATTGCCAACTTTTCTACAGCTTGCTCAGCCGTTGCTTGCTCTGTTGCTTGCAGTGCCACTAGCTCCTTAGAACGTTCTTGCAGCTTGTAAAGTTGAGCGAGAGCGCGATAGCGAAACCAGCCATCCAAAGACTTTTGAATGCGCGGCTCGGCATCCGGCAGTAGTTGAGCCGGATTGCTCCAAATTCCGGTTAAAACTTGAGCAGTTGCCGCCGAAGGAGCATCAATTTGAGTTTTTTGCCGATCGACTAAATTGTTCCAAGTTTGAAGCGCAGCATCGGTTTTATCGCTGCTTGCCTGCAAAATTCCTAGGCGCAAGTCAAGTTCATTTTGCAGCGATGACTGTTCATCGATCGACTCTTTTAAAGCCTTTTGTTGAGCAATCTTTAGATTACCATCTTCCGATTTAGAGTCGATAGTAGACTGAATTGCTTTCAATTGTGTTTGAGTTGTTTCGACATTTTTTCGAGTCGAGTTTTGGGCGTCTTGATATTGTGTCAAAGCCGTCTTTAAAGGATCTGTACCGACAATATTGTTGCGCGCCGAACTTAAATTAGCACTTTGATTACTTTCAGGTTGCCACTCCGAGGCGTGAAGCAACAAATTCGTCTGGTAGAGTTCCAACCGACTTTGAATTTGTGGCTGGTTCCAACTAGCAAGTAAAGATAAACCGACCAGGGCGATCGCGATCGCTGTTAAAATACCTAAAATTACCCGCTTCAGTGTCATTCCTGCTTTTCCGTCCCGCGCGAATCTGTGGCTAAGTCTTTCCTGTCTCTAATCATAGGTCGTTGCAGGCGATCGTGTCCCCACAACTGGTAAGATTTCTACTGGCGGATCTTTTGAATCGTTTTAAGCCCTGGACTTATCCGCAGGCTAAATCTAAAATCTAAAATCTAAAATCGAATGACTCGCATTATCCTAGTCCGTCACGGCAAAAGCACATACAATCAAGAGCGTCGCATCCAAGGCCGCCTCGATAAATCAGTTTTGACAGAAGCAGGCCGCGCCGGCGCAAAGCAAGTAGGCGACATCCTCAGCAGTATCACCTTTGATGCCGCCTATACAAGTCCCCTGCAACGAGCCAAAGAAACAGCCGAAATCATCCTGTCGCGCTTGACAAATCCGCCACAACTCCAACCAACTGATAAATTGATGGAAATCGATTTGCCTTTGTGGGAAGGAATGCTGCGTCAAGAGGCGATCGACCAATTCCCCGAAGCATATCAGGAATGGCAACAACATCCCGACAAATTTTCCATGAAACTACCTTCCCCCGAAGGAGAAATCGAACACTTTCCGGTACTAGCCGTTTTTGCTAGCGCCCGCAAGTTTTGGAAAGAACTTTTATCACACCACACTTCTGGTACGATTTTAGTAGTAGGTCACAACGGAATTAATCGCGCCCTCATCGCCACAGCCTCAGAAATTGCCCCAGATTACTATCAATCAATTCAACAATCAAATTGTGGAATTAGCGTCATCAATTTTGGATTTACAGATGACCAAACAGAATCCAACCAGAAAATTGCAGTTCAATTTGAATCCTTGAATTTAACCGCCCATACCGGAGAAATCTTCCCCAAACCGAGGGACAAACATAGCGGGCCGCGCTTATTGCTAGTACGTCACGGCGAAACAGACTGGAATAGAGCAGGTAAATTTCAAGGACAAATAGACGTACCACTCAACGATAACGGCCGCGAACAAGCTCGGCAAGCCGCAGAATTTCTGAAAGATGTAAAATTAGATTTTGCGATTAGCAGTTCCATGCTACGCCCGAAAGAAACAGCGGAAATTATTCTCAAATATCACAGCGATTTGCAACTAGAACTCCGCGAGGAATTGAGAGAAATCAGCCACGGACTTTGGGAAGGAAAATTTGAATCAGAAATAGAACAATCCTATCCGGGTTTGCTCGATGAATGGAAAACATCTCCTGAAAAAGTGCAAATGCCAGAAGGAGAAAATTTAGAACAAGTTTCCGATCGGGCGATCGCAGCGTGGCGAGAAATTGTACAATCAGTATCAGGTACCGGAATAGTCGTTGCCCACGATGCCGTCAACAAAGCCCTTCTCTGCCACCTCTTCAATTTAGAACCCGAACATTTCTGGAAATTCAAACAAGGAAACGGTGCCGTTAGCGTCATCGACTATCCCCACGGCCCCGATGGCTTGCCAGTATTACAAGCAATGAATATCACAACCCATTTAAGTGGCAGCATTTTCGATCAAACAGCAGCCGGAGCACTGTAATTTGTAAAGTTATCGGCAGGAAGTATAGCAACGAAAATTCTCTATGCTATACTTCCCCAGCCGCACAAATGTCAAAACTTTTATAACCGAAACCCTTACTTTAATTCCCTCTTCCCTCTTCCCTCTTCCTTCGTGTCCTTAGCGTCTTCGCGGTTCGTTACTCCCTCTTCCCTCTTCCCTCTTCCTTCTTCCCTCTTCCCTCTTCCTTCTTTATGAATCGCGAACTGCTACAAAATGTAAGGATACTAGATCCAGTTTCAAAGATCGATCGCACCGCTGACATTCTAATTACCGAAAATCAGATCGCAGCAATAGAAGAAAACATCACCGAAATTCCCGCCGACACAGAAGTCCGGGATTGCCAAGGACTAATTTTAGGGCCAGGATTAACCGATATTTATAGTCATAGCGGAGAACCAGGTTTTGAGGAACGAGAAACCCTAGAATCCTTAATGCAGGCTGCGGCGGCTGGCGGTTTTACCCGCGTAGCGATTTTGCCCGATACCTCGCCACCCGTGGACAATTTAGCCGGTTTAGCCTTGTTGCAGCAACATATCCGCAACTTATCGCCCTCCCTACCACGCTTGTATTTTTGGGGGGCGCTGACAGCGGGCGTTAAAGGGGAACAGATGGCTGAGTTGGGCGAGCTGGCATCCTCTCCAGTAGTGGGATTTGCGGACGGTTTATCTCTGTCAAATCCGGCTCTGGTGAGGCGTTTGCTGGAGTATATCCAGCCTTTGCATAAGTTAGTTGCTTTGTGGCCGTGCGATCGAACTTTAGCCGGAAATGGTGCAATGCGGGAAGGTGCAGTCTCCGTGCGCTTAGGTTTACCAGGAATTCCGGCAAGTGCCGAAACATCAGCTTTGGCGACAATCCTAGAATTGGTCTCATCTGGAGGCACTCCGGTACATATTATGCGCGTTTCCACCGCCCGCAGCGTGGAATTGATTCGAGATGCCAAGGCGCGGGGTTTGCCCGTAACTGCGAGTGTGACTTGGATGCACTTGCTGTTGAATGTCGGCGCAATCTCAGGCAACTCTCAAGATTCCGGTGGCAAAAACGCTCTAACTGCTTCGGTTCCCTACGATCCGAATTTACACCTCGAACCGCCGTTGGGCAATCTCAGCGACCAATTAGCCTTAATTCAAGCGGTGAAAGATGGCGTAATTGATGCGATCGCGATCGACCACAGCCCCCATACTTATGAGGAGAAAACCGTGGCTTTTGCCGATAGTCCGCCCGGGGCGATCGGCTTAGAATTCGCGTTACCTTTGTTATGGCACGGACTCGTCGAAACAGGCAAAATTTCCGCTTTAGAACTGTGGCGAGTGTTAAGTACAGCCCCCGCCGTTTGTCTCGGACAAACCCCCGCTACGGTTACGCTGGGTGTGTCTGCTGAGCTAATTTTGTTCGACCCGCTCATGAGTTGGACTGTTGATAGGTATAGTCTGAAATCGCGATCGGCAAACACACCTTGGTTCGGACAACAATTAGCGGGAAAAGTTTTACAAACTTGGGTTTAAGGACAGCAGGGAGAAGGGGAGAGGGGGAGAGTGGGAAAATTACCAATTACCCATTACCCCATTACCCCATTACCATCAAAAAAAATCCGACTTACCGGAAGGTAATCTCAACTGCATTTCCTGAGAGCGTTTTAGGTAATTTTCTGCTACGCGATCGAGCGGGTTTTTGCGCACGCACTCACCAAACAGTTGTGTTGCTTCTTTATGTTTACTCGCACTATAGTTCCACAAAGCTTCTAAAAATATGTTAAAAGTCGCTAACTTGCCCTCTTTCACTTCCGGCGGATCGGCATCAAATACTTCATGAATTGTCACCAACTCTGCTTTCCCTTTAACTCGAACGCGACCAATATTTCTGATTGCATATTTCGGGCATTCATTTACCTTTAACTGTAAAAAAGTATTGCCAGTAATTAACATCGACACCCCGTAACTTTTCGTCATGCTTTCCACGCGGGAGGCTAAATTCACCGCATCGCTAATCACCGTACTGTCCATCCTTGTTGTCCCCCCAACTGTCCCCAGCATCAGCGTACCCGTATTGATACCGATGCCAATTTTGATAGGTGCAAAGCCCTCTCTAGTGCGATGTTGATTGTAATCGTCGAGACGGTATAGCATAGAAATTCCAGCATTCACAGCATCGCTGGCACTGTGACGGAACAAAGCCATAATTGCATCGCCAATATACTTATCAATAAAACCGTTATTTTCAATAATAGTTGGCTCCATGCGACTCAAATAAGAATTAATAAACTTGAAATTGTCCTGGGGAGTCATGCCCTCAGAAAGAGTCGTAAAATCCCGAATATCGGAAAAGAAAACAGACATTTCCTTTTCCACGCTGTCGCCGAGTTTAACATCGACTAAGCTTTCACGGCTTAGCAGCGAGACAAATTCATTCGGCACAAAGCGTCGGGCAGCATTAGTTAATTGTGATTGCAGTTCCAAGGCTAATTCTAACCTCTCATTTACTTTTCGCAACTCGGCATTTTGTTCTGCCAATTTTTTATCCTGACTGTAGCTGTGGACGGCTTCTGTCACGGTCAATTTCAAGTCTTCAGTTTGCCAAGGCTTACCGATATAGCGGTATAGTTTGGCGTACTTGATCGCACTTCCGACAGCTTCAATTGTCGCCTGACCTGTTAGCATCACCTTCAGAGTTTTGGGAGAGATTTCATGAACCCGCCTCAATAATTCATCTCCTTTCATGTCAGGCATTACGTAGTCGGAGATAATTAACGGAATCTCTTCTCCATCTGCTATTAGTTCAGCAACTAACTCCAAAGCATCCTCACCTCCTTCCGCAATTTCAATCCGGTAACTATTGCCTAAAGCATCTTTTAATTCAGCTTTGAGGCTTTTCAGAACCGTGGTTTCGTCATCCACGCAAATAATCACTTGTTTGCTCATAGCGATAAAGCCGTTTTAATGGTTTCGATTAACTCTTCTTCCGACCAAGGTTTATGCAAACAGCGGTGCAAGTCAGCTTCGTCAAATGCTCTTTGAACAGCATCTTCATCTGCTTGGCCCGTCAGCATCACTTTAACTATCTTCGGAAACTTTTGATGAACGCGAATTAGGAATTCATCTCCTTTCATTCCCGGCATCAACCAATCAGAAACAATCAAGATAATCGCTGTATCATCGTCATTAAATTCATCTAGCAATTCTAAAGCATCGGCGGGATTTTCCGCTAATTCATAAACATAGGCATTGCCAAAGGCAGATTTTAGTTGAGTTTTGAGACTTTTCAAAACTACTTTTTCGTCGTCAACGCACAGGATAACAGGTTTAGACATACTTTTTTCTCTCAGCCGTTCATTGTTTGCCATTGAGTGTATCCTCTAGTTTATTAGGCAGGCACTGCCTGCAAAAAGACTCATAACGCAAGTTGCAAAAGCGATACTAGCAATGCCTACTTTATTGAGTGAGCTTATCCGGGATTGACGGGTATAGAAACGGTAAAATTCGTTTTACCAGGAACCGATGCAGCTTCGATTGTCCCGCGATGTTTTTCAATTATTTTTCTGACAATATCAAGTCCTAAACCTGTGCCTTCTCCCGGTGGCTTAGTTGTGAAAAAAGGCTCGAATATTTTCGACATAACTTCTTCAGGAATTCCCTTACCGCTATCCGTGACTGCGACTTTGACACGATTGCTTTCTTGAAAGACATCCAGAGTCAATGTGCCTTTATTGTCCATCGCTTGCAGGGCATTATGTATGAGATTTGTCCACACCTGATTTAGTTGATCGGGGTAGCAAAGCACCGGTTCAATTTTTTGGAAATTTCGCAATACTTCTACCCCGTGTTTCAGATTGTTTTGATAAAGGGTGAGTACCGTTTCTATGCCTTCAACTAAATCCGATTGAATCATCACTTCTGAGGAGTCATGCCGCGCATAATTTTTGAGAGCAAAGACGACTTTTGATGCTCGATCCGTTGCGATATTAATTGTTTGGGTTCCGCGCTGGATTTCTGTGAGTTTGTAAGCCATCTCTAAGATTAGATCGCGATCGGTTTTTTGCAGCAAAGACATAAAGTCATCCGCTTCATAAATCCCCATATCTACTAAGGTGTCGGCGATATCATCAGCTTCGTCAATGTTTTTGTCTTCGAGTTGACCGACTAAAGTTCGCCTTAATTTCCTTTCTTCTTTGGCTGTCAAAGTTATATCTTTTTGCAGCGATTGATTGAGTAACATGAAGAAATTATTAGCTTCTTCGGCAGATAACGATTGAAAAAGTGCAGGCAAGTTGGACAGGGTTTGTCCCAAGAATTTGCTCATATTTCCGGCACTCGAACGAATCGCACCTAGCGGAGTATTCAGTTCGTGGGCAACTCCCGCTACTAATTGTCCTAAAGCCGCCATTTTTTCTGAATGAACTAACTCTTGTTGAGTGGTTTGTAGGTGGTCTAATGCTGTTGTGAGTTCTTGCGTTCTTTCGGTAACTTCAACTTCGAGAGTGCGGTTGTATTCGGCTACTAATTTTTCGGATTCTTTGCGTTGGGTAATGTCGGTAAAAGCTGCAATCGCATAATTCACCTTTCCTTTGTCATCATAAATTGGCGTTCCCCAAACTTCGATCGGAATAGTCCTGTTTGAGTGGTGAATTTCTATGTCGTCAGCGTTGACACTTGCTCCTCGAAAAGCACAAAGTATCGGGTGTTTTTCTGGAGGGTATATTTCCCCGCTATCGGCGAGATAAATTTGATATACCTCTCCAATTTCTGCGGATTTGATATCATCAACTATGCCTTTCCCAAGCAAGAATTGAGCCCGAGAATTAACATAGTAGGGTTTGCCGCTGGGTTCTGCTACAAATATCCCGATCGGCACGGCTTCTAAAATTTGATTGAGTCGGCTTTTACTCTCGGACAATTCAGCATTCAAACTTTGCATTTCCGCAAAAGAAAATTTTAGTTGTTCTGCCATACTTTGAAATGAGTTAGCAAGTTCGCCAACTTCATCATTGCGGTTAATTGCTACAGTTTTTCCCCACTGACCTTTAGTAATATTTTTGGCTGCTTCATTCAAATATAAAATTGGCTTTGTTACCCATCTAGCTGTGAGTACGCCGACAATTATAGCTGCTGCTAAGGCTGCAACACACAGCAAAACTGTAGTTTTGTTGTTGGCATTAATTTGTTCCAAGAAATCTGATTCTGGAATAACTACTACAATCAGCCAGTCCAAACCTTTATCATCTTTTAGGGGAGTAACTTGCATGAATTGTAGCTCGTCTTTAATCTTAAAGCTAAGCTGTTGGGTTTGCTGAATATTGTTCAGGTTGCCAAAGTGTTCTTGCAGGTATTTAGTAGTGAGGCTGATGGCGGCGTTTTGACTAGCAGTTGCCTGAATTCTTTCTGTCTCTTCACCCTTGATTAGATATACCGGATCTTGAGTCGATGTCGTAATTAATTCGCCCGATCGCTCTAGAATAAATGTCTGCCCAGATTTGCCAATTTTTAACTTCTGGAGGAACTCATTAACTCGCGAAAACAGTAAATCAGTGCCGAAAACTGCCTGCAACTGTCCCGATTCGTCGTATAATGGTTGCGCCGCTGTAATTCCCAGTCCTTTGCTGGTAAAGTCGGCGTAAATTTTGCTCCAAGTTGCCGTTTGTGCTTCGGTGGCTGCTGTGTACCAGGGACGGACTCGCGGGTCAAATTTAGGTTTAACTTTAACTAAGTTAGTTGGTTCACCTCGGTTGTTTGCAGCATAATAATTCATATTGCCATCTGTAAGTTCGCTGCGTTCTTGCAATAAAAAATTACCCTCATTGGTACGCCGCGCGGCAATAAATTTTCCTTCAGGAGTGGCAAGATATGTAACGCTTACTGTATCAAAAGTTTGCAGTTGCTTCCAGAAGTGGCGCTGTATTTTCGGAGTGTCTTGCAAGTTGAGATCCCCCAGTTCAAAAGCATTGGCTTTGAATTGATTGAGTTGGTGGGGAAATGTCATGTATGATTGGACTCGTTCGGAGATGCGATCGCTAATTTCTTGCTGTAATTTGGTAGCAACTTCGTTAACCGCTTGCTGTCCGTTGCGAAATGACAAATACCCCACAACTCCCACTGCTATGAAGATTTGCAAGACGAAGGGAACTATCAGAACTGTTCGCAAAGGGAGGGAGCGAACTGTTTTTGCCACTAATCTGCAAGAAGATTTGGTTGGCTGTAAAACTTTGATGTTTGAGGGAGTAGTCATACTTGGAAAAACTTGTTGTTTGGGAAAGACTTTCTCGATTTAATTAGTTGCACCCAACAAGCTATGGATTGGTTATCCAGCACCCTGATTTTGAACTTGGCATTGCTATAATGCAGGCAAGCAATTTCGACTGCACCGCAGCAAATCGTCTGCAAATAGCGATCGCACCGTCTAATACTTCTTTATTGACGCGCCCAAAAACGGATACAAACCCCGGACACTCCTGAGCGATCAGCCCAAAATTTTAGATTAAGCTTCAAGCTCCCAGATTCATCTGTGGAGTAAATCTAAAATCTAAAATCGACTGACTGTGTTACAACTCTAGTTTCGGTGGCCGACATCCACCTAAAAAATTGGATGCCTACTCGCAAGCATCACAATACAGTATTTCCCTTTTCCTCAGTGCTCCCAAAAAAATGATGCTGTAAATGCGGTGGCAGTTATACTGGCGATTGCCTACAAAAAATCCACAAATTCTTGAGACTTGCTATAGCGATCGCAATTTATGTGACAAAATGAATCAAAGGAAAACAACTGTATTTAGTTCTACAAAAAAATAGAGTGAATATCCGGATTGTTTGGGAATTTGTTGAATTTGCAGGACTTAAGCAAAGCTTCTATTTTTAGGGTTCGGTGTCCATCACCTTACTTGCTATGACTAGCGTGTAAAATTACTTTTTGGTCTAAATTCTAAGTTGTTAAATTGTACATTCCACCTCAGCAACAGCTTTGCCCCGATCGCTCGCAGAAAAAATATTTACTTTACCCCTATTGAATCTACCGTTTTTTGCGATAAAAATGGGGAAAATGCGGCAGTTTTCAAGGGGAATTGGGAGCGGATAACCAGATTGTGAGAATTCCTAAAAAATATCGACAATTTAACAGCAACGCACCTGTCTTTACAGGGTCATTGTAAACAAACACAACATTTATTGTGTAGCAATCTTTTGTCAAAATGGTATTAGCCCGTCTCTGCTCGGACGAAAGTTTTTGTAGGAGCGGTTTCAACCGCTAAAGTTTTATCAAAGGGTTTCCCACCAAAATTTAGAATAATACCAATTTGTCAAATTAATGCAACAGTAGTCGTAGGGTGTGTCGCCATCAACAATCCCTAAAAAATATCGACAATTTAATGGCGACGCACCTGTCTTTACAGCAATACGGTTCACTTAACGCTTTTTTGTCATTGCGAACGTCAACGCGCGGCAATCATAGTGTATATTTTTCACATGATTTTATAGACTGAACAGTCTTCAGTAAACCATATTGGTCTTTATACCATTTTTCTAAAGATCAGATAGAGATGGAGGACGACAAGACATGGTAATTTATCCACTTTCCCTGTTTGGCAAGTCTGTCATAACTTTAAAAAAATGGTATTACAGGGTCATTGTAAACAAACACAACATTTATTGTGTAGCAATCTTTTGTCAAAATGGTATGACTTATTAGCTCATCTAGTTTTAAGCCCAGATTTAATAATCTCAATTAACTCAGATTCTAACCAAGGTTTATACAAGCATGAATGAAGGTTTGCTTCTTTTTTCACTCTGGCAATAGCGGCTTCATCAGCTTGACCAGTCAGCATTACTTTTACAGTATTAGGGAATTTTTGGTGGATGCGAATCAGCAATTCGTCCCCCTTCATCCCCGGCATCAACCAATCCGACACAATCACCAGAACTTGAATATCCTCTTCAATAAACTCCTCTAGCATTTCTAGAGCATCGATCGCATTTTCGGCAAGTTCATAACAATATTCACTCCCAAAAGCTGACTTAAGTTGTGCTTTCAGACTCTCCAATACAGCGATTTCATCGTCAACACATAAAATTACAGGCTTAGGCATTTTCAATTCAAAAATAAAAAAATAGAGCTTAGCAGAGAAAAATATCTTAGGTTTGTAGTGAGGACTTTAGTCCTTCAACACTCTGAGGACTAAAGTCCAATGGCACTGAAATTTGGTAAATCACGGAGGTTCAAACCATTGGAAACTCATTGTCTACCAGCCAATAATCCAGACTTTTTCAGTGCCATTTGACTAAAGTCCTCACTACAAACCAATTGTGTTATTAATTTTTCGGCACATAAACAATAAACGTAGTTTGTCCAGGAACTGATGCAACTTCTATTTTACCTTGATGTTTGTCAATTATTTGCTTAACAATATGTAGCCCTAAACCGCTACCTTCCCCCAAAGGCTTAGTAGTAAAAAATGGCTCAAAAATTTTCTGTTGAATCTCCAACGGTATACCCTTACCTGTATCAGTCATGGTAATCTTAATTTGCTCGTCTTCCTCGATCGCATCAATAGTTAAAGTACCTTGATAGTCCATAGCGTGCAAAGCATTGTGCACAATATTTGTCCACACCTGATTGAGTTCGTCAGGATAGCAAAGTATAGGCGGTAGTTCTGGAAAGTTCAGCACTACATTTACTCCGTGTTTGATTTGATTATGATAGAGAGTCAACACCGTTTCTATACCATCAGATATCTTCGCTAAACTCTTCTGGCTCGAAGGTTTGCCACCCGTGTACTCTTTGAGAGCGAATATTATTTTTGCTGCTCTATCTGCTGCTGTTTCTATAGTTTGCATACCTCTTTGCATACCTGAAATTTTATAAGCTATTTCTAAAATATATAAACCATCAGGTTTTTTTAACAGCGGCAAGAAAAGCTCTATGTTATTATAAATCCTCATGTCCACAATCGTATCAGCCAAATCTTCGGCTTTTTCAACTCTTTCCGATTTTAATTTCTCCACTAACAACCTCTTTACTTTGCGGTCTTCTTTCGCAGAGAAACTTGGCTTTTCTTGGAGCGACCTATTGAGTAATGCTACAAAATTTTCCGCTTCTTCTGGAGATAAAGATTGAAACAGTGCAGGTAACTCCTCCAGCGATTGATTTAAAAACTTAAAACTGTTCCCCACCGAAGAGCGTATCGCTCCCAGGGGAGTATTAATTTCGTGAGCAATTCCTGCTATTAATTGTCCCAAAGCAGCCATTTTTTCCGAATGCACCAGCTCTGTTTGAGTAGCTTTTAATTCTAGCAAAGTAGCATTCAATCGTTCATTAGTTTTCGCTAGCTCATCATTTTTTGATTGCAGATTGTTTTGCAGATTTTGCAAACTCAAGTGAGTTTCGACGCGAGCCAAAACTTCTTCCACTTGAAAAGGTTTGGTAATGTAGTCTACTCCCCCCACGCCAAAAGCTTTGATTTTATCGAGCACGTCGCTCAAAGCACTGATGAAGATAACGGGTATGGCGCGAGTGTTCGGATTCGCTTTAAGCTTTTCGCAGACTTCATAGCCATCCATTATCGGCATATTAATATCCAGCAAAATTAAATCAAAAGCAATGGTTTGGGTAATTGATAGAGCTTGGTTTCCATCCCTTGCGGGTCTAATATTGTATCCTTGTTGTATCAAAATCCCAGCGAGAAGCCGCAAATTAGCTGGAGTATCGTCAACTACAAGAATATTCGCCGTTGCTGGGGCTATTTGCTGGCTGTTCATGATTGTTTAAAGTATATTGTGTTATTTTTTAGAGCACTCAATTAAAATTACTATATTATCGCAGTTAAACTTATTTGCCAACATATTCCAGGCTTAGATTAACTGAGACTTTTCTTTTCTTTACAATCGCCGACACCGAACACTCATTAACCCAGTTGATAAGTGTATTTATCGTTACTAAACTCAGGATCTTTCGGAGAAACCGAATTTATCACCCAGAGATTAAAAAAATCGGTTTTTTTAGTTAAGATTATTGACTAAAATGCCTAATTTTCGTTTTTATTCCCGGTTTATTCATAACTTTTGCGTGCAGAACTGTATTAGACATTTCCAATAATTCTTGTGGAACAGGCATCCTGGCTGTTCTAAACTGGCAATTCTTGCGATGTCTATTAAATAAAGTCCGATCGACTTTAGGGCAGTATTACCTGCATTTCCTGACAGCGTTCCAGATAATTTTGAGCCACCTTATCCAGGGGATTCTTGCGCACGCAATCAGCAAACAGTTCTGCTGCTTCTTGATGTTTAGCAGCAGCGTAGTTGTACAGTGCTTCTAAAAATACGGACAAAGTTGCTAACTTACCCTCTTTTAGTTCAGGTGCATCGGCATCAAACACTTCATGAATCGTCACCAAATCCGACTTTCCTTTCACTCGAACACAGCCGATATTTCGGATTGAGTAACTTGCCGAATCGGTCAACTCTAAAAAAGTATTTTGAGTAATCAGCATCGACACTCCGTAACTTTTAGTCAAACTTTCTACCCGCGAGGCTAAATTTACTGCATCGCCAATAACCGTACTGTCCATCCTGTTAGTTGACCCAACAGTTCCTAACATCAATGAACCCGTATTGATGCCAATCCCAATTTTAATAGGTGCGTAGCTGCGACTAATGCGATGTTGATTGTATTCGGTGAGATTTTGCAGCATAGAAATACCGGCCTTGACTGCATCGTCTGCACTGTGGCCGAACAAAGCCATAATTGCATCGCCAATATATTTATCAATAAAGCCATGATTTTGAATAATACTTGGCTCCATTATCCTCAAATAGGAATTAATAAAATTGAAATTTTCCTGCGGGGTCATGAGTTCAGAAAGAGCCGTAAAGTCCCGAATATCGGAAAACAATATTGACATTTCTTTTTCCACGCTGTCGCCGAGTCGAACGTCGCTCAAGCTATGGTGACTTAGCAGCGAGACAAATTCATTCGGCACAAAGCGTTTAGCAGCTTCTGTTAATTTTAATTGCTGTGACAGGGAAACTTCTAACTCCTGATTGATGCTCCGAAGTTCGGCATTTTGTTCTCCTAGTTTTTTATCTTGACTGTAGCTGTGGACGGCTTCTGTCACCGTCAATTTTAAGTCTTCTGTTTGCCAAGGTTTACCTATATAACGGTAAAGTTTGGAGTATTTGATAGCATTTCCTACCGCCTCAATAGTCGCCTGACCGGTCAGCATCACCTTGAGAGTTTTGGGAGAAATTTCGTGAACTAGCCGCAACAATTCATCTCCTTTCATGTCAGGCATTACATAATCGGAGATAATTAAAGGGATTTCATAGCCATCTTCGAGCAATTCAGCAACTAATTCTAAGGCATCTCTACCTCCTTCGGCAATTTCGATCCGATAAGTATTGCCCAAAGCTTCTTTTAATTCAGTCTTAAGACTTTTTAGAATTGTTTTTTCATCGTCAACGCAAATAATGACTTGTTTTGTCATAGCGATAAGGCCGTTTTAATGGTTTCGATTAGCTCTGATTCTGACCAAGGTTTCTGCAAACACCGATGGAGGTTAGCTTCCTCAAATGCCCTGTTCACGGCTTTTTCATCAGCTTGACCTGTCAGCATGATCTTTACTATTTTCGGAAATTTTTGATGGACGCGAATTAGAAATTCATCTCCTTTCATTCCTGGCATTAACCAATCCGATACAATCAAAAGGATCGGAATTTCATCGTCATTCAATTCATCAATCAACTCTAACGCATCGGCAGGAGTTTCTGCCATTTCATAAATGTAAGCATTCCCAAAAGCTGATTTTAATTGGGCTTTGAGGCTTTTTAAAACTACTTTTTCGTCGTCAACACATAGGATGATTGGTTTAGACATAATTGTGACCTTAATTAATGGTTTGCCAGAAAGAATTGGTTGAAAGCCTCTCCCCTAAAGGCGAGAAATTAAAATCAGACGATTCATTACTCCAATCCTCTTCCTTTTAGGTAGAGGTAGCTGTCAACTGTCAACTGTCAACTGAATGAAGGGAGATTGATAGGCAGAACAACTGTAAATGTGGTTTTGCCTGGAACCGATTCAACTTCTATTTTACCGCGATGTTTGTCAATAATTTTTTTGACTATATCGAGCCCCAGACCGCTGCCTTCTCCGGGCGGTTTAGTTGTGAAGAAGGGAGCGAATATTTTGGGCATGACTTCTGGGGGAATTCCTGTTCCGCTATCGGTAACGCTGATTTTGATATCGTTGCCTTCCTGAACGATATCTAGAGTTAATGTGCCTTGATTGTCCATTGCTTGCAGAGCGTTATGAATTAGATTTGTCCATACCTGATTTAGTTGGTCTACATAACATAGTACGGGCGGTATTTTGGGGAAATTTCGGTGTACTTCTACGCCGTGTTTTAGGTTGTTTTGATATAGGGTGAGTACGGTTTCTATGCCTTCAGTGATGTTAGACTGAACCATCGTTTCTGATGAGTCGTAACGGGCGTAGGTTTTCAGGGCAAAGACGACTTTAGAAGCTCGATCGGCTGCGGTGTTAATTATTTGGGTTCCTCGCTGGATTTCGGAGAGTTTGTAAGCTATTTCTAGGATGCGATCGCGATCGACCTTTTGCAGCAGAGACAGAAAATCGTCAGCCTCGTAAATTCCCATATCCACCAAGGTGTCGGCGATATCATCCGCTTCGTCAATGTCTCGATCTTCGAGTTGACTAATCAAAGCCCGCTTTAACTTCCTTTCTTCTCTAGCTGTTAAAGTCATATCTTTTTGTAGCGAACGATACATTAGTTCGCCGAAATTTTCAGATTCTGCGGGGGAAAGCGACTGAAAAAGTGAGGGTAAGTTGGTGAGAGTTTGACCCAAAAATGTAGTCATAGTTCCAGCGCTCGATCGAATTGCACCCAACGGAGTATTCAATTCGTGAGCAACTCCGGCGACTAATTGACCTAAAGCTGCCATTTTTTCGGATTGAATCAGCTCTTCCTGAGTGGTTTGCAGGTTTTCTAGTGCTGTTTTGAGCTCTTGCGTCCTTTCGGCGACTTGGACTTCGAGAGTGCGGTTGTATTCCGCTACCAATTTTTCGGCTTGTTTGCGTTGAGTGATGTCTGCAAAAGCTGAGATCGCATAACTCACATTTCCTTTGTCATCATAGATGGGCGTGCCCCAAACCTCGATCGGAATAATCTTGTCTGGCTGGCGAATTTCCATATCATCAACATTAATACTATCCCCTTTAAAAGCATTGATAATTGGATCTTTTTCAGCCGGATAAATTTCGTTGCTACCTGCAAGATAAATTTGATAAGTCTCGCGAATTTCGTCAGAAGTAGTAGCGATGATACCTTTACCTAATAAATCCTGAGCGCGAGAATTAACATAATAAGGTTTGCCGCTCGAATCGGCGACAAATATCCCCACTGGGACGGCTTCTAAAATTTGATTGAGCCGACTTTCACTCTCAGACAATTCGGCATTCAGAGCTTGCATTTCTGTAAAAGACACTTGTAGTTGTGTCGCCATACTATTAAATGAGTTTGCCAGTTCACCGACTTCATCGTCGCGGTTAATTATGACACTTTTGCCCCATTCACCTTGAGCAATATTTTTAGCAGCATGGTTCAAAGATAAAATCGGTTTTGTCACCCATCTTGCCGTAATAATGCCAACAATTATCGCCGCTATCGAAGCAGCAGCGCATAACAAAATTGTCGTCGTATTATTGGCATTAATTTGTGCCATAAAATCCGCTTCTGGCACAACTACTACAATCAACCAATCCAATCCTTTGTCATCTTGCCAAGGCAGAACTTGTAAAAATTGTTTCTTACCCTGAACGTCAAATTCTAGCGATTGCGAAGTTTTCAGAGATTGAAACTCGTTAAAATTGGCTGCTAAATATTTAGCCGTGGTTTTAGTGAAAGTATTTTCACTATCAATTGCTTTAACTCGTTCGGCTCCATAGTCTTTGTTGACTGCATGATACGGTGTTTCTCCTGTGGAAGTTGCGACCAACATTCCCGATCGTTCGACAATAAAAACTTGTCCAGTTTCGCCAATTTTCAAGTTTTGGAGAAACTTACCAATGGTGGACAAATTAATATTAGTTAGTAGCACACCTTGCAATTTGCCTTGTTTGTCGTAGAAAGGCATGGATGCACCGAGATAAGCCGTGATACCTGCTGTATTCGGATAAATCTGACTCCAAGTAGGTTTGCCAGCAGCTACCGCAGCTTTGTACCACGGGCGAGTGCGCGGATCGAAATTAGTTTTGTTGTTTAATAATTGACCGACTTCGCCGGATTTATTGGTAGCATAGGTGCGAAAATCATACTTACTTGCTGCTGTCGATATTCTCAAAGTCAGGGAGCCGTTATCGAGCCTTTCGGCGCCTAAGTTGTCTCTTTGTTCTAAACCTAAACCCGTAAAGGTGAGGGTGTCAAATATCTGAAGCTGCCGCCAAAAATGACGCTGTAAAATAGGTAAATCTTGCAGGTTCAGGGTTCCGAGTTCGATCGCCGTAGCATTGATTTGGTTAACCTGATGGGGTACAGTCAGGTAAGTACCCAGATTCTGTTCGACGCGGCTACCTACTTCTGCCATTAGTCGATCGGCAATTTCGTTGACTGCCTTTTGTCCGTTTTTAAACGAGAGATATCCTACGAGTCCCACCGTCGCAAAAATTTGCAAGACGAAGGGAACTATCAAAACTGTTCGCAGGGTTCGGGATCGAACAGTTTTGGCTGCTAAGGGGCCAGTAGATTCGGTTTGGTTCACAACTTTAATATTTGATAATATAGCAGGAAGTTCGGCAACGGATTTTGTAACGGATGTAACGGATGTTAGTAAGAAGGCGAAGCTGAGCGGGTAACAAAATGGAAGAAGAAAGATGTAACAATCGTAGGGTGCACACTAGACCTCTTGCAAAAATAGCTAGGACGGGCTATCCGGCCCATCCCACAAAAAATTTTTTCTTGTGGAATGGGCCGGATAGCCCGTTCCAAAATTTGATTAAAAGGACTTTTGCAATCTTGTCTACTGCACACCTTACCCCGACGGACACCATAAAGATCGATCGATTGCAAGTCCTAACTAAGTCAGTCGTTGCGAAGTCACCCGCCGAATCGCCACCACCGCAGGTTGAGGCGGATTGTTAACTTTTTTCCCCGGCCAATTAGAGCCTACAGGCACTTTTCGAGTCTGCATAAACTCCTTACCATCAATAGTTTTCATGGCTAGATTGCGGTTGTCTGCTGCCATATCCTTCCGCATTCCGTTGACTTCTCCCGGATGCTGAATCGCCAAAAACAAAGTTTTTTCATCCTCTGTAAAAAATGGCCCAGTAGTTTCGCATTCCATCGGCCCAATTCCAAACAAGAAAGCCTCGCCAGCACTCGGGCCAGAAGCGGGTAAAAACCAAATTGCATTGTTGCCGTACAAACCGCGTAAACTAGACTGGCTAATCGGTTTTCTATCCTTATCAACTCGGCCAGCAGCAACAGCCCCATTGAGTTTGTCGGAAGACATATCATTAACCATCCAAACATTGCCGCTCTTATCAATTACCAAATTATCGGGATTAGCAAAACCCAACCCACCCTCAGCCGGTTCGCCGCCCGTCGCAAACATTTTCCACTGAAAACTCATCGCAGACGGCTCGTTACCATCTTCAACTAAGCGCATAATCCAGCCGTATTCGTAAGGTTTACCGTCCTTACCTTTAAAAATTCGTAAATCTGGGCCGCCATCGGTGTCGCTTGCAGAACCGGAAGTAAAGGCAATGTAGAGAGAACCGTCAGGAGCAATTTCGGTATCTTCGGGACGAGCAGTGCAAGTAGCTCCTGCCGCACTTGCGGCATAATGAGCGTCTATTAAAATTGCGCCTTGTTTTTCATTAGCTGTACCTTCATATAAATCGTCTAAAGTCTTAAATTTCTTTTTGAAAGCAACTGCTGCTGCATCTTTTTCTACTTTGAAAAAACCGCCTTCGGGCCGCTGTGGCAAATTAATTATTCCGCCTGCGTGAATGCTAGGTAAATCTGGATTGACAGGGGTGTCAGTTTTTAAGGCAATCCACTTACCGGTGCCGTCAGCATTGAATTTGGCAGCATAAAGCATTCCGTCTGTCAATAGTTTAGAATTAGCTTTATCCTTGGGGTCTTTAACTGCGTCTTTGCTGACGAATTTGTAAATATGTCCGCTGCGTCGATCGCACCCAGAGTAAAATGCTAATGGTTTGTTTGCAACCACTCGAATACCGACGGCTTCGTGGCGGTAGCGTCCGAGCCAAGTGTGTTTGGTGCCGTAGTCGGTGGGGTTAGCGGGGTCTACTTCAACCATCCAGCCGTATTTATTCCCCGCTAAGCCGAAGACATTGCCCAAACCGCCAATTTCTTCGGCATCGATGTAGAAGTTTTTCTTGCTTGGATCGAAAGATGTACCGTCGGCAAATACAGGTTCCGGCACGAAATTCTGGATGTTTTCTTCAGCACTAAAAACCGTTCCCCAAGGCGTTGTCCCGCCCGCACAGTTGTTAAAAGTGCCGATGATTTTGTCGCCCAACTTGTCTAGGTAGCCTTTACCTTTTTTGTTGAATACAGCTACTGCTGGGCCGGTGGATTTCAGGTAGCGCCCGTCTTCTAGCCCGGAAATGCCAGTGATTCGGCGATCGGCTGGAGAATTGGTTCTTACCCATTTGCCGTCATCGTTTCTGATCACAGAAATTACTCCAATGCCCACGTCAATTAATGCTGCTTTGGCTACTTCACGAACCATTTTGGCGATCGGGTCTTTTTGGGGCACAGCAAAGACATTAATTCCGGCTTTTCCGGCGGGCGTAACTGCCTCTTCTAGCTCAGCAAAAGGCAGAGATTTGCCAATGACTTTTTGATAAGTTTGAATCCAAGGCTTGGCGCTGATGTACTCGAAATTAACTGTCAACAATCCCTCACCTTTGCCAGTTTCTACAAAGGAGAGATAGTCATTGTTGTAGCCGAAGTGAGAATCGCCTACTTTGTCTCCCCAAGCAGCTATGATATCGTAGGTAAAGCCTTCTGGAAGTACGAGGTCGTCTGCTACTTCATAGGCGCTGAAAGCTTGCGCTTGCTGCTGAGCGGATGCGGTGCTAATGGGGATTAATTTTCCGGCTTCTGCTACGGCGCTGCTAGTTGGCAAAGGTATCGGCCCTTTGACTGGTTTGAAGTTGATGCCTCCTGCAATATTTTCCGCATCTTTCGCAGAATTAGCACCATCTGAGAAGGGCATGGAAAATTTTTGTTGGCAAGAATTGAGGGCAACACTACCTGCTGTTGCACCCAAGAAAAGTAGGAATTCTCGACGCTTGATAGTCATAGTTCATTCAGTTAACAGTTGACAGTTGACAGTTGACAAAAGAAGGAAGAGGATTGGATTAATGAATAGTCTGATTTGAAGTTCTCCTTAAAAGGTAAAGGCTTTAAACCAATTGTTTATGGTAAAAAATTGGTTAACGACTGAGCATCCGCAGGTTCAAAACTAAATTGATTGTAAGTTTTTTTGAATCTGGGGGCGAGAAATGTCTTTTTGCTTTCTCTACGGGGTCAACTTCCCCTCCTCGCGCTCAAACCCCAATCTCTCACCTTTTGTAACACAAGTTGCTCGACTTAAGTATATATCCCGATCGTTGGAGAGTCGATCGTACCCAAAATTTGCGTAAAAATAACTAGACTAGCTGGATATGATTGTATCATATCGTTTCCGGTTGCATCAGAATGACAAGCGAGGAAACAGCACGCGCCCTTGGACTACAATTAATCTGGCGCGCCAGAAACGGCATCTTGAGTGTCCTGATTCAGTAATATTAATTGCGGGCTTTGCTGATTTGAAGTATGAATTGCCCCTACTCTAAATTTCAGGGATTGCCTTCGCTAGGTGAATCATACCTAAATTCAGCAACTAATTGCGACCCTACACAACTAGACATCGACCATATTTCTTGTCGAATAGGCTTTCGAGCCTGTTCAAAATTTGCTTTTCTGAAGATTTCTACTGCACATACAAATAAGGACACAACAGTGTTGTGTCCCTACGTCAGATTTAACTGCAAATTGCACCCCTAGAACTAATCTAAAAATTTAACCAAATCGATAGCCGAATCCGCGTACTGTAATGATGTAGTCCGGTTGGCTCGGATCGATTTCCAATTTTTCGCGCAGCCAGCGGATGTGAACATCAACTGTTTTGCTGTCTCCGATAAAATCTTGACCCCAAATTTTTTCCAGCAATTGATCGCGAGACCAAACTCGCCGGGGATTACTCATAAATAGTTCTAGTAAGCGAAACTGTTTAGGAGAAAATTTCACTTCAATGCCGCGAACCAATACGCGGCATTCTTCAGGATACAGAGTTATGCCCTTATATTGCAGCATCATCGGTTCTGGTAACTGACCGAGGCGTTGGCGACGCATCAGCGCCCGACAGCGGGCGATAAACTCCCGCATTCCAAAAGGCTTGGTGAGATAATCATCTGATCCGGCTTCTAGATAAAAAGCGCAATTGTTCGCACTTCCTCTAGCACCGATAATCAAAATAGGTACGGGATTTCCTTGATGCCGTAACATCCGACACAGATCCAAACCGTTGATTGAATCCATAATTAACAGGTTAAACCCAAATTCACCGTGGTATGACGAGGAAGTCTGCACAGGGGGCAGAGCGTTGCGCCCGTCGCTAGTAACCACCACCTCATAGCCCTGTTCTTTCAGGGCTAAAGCTAGCATTTCGCGCAACAGGTCTTCACCTTCCAATAACAGGATGCGGCCGACTTGTCCAACAGCCAGCCTTGAAGGACTTTCGCTTAATTCAGCAGAAAACATAAATATCAGTGGGAGTTATGTTGGTATGTAGCTAGCGGGAGGTGCTTTCTTCAGTAGCTGAGGCACTCTCGCGCTGCGATCGCTTTTTATGAACGATCGACTATTCAATCACTTATAATCTTTCACCAGTCCATCCGACAGACATACGCTCGACTGTTTCTACTTGCTCGTGCAAGAAATATAGCCGTTGAGCAGTTGCGATAGCTGCGCTGTCTGCCTCAGTCCAGGCGTTAGAAGCCTGGTCATTGTTAGGGGTCGGTATTACTTTGTAAAACATTGCCCGTTTTAAATTGACCAGGTAACCCCCAATTTATGGGAGATGGCTTTATCGTACAGATAAAAGGTTATCAAAAGGTAAAGCTTTAGTAAATAAATGGTTAATTTATTTAAGAATCTATAATGTTGCTTTTCAAGTCTAACCGAACGCTACAGCTTTGTCAAAAGATACAATCTCGATCGGCTCTACGCTCCGAAACCAGGTAACTTGAAAAATATGGTGCTAAATTAACTATAAATCTGGGAATCTGACGGGTTTTTGAGGAATAGTAGACTTCTTGGCCTTAGTCTTTGATTGATAGAACAACCGCAGATGTTAGGCAGATAAACACAGATAAACGCAGATAATTTCAAGATATTTTGTGACTTATGCAAGAAGTTTAGTGTTTTGTGGGTTGGACGCGAGTGGGGACGATCGCACTAAAAGCAGATCGCCCTACAAATGACTTATTCCCGCTACGATCGACAATAGTAAGTGAAAATTCTATAAACTGCCTATAATGTTGCTGCACTTGAGTACCTGGCCCGAAGTAGAAGCTTATCTAGAGAGCTCCCGAGGCATAATTATCCCGATCGGCTCCACCGAACAACACGGGCCCACCGGTTTAATCGGAACTGACGCCATTGCTGCTGAGGCGATCGGCCGCAGTGTCGGCGAAGCAGCCAATGCCTTAGTCGGGCCGACAATTAATGTCGGGATGGCTTTGCACCATACGAGCTTTCCTGGGAGCATCAGCCTCCGACCGCAGACGCTGATTCTGGTAATTAGGGATTATATCACATCTTTAGCAAAAGCGGGATTTGAGAAATACTTCTTTATTAACGGTCACGGTGGCAATATTGCGACGATGAAAGCAGCATTTTCCGAGACTTACGCGCATTTGTCGGACTTAAATGTACCAAATGCCGATCGAATCCAGTGTCAAATCGGCAACTGGTTCATGTGCGGTTCAGTCTACAAACTCGCCAAAGAATTGTACGGAAACCAAGAAGGTTCCCACGCCACCCCCAGCGAAATCGCCTTAACCCAGTACCTTTATCCAGAAGCAATCAAGCAAGCACCGCTTTCAGAAGAAGTTGCATCCGGGTACAAAATTTATAGTGCTGCTGACTTCCGCCGCCGATTTCCCGACGGGAGAATGGGTTCAAATCCAGCCTTAGCAACTCCCGAACATGGCCAGCAATTTCACGAATTAGCAGTCAAAGAATTGACTAATAATTATTTGGAGTTTTTGAACTCAGATTAACCTTTTTGCCGATCGTTACCAGGAAGAGCCTGGTAATATCGTTTCCGGTAGCGTCGAAATTATTAGCCAAAATTAGGAGACGGCAGTGCCGTGTCCCTACAATATTATTTTCGGTAGGGACACGGCACTGCCGTGTCCTCTATATCATTCCGATGCAACCGGATTTGATATAACGACCAAAAAAACTTGTTTTAAGCAGCGACTTCGGCTTCAGCTTCAGCTTCAGCTTCAGGTGCATCTGGAACATCTTGCTTGATCGTCAAATAGCGAATTACTTCTTCGCTCAGGCGCATCGCGCGCTCCATCGGAAAAATTGCAGCGCCGGGAGCTGTATAGTTCATTTGAACGTATACTCCGTCGCGGTGCTTGCCGATTTCGTAAGCCAAGCGACGCTTGCCGCGGTGCTGAGTTTCGATATTTTCAGCACCTTGATCGCGCAAAATTGTTTGATATTTCGCGATCGCCTGGTCAGTCATTTCTTCACCCAAATCTGGGCGCAGAATGTACATTGTTTCGTAAATAAACGGTTTCATGGCAATAATCCCTTATGGACAAACAAGGCTTCTGATGAAGCAAGGACTTATTATCATATCCCAACTATGAACAATCTCAAAACTAAAAAATCAAATTCCCCCAACAGCCGTCCCTCGCGGTGGATCGCGCTGTGCACCTATGGGATGATGAGTGCGATCGGACTTTTAATGCTGTTTCCCCTGCTGTGGCTGCTCAGTACCTCCCTCAAATCCCCCAGCGAAAACATCTTCCAATATCCCCCGCAACTGTGGCCGCAACACCCAACCCTCGAAAACTTCATAAAAGTCTGGCAAACCAACCCCTTCGGCCGTTACCTGTTCAACAGCAGCCTGATTGCGGGCCTCACAGTTAGCATCAATGTTTTGTTTTGCGCCCTCGCCGCTTACCCCTTAGCCAGACTCAACTTTCGTGGCCGCGAAGCCATCTTAATTACGATCGTTTCCACAATCATGATTCCCTTCCAAATCGTGATGATTCCCCTGTACGTCTTGACAGTACAACTCGGACTAAAAAATAGTTATTTAGGTGTAATCTTTCCCGGATTAGCATCAGCATTCGGCATATTTTTATTGAGGCAAGCATTCCTCGGAGTTCCCAAAGAACTAGAAGAAGCC
This sequence comes from Oscillatoriales cyanobacterium PMM_0080, assembly GCA_949127775.1. Classification (GTDB taxonomy): domain Bacteria; phylum Cyanobacteriota; class Cyanobacteriia; order Cyanobacteriales; family Microcoleaceae; genus Microcoleus. Next base: position 43,760 of record CASBQF010000019.1, read on the forward strand.
GCCCGCATCGACGGCTGTTCAGAATTAGGCATTTGGTGGCACGTGATGATTCCGGCAATTAAGCCGGCTTTAGTCACTTTAGGAATTTTTGTATTTATCGGTTCTTGGAGTGACTTTTTGTGGCCGCTGCTAGTTTTAGACAGACCAGAATATTACACTTTGCCTTTAGGAGTTGCTAATTTAGCTGGGACATTTTCTTTGGATTGGCGTTTGGTAGCGGCGGGTTCTATCATTTCCATTATTCCAGTTTTAGGACTGTTTTTGCTGTTGCAAAAATACATTGTTCCGACTGAAACTGCCGCCGGAGTCAAGGGATAGAATGAGGGAATTGGGAATTGGGCATTGGGCATTGTCAGTATAAAATTTTTCCTTCTTCCTTCTTCCTTCTTCCTTCTTCCTTCTTCCTTCTTCCTTCTGTTATACAACTCACAAAATTTATTTTTTATGTACGAAATGCCCGAAATCCGCTGGATTGTTGAGCGCGCTGCGATCGTAGATGCGATCGTAGCAGTTGCAAATGCGTTCGATGCCAAAGACTGGCAAAAAGTGCGATCGTACCTAGCCGACGAAATAGATATCGACTATTCGGAATTCAGAAGTGAAACTCCCAGACGAGTAACCGCAGAAGCATACATAAAACAGCGGGTAGAGGGACTTGCCGGTTTGCGAACGCTCCACGTCAGCACGAATCACGAAGTAACAATTAACAATAATACTGCCGAATGCCAGTCTGCATACCAAATTTATCGAGTTGACTCCACTCGCGAGTCACAGAATCGGTTTGATACAGCAGGAAACTATTTTCACTCCTTGATTAAAACAGACAAACATTGGCTAATCGCAGGAATCAAGCAAACCGTGGTGATTGTCAGTGGCAATTCTCAAGTTCACGGTAGCCTGCGCGGTACATCTTAAACCATTTTATATTTGAAATTTGCGGATGATGTAACCTCAAATAGGTTCGTAGTGAGGACTTCAGTTCGCATCAAAACCGAGGAATAGCCTTCCTAAAGCTTTAAAAAAAAACCATTAAATAGTTTCATAGTGATGACTTCAGTTCGTATTAAAGAAGGACTAAAGTCCTCACTACGAACCTATTCGTATCAAAGAAGGACTAAAGTCCTCACTACGAACCTGTCCGTTTCAAAGAAGGACTAAAGTCCTCACTACGAACCTATAAACTGTATTTTTATCATAAACTATCTATCCTAAAATCTAAATTTTAAGTCTCTACCTCGGAGTAAAAACTGCACTAGGATAAGCAATCCGCTTGTGATTGAACTGTTCCCAAACTCGCACAAAAATTTCCGCAATTAGAGACATATCCTCCCGCGTCAAACCCGAATCAATCAACTGATTATCCTGCCAGCGAGCCTTCAAAATCCGATTAACCATATTCAAAGCTTCCTCGTGAGTAGCATCCTTGAGCGATCGCAAAGCAGCCTCACAAGAATCCGCCAACATCAAAATTCCGGTTTCCCGCGACTGCGGAATCGGCCCGTCGTAGCGAAAATCTTGCTCCCTCACTTCCCGAATTTCGATTGTTAACTTTGAATGATCCGCATCTACTAAAGAAATGTTTAAATCTTCTGGTTCTTTGGTAGCCAGTTGCTGCGCTTGGTGGTAGAAGTAAGCAATTAACATTGTGCCTTGATGTTCAGGAATAAATGCCTGAATCGCCTTCGGTAATCGATGCTTACGCGCCATGATCAACCCTTCGCTAACGTGCTTTTTAATAATCTCGGCGCTCGTCCAAGGGTTATTAATTTCATCGTGTTTGTTACCCCCGCCCATTTGATTTTCGCAAAATCCGTTCGGGTCGTGCATCTTTCCGATATCGTGGTATAGTGTTCCAGTTCTGACCAGCTCAACATTGCAGCCGAGTTCCCTCGCCGCAGCCTCCGCCAAACTAGCTACAAACAGCGTGTGCTGAAAAGTCCCCGGAGCTTCGGCAGCCAATCTCTTTAATAGCGGGCGGTTGGGGTTGGCAAGTTCCGCCAGCCGGATCGGGGTAATTAGGTCAAAAACGTGTTCCAAATAAGGGCTGATGCCGATCGCCACAACGCTCCAAGCCAAACCAGCCAAACTTTGCGCCCCCACCGTACCCAGAACCACGTACCAAATCGCACCGGCAGCCGCGCTAGCAATCAGAGTCCCCACCAAATACACCATGCCCTGAGTCAAGCCGACACCCACGCCCAAAAGAGCCAATTCCTCGCGCGATCGCAGCCGCCCAGCCGTAAAAGCACCTAGCAATCCCCCCGCCGCGCTAGCCACCAAATGAATCAACTCCACATCCAAGCCAATGGGCAGGAGTGCCGACAGCAGCCCCACTACAGTTACCCCCACCGCCGAACCGTAGAAGCCGCCGGCCAAAATCCCGATCGCAGGCAAAGTCGTCCAAGGCAGCCCCAAACTCACCAGCACCGGCGCGCTCAAAGTCAGCAGCAGCAACAGCAAATGATCTCTCCGGCGCAAGCGGTAGTGCTTTTCCACCAGCAGTACGATCGCAATTGCCCCACCGACTAAACAAACAAAACCCGCCAGCCCTAGCCAATTCACCCCCCGCCGGCTCAAGCCAAAATAGTCCAGCAACACGAAATCTTGCTGCCTAATTTCTTTTCCTTCGGCAACAATTATGTCGCCCTGCTCTACTTGAATCCTTACCGGTTTCACCTTTTGCGCAGCCAATTCAGCTAGCTGTTTGGTTTCTTCGGGATCTCTCACCAGATTTGGCTGCAAAATCGCTGTTAAACTGACAACCGCCAAAGCTTGAGACTCTAACGGCACTTCATCAGCCAGTTGCAGCTTCACAGCTTCTTTCAAAATCTCTTTTGGCAACCCCTGCGGGATACCTTGAGTCAGGATCATTTTTGCCGCCCGACTCATACCCGTTTGAGTTTTCTGCCAAGCTTCATCCGACAAATCAAACAGCGAAGTATCGTAAATCAGTCGCAGCACAGAAACCGAGGGTTTTTCAAGCGCCTCCACAGCATTGAGATAGCGTCGCCGAGCCTCGGAAATACTGTCTGTGAGATTTTCAAAGTCTGATTTTGAGACCGATCGGCTGTAAGCTTGCAGTTGAGCGATCGCCTCCTGCTGAGACTTGTTATCTGTCGGCGCAGCACTCGCCGACGAATCTAAACTCAGCCGCTCGGAAGTTACACTGTTGTCCCCGGATTGCGCCAAAATCGATCGCCACTCCCACTCTGGACAGCCCCGCAAGTAAAGCTGAGCCGCATTTGAGAGAGCCTGTGGCTCCGCAAACGGAAACGGGCCTACTGCCCGCCGCAGTTCGTTCCCCTCTTGCCAAAATTGTTGCAATTCTCGATTGATTTGTCGATCGACCGTACGATCGAGCATTAATATGGCTACAGCCCCGCTCCGCGCTGCTTTCCGCTGTTCTTCAGTAGTTTTATAATCGGGAATACTAACACTAGCAGGAGCCTTAATCGTCTGAGGAGCTTTTGTCCCCACATCCAGTTTCGGCTGGTTGTAGAAGCGGTGGCCCAGAGTGCTGCTGAGGGAAACTACCGCCACCAGCACCAACATAGGGGAACGAGCTTGATTTTTGAGGCCCGAAGAAGAGGTTTTAGTTCTAAATCTAATAAAAGTCTCGGGTAGATCCCATTTTTTAGCCGATAAACGGCTAAGGAAATGCCCACCAGGGCGATCGGGATCTGCTTTGCGATCGCCATTTTGCACTTTAGCAATATGTTGGCGTAGTGAGCGCGCAGCCCCTAGCTGCTCAATCTGCCGCATCAATGAGGAGAGCGTATTCATTTGTGTCGAAGATATATCACTGTTATTCAGCAGATGAGTCAGAAATTCTGACTGTGCATCTTGATTGAGTTTATCCGAACAGTAGTCCCTGAATACTTAATTACGAAGGCTACTTTAGCTGATTCTCGCCAAAATTTGGGTTTGCTAACTTCCGTTGTCCATTTTTAACACAACTCGCGGTTGAGGGCTAAAAACCCAGTTTCTCAGTAGATTCCTGGTTTCCCAACCCAATATTTTCATAGAAACCGGGTTTTTTGAGGCCACCACGTCCGATTTCATTTTTCACCTTTTCATCTTTAATGTCGCTTTCCTTCCACTTTCGTTTTTGACTTGTTAATTGCTAATTGTTCAGGCTCGCGAATTAAATAACTTACAATTTTAATTGTTATTGTGAAACAGGCCCGAAAGCCAGGGCTGTTTCACAATAAAACGATAATTTTGTAGGGGTCGTGCCCCCGTGCCGACCTTCTTCATCGACATTTTGTATGTGTTTGAGGGCTCGGGCGGGCACGGGGGCACCGCCCCTACAAGAGAATGAAATAGCCCTGGCCCGAAAGCCTGTGCAAGACGGGCGGGACATCCCACAAGCTTGTGGAAGTTATTTAATACTCATTCCTAAGCTGTTGGGCACTTAAATTGATTAAAAAACAATCAAACAATGAGTGGAGTGGTCTCTTGTAGCCCGCCCTAAATATACAATTTAAATGCGGAAGAGCTTAATTGCTAATTTCTAGTTTCAGATCCCTATTAAAAGCTCAAAACTTTATACTTTACGAGGCCTAATCACATAAGGCGCAGCCACCGATCGCGCTAACGCTGCGGAGTCTAGACTGGCTGAAGGGTTGTAAACTCCAGCCCAAACAGCAAACAGGTTATTTGCTAACTCCACAAGTTTTAACTCGCTGTCGGTTCCCCAGACTAAGGGTTCTTGCCCCTCGACTAGCGGTGCCAATTCAACCGCCGAAGATAGCTGTCGCCATTCTACAGGAATCGCAGTAGCACCGTTGTACGCTCCAGACAAAGCTCCCGTCAAAGCGCAGGTGAGTTGTCCAGCTATGCCGCAGCGAGCAGCACGCACCACTGACAAGCGCAAGTCTTCTGGGGTGTTTAAGAAGCAGTAGAAAGCTAGGGCAATGGGAATAAAATTTTCAGGGTTGACAATTGACTTTGTTTGTGATTTTTTATCGCCCTCGCCCTGTTTTTCTCGCAAAGCTGTGGCGCTTTTACATAGGTGAGTTGTGGCTGTTTCTAAATCTGCTCCCTGTTGTAGTAATATTTGTACTTGCAGCAGCAATTCTGTTAAGGCATTATCTGTTTTTACGTAAGCAATTGTTTGTTCGATCGCTGTGGCGGGGTCAAGTCTTTGTTTGAGCGATCGGGCGATCGCAAATCCTACCGCTAAAACTCCTGTCTCATATTCTTGCCCGTTTTGTTTCTGCCAAACCTCTGTCGCCAGCATGATTTTTTCTCGCAGCTTGGCTTTATTCTCATGAAAAAACATCGCTATCGGCAGAGTCGCAATCGCAGATTCACCAGGATTAAGCAGGCTTTGAAACTCAGTCCTTTGTGGATGGTAAATTTCCGACTTGGCAAAACCTGACCAAGTATTGCGCCAATCATTTAAATCTAAACCGTTACACCGAATTAAGCTCTGAATCCACGCCACCGCCAGTCTCCCACATCCAGACGAGTGTTGGTCAATTGGGATTTTGCTGGGAGAATTCAACGCCAATGTTGCCCGACTCAAAGTCAATTGTTGATATTTAGTCAGTTGTAAAATCGGTAGTAAGTCTTTTGTTTGGGCGGGAATACCTACCAGTTGCCTTTGATATTGCAGCCCGATAACGTTTCCTAAAACTGCCCCCAGAATTGTTCCTTGAAACTTACTTAACAGGGAATGCCGCATTTTAATTTAACTCAATTTGCTAGTCATTAGTCATTAGTCATTAGTCATTAGTCATTGGTCATTTTTTGCTTCCCCATTACCAATTTCCAATTCCCCATTACCAATTCCCAATTACTCATTACCATTCTTCTGATTATTTTCAATTATACCCAAACATATAAGGGCTGGTTCTTTAGCTAAAACCGACCCTTATCCGATCGCAATAATCGGTGAATTTTTAATTTTTAATCAAGTGACTAACTAGAGCTTGTAGCCCCAGCAGGTAACTTTCCGAGCCAAAACCGCTGATTTGCCCGATCGCCACCGCTGCGATAAACGAGTGGTGTCGAAAAGCTTCCCGGCGGTAAATATTGCTCAAATGAACTTCCACAGCAGGGATATTCACTCCTGCGATCGCGTCTCTAATTGCCACACTCGTATGAGTATAAGCTCCAGCATTAATCAATAAGCCTTGGTGCTGCCCTAACATCGAGTGAATTGCATCCACCAAAACCCCTTCATGATTCGACTGCTGAATGGAGACTGTCACCTGGAGAGCTTGCGCTTCTTGTTCTAGCAACTCGTTGATATCATTTAAAGTCGCAGAACCGTAAACTCCAGGTTCTCGCTGACCCAATAGATTTAGATTGGGGCCGTGAAGTACCAGGATATTTAACAATTTTTAAAATTCCAGCGTAACAAAATATCTGAGTTTTGACTTGGATTTAGAACCAAATTCAAACCTCAAACCTCAAATTTCAAACCTGAATTCCAGTCCCAACTATCGACGATGCCTTGGTTGGTTCACTGGAATAGGAATCGGTTGTAATTCCGGTTGAGCTTCTGGATCTAGAAGTCCTTCTATCAACTTGCGAACCCATTCTTCAATTTGTTCCAGCACCTTTCCAATGTTTTCCATTGAACGGATAGCTCCTTTTTTATAGTCTAAACTACTGAACCGACGGCTAAATATCTGAAAATAAGCGAGCGCTACTTTGGAACCAAAGGTCAAGCTGGCTTTCTCGATCGCTAGTTATTTTGAGCAAGGGAGATCATCAGTATATTTGCCAATCAGTCTTACCTTATTATCATAACGAATCTTTACAGATAATCAATAGGTAATTGGAAAATTGCGGAACTATCTACGATCGCACTGTCTTAAATAAATCTTAAGCTTACGGATGACTCTTGACAATTGACAATAGAGTGGATTTTTTTCTACATTTTTGCCAATAATTTACGTCGCAGCCGATCGAGCGCCGTACAGCTACTCAGATTCCGAATCCAATCACGGCTTCGCGCATCGCCAAACCGGTATTCAAAACTTTCTACCTCGCCGTCGCCCGCCAAACCGATATAAACCAGTCCGACAGGTTTAGCATCCGTGCCGCCTCCGGGCCCGGCAATACCTGTAATGCTCAATCCCCAATTGGTGTTGAGACTCGCGCGTACTCCCGCAGCCATTTGTTTGGCGACTTGATGGCTGACTGCCCCAAATTCGGCTAAATCTCGGGGATTAACACCTAATAATCGTTCCTTAACCCGATCGTCATAGGAAATAATTCCACCCAAGAAGTAGGAAGAACTACCGGCAACACCAGTCAGCATCGCTCCCAACCCGCCTCCCGTGCATGATTCAGCCACGCTGAGAGTTTCGCCAGTGGGCAGCAGCAATTTACCGACAGTCGAAGGAAGGGTATCGGTATCGGCACCGTAACAGTCTAAACCGGCGATTTGTAGCAACTGTTGTTCGATCGGCTCAATTAACTTTTTAGCAGCAACTTCCGACTTGGCGCAGGCCGAAATTCGCAGTTTGACTTCGCCGTGATTGGCGTAGGGAGCCACAGTAGGATTAGTTAAATTCAGAAAACTATCGACTTTTTCTGCCAATGCAGACTCAGCAATTCCCCAAAATTTCAAGGTGCGACTGCAAATAGTTTCGGTGCACCAACCTCCATTTTTCAGATAAGGAACGGCGATTTCTGCCCACATCAACTGCATTTCCGCAGGTACGCCAGGAAAAGTCATGATTGTGACATTGGGAACAGGCTGCCAAATAATCCCCGGTGCAGAACCTGTGCGGTTGGCCAAAATATCCGCGCCTTCGGGAATCAAAGCTTGTTTGCGGTTGCTGGGACTCATGGTGCGTCCCCGCTGAGCAAATTTTTGTTCGATATCAGCGATAATTTCCGGTTTTTCGATGAGGGGAACACCAAAATAATCGGCGATAGTTTCGACTGTGAGGTCATCTGGTGTGGGCCCGAGCCCTCCGGTGAAAAGCAAAAGCTGCGATCGACCTACAGCTATTTCTAACACTTGTTTAAGGCGATCGGGATTGTCGCCCACCACTGTTTGATAGTAGTGAGGAATTCCCAAACTCGCTAATTCTTTAGCTAAAAACTGGGAATTGCTATTAAGAATATCGCCTAACAGCAATTCAGTGCCAACACAAATAATTTCAGCAACCATTATTCGATTTTAGATTTTGGATTGGGCATGGGAAATTAGTTATTGGTTATTGGTTATTGGTTATTACCCGCAATCAGGAGACGGCAATGCCGTTTCCCTACCCGAAAATAACCTTGCAGGGAGACAGTATTGCCGTCTCCTCCTCGCTAACCAGTAACAAATAACAAATAACAACTAACAACTAACCATTGACTAATGACTACTGACTAATGACTATCGAGCGTGTCTCCAAACTTTCCAGCTAGCGTATCCCAACAAACTTGTCGCACCCATAGCATAAATAATGCCGCTGGGAACCGAAAAAGCCAGGGCTAAACTTCCTACCCAAAGTGTCAGGGCGTAAATAAACAAAACCGCAAATCGATGGGATAATCCTGCATCCAGCAATCGGTGGTGGAGGTGGCGTTTGTCAGCAATAAACGGTGATTTGCCGTTACGGAGTCGATCGAGAATCACCGCCGACATATCTAAAATCGGTACAGCTAAAATTAAATATGGCAGCAACACAGAAGTAACAGCCGTAGTTTTAACTAACCCAATTACTCCGACTCCAGCCAGAGTAAACCCGATAAAATAAGCCCCGCCATCTCCCATAAAAATTTGAGCCGGATTGAAATTGTAGCGCAGAAAACCCAAGGCCCCGCCAGCTAAAGCCGCTGCAATTAAGGCCGCAGCCGGTTGGTGCATTGATAAACTGACAATCAGCATTACAACTGCTGCAATCCCTGAAACTCCGGCTGCTAAACCGTCCAAACCATCAATCCAGTTGATGGCGTTGGCCATACCGACGAGCCAAATCACGGTAATTGGCAAGCTCAGCCAGCCAAGATTCGTCATTCCCAGGGAGGGAACTGTCAAAAACTCGATTTGTACGCCTGCCATCCAAGCGATGCTGGATACTCCAATTTGCATGAGCAAGCGTTTTATGGCTGAGAGTGAAAATAGGTCGTCTGCTAAACCGATGAGGAAGAATCCGATGCCGCCGAGGGTGACTCCCCAAATTTGGTATTCATCTTTGGGATTGAGAACTTGCCCGCTAGCATCGATGAAGCCTCCACAGAGCCAGACAATTAAAAGAGCAAGGATAGTGCCTAGAAAGATGGATACTCCTCCCAAGCGCACCATTGGGCGCTGGTGGACTTTTCGATCGCCTGGTCGATCGACTCGCCCGCTTTTGAGACCAATGGTTTTGACTATTGGCGTACTCCAGAGGACGAAGATCGCAGAAACCAGAAAGGCTAGTAAGTGGTAGAACAGATGGTGGGGCATCTGAAATTAATTTTAAATAGTGCGGACAATTATACTGTCAGGCAGAGTCTACTACATTTCAGATGGCTTATCACAAGGAAGCATCTTTAAGTGCGACTGGGGGTTTGGGAGCCGGAGATTTACCGGAGTGGAAGTTGCAGGATCGGAAATTGTGAGGTTTTTAACTTACAGCAGGTTGCAAGTTTATGAGGTACTATCAATATCCCGTAGGGACACGGCAATGCCGTGTCCCCACAAGAGCTACGTACCTCACATACCCGAACATTGCTGTATAACTCTCGAATTAAGGGCTAGTAAATCGATCTTTCGATCGCGAAATAGTCGATCGATATTTAGCAAACGAGCCTAGTTGAATGGTATTTTTCACGATCGACAAATACCATTACTCAAACCAGCCCCGCCCGACAAATATCTTCAGTAAAAAACGCCTTTCGCGAGCGATGTTTTTGGTCAAAACCGCCGATCGAGATCGCTACCCACCACTTTCAATCTTTTGTGGCTCTTTTACCTTTTTACCCGTACACTTCCAACTACCAATTCCCCGTCATGGATCAGGAAAATTAAGCTAGTGCTGGCACTCTCAAGGACAAGTGCGGATATAACGGGAAGCGACCGCAAAGTGCCGCAACTCGCCGCAGACAATCGGCGGCGACGCTTTCATCTTCGGGATTCAGGAGTCGATCGGCAATAATATTACCAATCTCGGTAAATTCAGGAGTTCCCATTCCCCTCGTCGTCATCGCCGCCGAACCGAGTCTCAAACCGCTGGTGACAAAAGGCGATGCCGGATCGAAAGGCACGGTATTTTTATTAGCAGTAATGTTCACACCGCTGACTAATCGATCGGCTACTTTGCCTGTCATATTGACCGATTGCAAATCAATTAACATTAAGTGATTGTCAGTGCCACCGGAAACGAGTTTTAAACCCCGCTTCTGCAACTGTGCAGCTAAAGCGCGCGCATTTTCAATTACTTGACCGGAATAAGTTGTAAATTCTGGCTTTAATGCTTCACCGAAAGCTACTGCTTTGCCCGCAATCACGTGTTCCAAAGGCCCACCCTGAGAGCCAGGAAACACAGCTTTATCAAACTTTTTGCCTAGTTCTATGTCATTTGTCAAAATCAAGCCACCACGGGGGCCGCGCAGGGTTTTGTGAGTGGTAGTTGTGACTGCATGACAGTGCTGAATCGGGCTGGGGTGGTGGCCTGTGGCGACTAACCCGGCGATGTGGGCGATATCGGCGAGCAGATAAGCTCCAATTTCGTCCGCGATCGCTCTAAACTTCTCAAAGTTGATAATTCGCGAATAAGCTGAATAGCCGCAAATTAGCAATTTTGGTCGGTTTGCTTTGGCCTGTGCCAAAATTTCGTCGTAGTCTAACTGTTCTGTTTCTTTGCTGACACCGTAGTGAAAAGCTTTGAACCATTTACCAGATACGTTGACCGGCGAACCGTGAGTCAAGTGTCCGCCGTGGGACAAATCCATGCCCATAATGCCGTCCCCTGGCTCTAGCAAACTCAAAAACACTGCAAAGTTAGCTTGAGCACCGGAGTGGGGCTGGACGTTGGCGTGAGCGGCTCCAAAAAGCTGTTTGGCGCGATCGATCGCAATTTGCTCGATGCCGTCAATAAATTCACAGCCGCCGTAGTAGCGTTTGGTTGGGAGTCCTTCGGCGTACTTATTTGTTAGCACAGAGCCTTGAGCTGCCATTACCGCTGCGGAGGTAAAGTTTTCGCTGGCGATGAGCTCTAGGTGATCTCGCTGGCGCCCGAGCTCTTGCCCGATTAAATCAGCAATTAGCGGATCGGTTTTGGAAAGAAAGTCAAAGTTAGAGTCCGTCACAATAATCAACCTCTTAAGAAATTTGGGGATTGGGAATTGGCGATCTTGTACCATACTATGGATTTCGCACCAGTGACCGAAATATTACGTTGTGTTCAGGTTAAGCTCTTTGTCCCAAACTCCTGACCTACAATGAAACTACTGGTGTGAAACCTGTCGAAGGTATCAAATGTTAGTCATTTTAATGGAAAATCAGATGATTTCCCCTCAGTGTGTTTGCCAAGGTTGTTTGTTGGCCGATCGCACGGGCCAACCGCGCTGGAGCGGTGGAGAGCTTCGCTGTGGCCATCCAGTTGCCAAACCTACAGAAAATTTGCCCGATCGATACGAGTGTCAAATGGGCTTCGTCATTGCCAATATTAAATAATTATGGGGCATCGAGCATCAGCCTGCACAGGGCATGGGCATGGGCAGTGACTATTGAAGCCGACTTGATATAAATACCTCTGAATCTACTCGGCTTGCTCGTGTGGGAAAATTCCGGGCGAGTCGGAACTGAGCCTACTGCGTTATGCTGAATTTAATAGGAATTAATAGTTCACCGATCGACTCAGGAGAGTTCATTATGACTTGGCGCGGGTCTACAACTGTTCCAGACCGAATTTTTGCTTCTTTGCCTTACTTGCTACCGCTGATTGACGGGCTTGCCTTTGGCAGGTATCTGTTTACACAGTTTCCTGTCCTACAACTGTTGTTGATACCGCTATCTCCATTGATTCAAATTTATAGTTTGCCCTTTGCTAGCTTGATTATTTTCTTTGCCCTGTATTTAGGGGTAGTTAGAAACGAAAACATTAGTCACTTCATTCGTTTTAATGCGATGCAGGCGATTCTTTTAGACATTGTTTTGATGCTATGCGGTCTAGTTTTGCCAATTTTTTCAAAAGGCTTCCAAGTCGCATTTATTGCAGAAACTCTGTATAATATGGTGTTTTTAGGCGCTTTGGCTGCATTTTTCTATGCAGTTATTCAGTCGGCATTGGGACGCTATGCAGAAATTCCGCCGCTTTCGGATGCTGTTTATATGCAGGTACGATAGTCAGTAGTTATTGGTTATTTGTTGGTTGTTATTTGTTGGTTGTTATTTGTTGGTTGTTATTTGTTATTCGGATCGAAACTAATAACCAATAACTAATAACCAATAACCAATAACTAATAACCAATAACTAATAACTAATGACTGTATTTTCCAGACTACCAATGCCTTCTATTTCAATGCGAACTCGATCGCCTATTTGCAGCGGCCCTACTCCTTGGGGCGTTCCAGTCAGAATCACATCGCCGGGATTTAGGGTCATGATTTGACTGATGTAGGAGACGAGAAAGTCTGGGCAAAATACCATGCGATCGATCGCAGATGACTGTACCGGTCGATCGCTCCCATTGACAAAAGTCTGCAATTGTGCAGCGGGACTGAGTTCGCGGACAATCCAAGGCCCCAAGGGACAAAACGTATCGAAACCTTTGGCCCGAACCCATTGATTATCCCGCTTTTGCAAATCTCTAGCTGTTACGTCATTGGCGATCGTATAGCCCCAAATTTTGCCATGTGCTTGTTCGGGAGTGCAGTTGACGCAATGTTCGCCAATCACCAGGGCTAATTCTCCTTCATAGTCTATCCTTTCCGACTGCTGCGGATAGCGAATCGCTGCACCTGCTGCGATGACAGCACTGGGCGGCTTGAAAAACAGCAGAGGTTCAGCAGGTACGGAACTACCCATTTCCGCGGCATGATCGCTATAATTTTTGCCGACGCCGATAATTTTTGAGGGAGAGCACGGGGCGAGAATTTGGTAACTCTCTGGTGAAAGTTCCAAATCAGTTGGTTGTCCTTGTAACCAGGGAGGTGCATCAAATACTTGAACGTTACGGCTCAGTTGCAGTAAACCGTAATGGATGTTTCCTTTTGTTGTTTTAACTCGAACATAGCGTTTTGCCATAATATTTTAGATTTTAGATTTTGGATTTTAGATTACCACTTTCTGTGCAAATTCCGTGCAGCGGTTTGTCCCAGGAGTCAACTGGTAGTTTGGCGAGCAAGGCAAATTCAAAGATAATGCCGATCGCCATTTTTGATTCCCACTCAGCTAAACTGAGCATTCTGTCATAGTAGCCACCGCCGTAGCCCAAGCGATAGCCGCGAACATCGCAACCTACAGCCGGTACGAGGATTAAATCTACTTCTGAGTGGTCTATTTTAGGAGCATCAGGCAGCGGTTCTTGGATGCCATAAGCGACCGTATGTAAAGCATCTCCGGGCTGCCAGATGTGCCAGGATAGCTGTTTGCCGACACAGCGTGGAAATCCCCATTTTTTGGGGATGGTAAATAGAGGACTTAAATCTGGTTCTTGGCGAAAGCTAAAGTAGGCAAGAATTGTTTTTGCTTGGGTAAATAGGGGCGAGTTTTGTAGGTGGTTGCAAAGTCGATCGCTCTTTTCTCTCCATTCTTGTGCTGATAGGGATTTGCGGGTGTTCAGGAGCGATTTTCTTAATTCGGTTTTAGTTAATGAAGGTTCAGGAGTATTCATCATACAGTCATGAAAAATCGTTGGTAGTGAGGAATGCAAGTCCTTGAATTTTAAGGACTTGCATTCCGAAATATCGAGCCAATCTTATTATGGTAGTTTGATTTGTCTAGGATTTGCGATCGAGACGAATCGCTTGTTCCAAAGCAGTTTTTTCCCTGGATCTCCGCACGTAAGGCTGCAACTTAGCAACATCCCAGCCAGTCAAAATCTGCATATCTTCCAAATTCATCCCCCGCATTAACATCTCCACGCACCAGGTTTGTTGAGTTTGTTCGATCGCGATTGCCTCTGCTTCAACACCAACTAATCCCGCAATCAATTCTTCCCACAACTCTACTAAATCATTTTCCGACAGCGGTTTTCCAGTTCGATTTAAAAACAAAGCTGACTCGCTGTCTTTCCGGCTTTTCAACCACTGAGTCAGCGGATTGTTAGTATAAGAACCGTAGCGCTTGCCCAAAATCCACTGATTGACGGGAACTTGCCGCCCCAAACCTTGGGTGACTTGCAGCAGTTGTTGGTGAGAATCGCTGATGTGGTGCGATCGCCCCAACCCAACAATCTCATTTGCACTCAATCCCGATCCAAACAAAACATATACTAAAGCATATTGTGGCATTCCCAGCTTTTTAGCCCGCTGCAAAATACTGCCGACTAAATTTGCTGGCAAATCTGACACATTTTCCCCAGCAGTTTTTTTAGTCGTTAACTCCGATTTAATAGTAGATTGATTCTGGGCGATCGGGCGATCGAGAATTTGAGCATCCACCCCACCAGACGACAAAATCGTAGCTTCCACCTTCCGATCCTCACTCAAAAAACTAACATTCTCCTTTTCTTCCTTCTCATCAAAAGACGATACAGCCCCGTGCAAAAACAGCGTGACCAAATTTTCCAAAAAATCCTCCCGATCCTGCCAAAGTTCGTGAAATTCGCTAGTAAACTCAATCACCGCATATCCCACCAACATCCCATTGAGTAAACTCGCCAGCTTTTCGGCGCTCAAATTCGTGTGCAACTTCTCGCGATCGATCGCAGCAGCAAAATATTCCGCTGCGTAGCGGTTGACTTCCGTAAAGCCTCTACCCAAAGCCGCCCGATTTTCTGCGGGGTACTTTCCTGCTTCGCCCACCACCGATCGCACGACTTCGGGAACCCTTTCTAGGGATTCCAAACACGCAATAGCGTAGTCTTTGAGGGCTTCGTGAATGCTGCTAGTCTGATTTGTCCGATCGACTAAACTTTCACCCAACTTAGTAAATACGGCAGCCTCTTCAATGACTGCCAAAAGCAAGCCGTGCTTGCTTCCAAACTGCCGAAATAGCGTTACCTCATTAACTTCAGCTAATTCTGCAATTTGCTTAGTCGTGGTTTCGGTAACTCCCCGAGAGACAAATAACTCTAGCGCTGCACCGATTAAACGCTGCCGAGTTGGATTCCGTTGAGCGGCCATAATAAATTGCAAGCGTTACTTGCATAAAAAGGAAACGCCTGTTAAGCTAAATATGTAAGTAAAACTTGCACTTCCTGTTCCACCTGTAACCGTATGCTTTCGCGAGCATCAGTTTTAACCAGTGTATAGGGGAAGGCAGATCGATGTTTTGTCAGCAGAGCGCCGTTATCTAAAATAAAGACTTCATGACTTATAATTCCGTCGAAACGGCCCTTGAGGGCAAACAGTCGATCGCATTTAACTGGACGACTGCGGCATTTTTTGGGATAATACACGGCTTAGCATTATTAGCCCCCTGGTTTTTTTCTTGGTCTGCTTTAGGTGTAGCGATATTTCTGCACTGGCTGTTTGGCAGCATTGGGATTTGCTTGGGATATCACCGAATGTTAACTCATCGTAGCTTCCAAGTGCCTAAATGGCTAGAATATGCGATCGTCACAATAGGTGCTTTAGCCTTACAAGGCGGGCCAATTTTTTGGGTTTCTGGGCATCGGCAGCATCACCTTTATACAGAAGATAACGATCAAGATCCTTACTCCGCACGGCGCGGTTTTTGGTGGAGTCATATGATATGGATCTTTTACCCGCACCAAAAGTTTTTTGATTACGAAACTTACAAAAAATACGCTCCAGATTTAGCGAAAGATCCATTTTACCGCTGGTTAGATCGCAACTTTTTGATACTACAAATTCCTGTAGGAATCTTGCTGTACCTAATTGGTGGTTGGTCATTTGTGATTTACGGCGTATTTCTCAGGGCCGTTTTGCTGTGGCATAGCACTTGGTTAATCAACTCTGCCAGCCATATGACAGGCTACCGCACATTCAAGTCCCAAGACAATTCTCGAAACCTTTGGTGGGCAGCAATTCTCACCTACGGAGAAGGCTGGCACAACAACCATCACGCTTATCCGAACGTAGCAAAAGCTGGATGGAAATGGTGGGAAATTGATATGACTTGGTGGGCGATTAAAATTTTGCAAGTGCTGGGTTTAGCCAAGAAAGTGATACTGCCACCACGAATTGCTACCGATTCAAAGTTTTAATTTTTAGTCGCGATGCAGCAACAGTAATTTAGTTGATAAACCCGGTTGATTTAATCAATTGGGTTGATCGGATTTTGGGTATTGCGACTTAGTTTTCTGATAACCTTATATCAAAAGCATCTTTTTGGTCTAAAAGGCGATCGCCCTAATTATTCTTCACTCAAACTATTTCCGAAGCTAAAAGCCTACCATCAACTCGCTCATATTCATCTTCCAGTAGCCACGAATGAGCCTCATCGTAACTTGAACCTAAAAACAGCAGTTTATAATTCGGCGATGGCTCGTAAATACCACACTTACTATTTTTGCCACCCACTAACATCAGAATCCGAGGCGGGAAAACAATCGGATCAACCCACAACTCGATAAATTCCCAATCATTGACTTGTTCGACGAGGCTTTGTGCGGGGGATAACATGGTAATTATCAGTTCCTTTGATGATTTTAATTTCTGCGTAATATAGCGGAATGCGACTGCCGTCGGCTCTGATTTGATGACCTATAGGATAATCAAAGTATAGCCCGTAGCGATCGTAGTCATCGGTTTCATCCTCAATCCCTGTAAGCTCTCCTCTATCTATAATAGCTTGTATCACTAAATCCATTGTGGCTCTGTCATTAAAAACATGAGCTTTTTCTTCTTTTCTCAGCAGTCTTTGTACCTGTGGCGTTTCGGGAAGATGTTTGTCAAATAAACTGGTTCTTGGGTCTGGTGTTAGTTCGCGGTTAATGCCACTCATTAACTAATTATATAGGATACTCGCAATTGATCCTACCATAACCTTATATCAAAAGCGCCCTGAATTGAATTGAGGAGCGAGCGCTTTTAAATAACAGAACACAGGATATTTAAGCACTTGCCTCGATTAAATCTGCTTCAGCATCCCGCCGTCTATTCATCCCTTTTTCGATGCTCGTTCCCAGCCAAATTCGTTTCATTTTGCGAATTTGTTCGGCAATTTTATTCACATTCTTTTTCGTAACCAAATCGCGAACTACACGCATTTCTAGGCGACGGTTTCCCTGCATACTCGTGCCGCGATTGAACACCAAACTTACCAATCCTCCTTGAACATCTGCGGGCAATTGTTCAAAACCGGGAAATGCTTCTTTTGTCAGATTGTAAAATTTCGGCACTGTGACAATATTAAAAACTTCCCAAGCTAATTCCCAGGGAACAATGATGTCTCTAACACTAGCTAAATGTTCTTTTGCTGCATCCTCTCTCAACCCGCAGCAGTTACTCAAACGCTGTTGCTCGACATCTGGTAATTTGTGCCAATCTTGGTTGAAAACTTCTACTGTGTTGTAACCTAGATCGTAGCCGATGCCGATCGTAATTCCCGATGCTCCTTCCGGCCAAGTTGGACGCTGCAACAGGCTTTCGTAGTATTCCCGCCCGCCGCCGACCTCGAATTGTAAGATTAGCTCGATCGCCCTGTATGATAAAAGTGACGAGCCCAAAAGTTCCCCAGGGAACAAAGCAGCGAGGGTTTTGGGGCCTGCGATGCCGTCTGCCAAAATTTTTTGATTAGTCTGAAATTGTTTGAGGGAAGCTTGAGTTTTCGGCCCAAACTTACCGTCAGCACTCCCTGAATTCAGATCTAACTCCAGCAAGCGTTGTTGAAGTTTCACAACATCGGAACCCGATGCACCTAATTTTAGAGTTTGCATAACCTGTTTTCCTGTAATGCGAGTCAGCACAATAATTTTTGCCTCACATTATACCACAACCAGGATTTCGCAAGCTATTAGATTAATTCGGCCTCAGTCAGCAGAGCAAAATCGTGTGGATTTTGTAGCACGAAACAGTCATTTTCTTTAATTAAATCACCAAAACACGTTACAGGCGATCGGGCTTCATAAGCCTTGAGGGCCAACAGATAATCTGATCCGTTCAATTCCAGATGAATTTTTCTCAGCTTCCCCACCACAAATCCCATTAATGTAATTTTGTAAGTTGCCGATTCTGCCTCCTGTACTTTATTAATCCATCCTGAGATTGCCACATTAGGTAAAACCGTGATTAAATCACTGAGAATATCTAGCTGAGAACGATTTTCTACCACTTCTAGCGTCTTGAAAGCTTCAGCAATAAGCTGAGGAGCATCAAATTCTTGTCTCACAGGCTGCTTGATTTCAAAAATCTGACCCGCATCATTCTTTTTGTGCCAAATCCAAGTATTTTCATAGACTAAAGCAATTTTTTGCCAGTCATTACTCTCTAAGTGTGCCGCTAGCACATTGGGATCTATAGTTTGGAAAATTTCCTTGTCTTTTACAGTTACTTTCACGGTAAACCTCCTTGACTAAGACGCTGCATAATAGACTTGAGAGCCTCTACTGTAAACTGATTAGAGCGGGATAACTCAACTGTTACATTCGCTGTATTGAGTCTTTCGGGCTGTCCCCGCAGCGACACCCAGTAGGCGCAATACCTCATGCACATTTCGTCTTCAGACTGCTGCAACCAATTTTCTAGATTTTCCGGTACTAAAACTACTACTAACAGGCGCGGAACCTGGGAATTGATGATCAAATCCCTGTAGTTTTTTATCCTCACCGGATATCGAATGAACTGCCCGTCGAGTACATCCCTTGAGGTACATTTTAATTGTAAGTTAAGCTCAGGGGAAAAAACTACTCCCTCACCGCCTCTTGCCACAATCTTCAAATCAATGCTGTCGTCATCTACTTCTGGCTGACTGACAGAAAAACCTCCTACTGCTGCAATGGCACGTACATAAGCTTTGCTCAAAAGCTCTTTCTGCTGGTTCAATTCCATTCCAAAATAAACCTATTGTGAAAATAATTTATTTTACAATAAACGTGTTCCAAAAGGAATTTTTGCCGGAGAATCCGCCTCTGATGCCTATCGATTGGTATAATTTCTTATTCTTAGAATCGAAAATTAAATAATTTACAATTTTAATTGTTATTGTGGAACAGGCATCCTGCCTGTTCAAGACGGGCGGGACATCCCACAAACTTGTGGAAGTTATTTAATTCTCATTTCTTAGTCCGCGCACCATCCGGACATCGTTTGTGTAGTCGCGGTTTCAACCGCCGATTCTTATCTAAAAAAAATCCCATTTTCTTCAAGAAAATGGGATTTTTTACACTTAAACCGCGTGTTTGCGATACCAATCAATCGTATTTTTCAACCCTTCCTTAAACTCCACTTCAGCCACAAAACCAAACCTTTCCTTAGCTCTTTGCGTGTCCAAACAACGGCGCGGTTGCCCGTTTGGCTTATCTGTTTCCCAAACAATTTCTCCCTGATATCCCATCAATTCGCAAATTGTTTCCACTAATTGGCGAATTTTAACTTCGCTATTTGTTCCCAAATTAACTGGATCAGATTCGTTGTAAGATTGAGCAGCCATCACAATGCCGCGCGCCGCATCTGTGGAATACAAAAACTCGCGGCTGGGGCTACCGTCTCCCCAAACTGGTAATGTTTTGTCTCCCCTTTCTTGGGCTTCGTGGACTTTGCGAATTAATGCGGGGATGACGTGGGAACTTTTCGTGTCAAAGTTGTCTTCCGGGCCGTACAGATTGACTGGTAGCAAGTAGATACCGTTGAATCCATACTGCTGGCGGTAGGATTGCAGTTGCACTAATAGGGCTTTCTTTGCTATGCCGTAAGGTGCGTTAGTTACTTCTGGATAGCCGTTCCAGAGGTCGTCTTCTTTGAAGGGAACTGGGGTTAAGTTGGGATAGGCGCAAATTGTGCCGACGCAGACGAATTTTTCGACTCCTGCTTCGTAGGCTGCGTGGATTAGTTGCACGCCCATCATCAAATTGTCGTAAAATAGTTCTGCTGGTTTAATTAGGTTTAAACCGATGCCGCCGACGTGGGCTGCAAGGTGTATGATGATGTCTTGTTCGCTGACGGCGCGTTTGCAGTTTTCCATGACGCGGAGGTCGCAGTCGATCGATCGACTAACTGAAATTTTATCGGCATCCGCACCTGCTTTGACTAATTGGTCGATCACCTGACGGCCTAGGAAGCCCGCGCCACCGGTGACTAGAATCCGTTTGTTGCTTAAATCCAAGCTTGTCATAAGTTTATCCTCGGGATTTTTGATAAAGGTCGATCGACAATCTCAAATTAAAAACTGGTAAGTCTGTTTGACACTTCCAGGTAAGACAGATATACGGTGGTTCTTTTTATGACATACTACCAATGTCTACCGCTATCTTCGATGAATTTACTCGAAATTGCTTACTGTAGCAACTCTAAATGAGTCGTAAATCTTTTTACCCCACCCCAACCTTCCTCGAACTCGCGGGGAGGGAGTCAGAAATTAACAAATGATTTAGGATTGCTATGAAAGCAGTCATTGTCAAGTCGATACACTGGCTATGCCTGAAATTTGCCTCGTGCATATTTTTAATTGAGTTAACAATGACTGCTTAGGTTTGTCAACTAATCAAATCCGTTTCCAGTACCTCGAAATTGAGCTTCGAGAGCTTTCATGTCAGAGTCTACCATTAGTTGTACCAACTCTTCAAATGTCACCGAAGGTTCCCAACCTAACTGCTTTCGCGCCTTAGTTGAGTCGCCAATTAACAGTTCAACTTCGGCCGGACGCAGATATCGTTCGTCAAACTCTACATACTTATGCCAATCTAAATTAACGTGCTTGAAAGCTAAATCTAGAAATTCTCGGATGGAATGGGTTTCGTTGGTAGCGATGACATAATCGTCCGGTTTGTCTTGCTGTAGCATTAGCCACATCGCTTTTATGTAATCCTTCGCATATCCCCAGTCGCGCTTGGAATCGAGATTTCCTAAATAAAGTTTTTTCTGCTTGCCTGCTACAATTCTGGCAAGAGCACGAGTAATTTTGCGGGTGACAAAAGTTTCTCCACGGCGGGGAGATTCGTGGTTAAACAGAATGCCGTTGCAGGCAAATAGTCCATAAGATTCGCGATAATTTATTGTCTGCCAGTGGCCGTAAACTTTCGCGCAAGCGTAAGGACTTCTGGGATAAAAAGGCGTTGTTTCTTTTTGCGGAACTTCTTGGACTAAACCAAACATTTCAGAAGAACCTGCTTGATAAAACCGCACTTCTATGCCAGTGCGCTGTTGATAGTCCCGAATTGCTTCTAGCAAACGCAAGACGCCCATTCCCACTGCGTCAACGGTATATTCCGGGGAGTCAAAGCTAACTCTGACGTGGGATTGAGCGCCCAAGTTAAAAATTTCTGTAGGTTTGACTTCTTCGATAATGCGACGCAGAGTAGTGCCGTCGGTTAAGTCGCCGTAGTGCAGAAACAACTTGGCGTCTTCGCTGTGAGGATCGACGTAAATGTGGTCAATGCGATCGGTATTGAAACTAGAACTTCGCCGGATAATACCATGAACTTCATAGTCTTTCTCTAGCAGGAATTCAGTCAAATAGGAGCCGTCTTGACCTGTAATACCTGTTATTAGCGCTCGCTTGCGTTGCGTCATCTGATTTTCCTTTGACAGCCTGTGTTAATTCGCGTTTGACGTTCCGGGCAGAGGTTATTTTTGCCTGCCGATCATATTCTCAAGCTCTACGCTAACTCACGATTCCTCGATCGGCATCAAGGAACTGTTTAGTTTTGGTAAAGAATTGGTCGCTTGCTGTCAGTAGTCAGCATCAGTGGCTAGTAACAAATAGAACCAACTACCGATTGCTGACTGCGGACAAACATTAATATGCGCCGTTATTTTTAGGAAAAATCACAACTCCTATTGTTTTGAAAACAATCCACATATCCATCCAAAGGTTTTTGTCATTGGCATAATAGAGGTCGATTTGGACTCGGCGGGGATAGGGAATGTCGTTGCGGCCGGACACTTGCCACAGGCCTGTAATTCCAGGTCTGATGGTAAGAATTTTGTTGATGTGACGGCCGTATCTCGGCAGTTCTTCTTCAACTAAAGGTCTCGGCCCGACGACGCTCATATCTCCTTTTAGAACATTCCAAAACTGGGGAAATTCGTCTAAACTGGTCATTCGTAAAAATCTTCCAATCCAGGTAATTCGAGGGTCTTGTTTCAGCTTGAAATTGTCCTCAAACTCTTGACGCAAATCTGGAGATTTTTCCATAATTTCCAGCAATATGTCGTCCGCATTTTCCACCATCGTTCTGAATTTAAGGCAATAAAACATTTTACGGTTTTTGCCTACTCGTTCCTGTACATAAAAAATGGGCCCGGACGAGCTTAAGGCGATAGAGAGAGCCAAAAGCAGGTAAACCGGAGCAAACAGGATCAGAACCGATAAGGAAAAGAGAATATCAAATAACCGCTTGAAAAGTTCTCCGTCGAGTCTCTCTAGAGAACGACTGATGCGTCTATCTGCTTGTAGGATAGGCGCAAAACCGCGTCTCGCGATCGCTCGAATTACCTTGCCGGAGATTAGTTGGCTGTCGGCAGTCATCTTACTCCTTCACTTCACACCACACACAGTCATGATCATAAAGCCTCAAGACGCTTTGTTCTCTGAATTATGTTTCAAATACTCAATTTTCTTGCGGAAAGGGGCAGTCGGCTGTTGTCTATTGACAGTTGTCTGTTGTCTGTGGGCGGTGGGCCGTTGTCAGATCAATTCCGGTTGCACCGTCAGGATAGAGGAGACGGCATGGCCGCGAGTCCCTACAACGGACGTTATTTTGGGTAGGGATAGGCACGTGCAGTTTCCTAATTTCGGCTAATAATTCCGATGCAGCCGGAAACGAGATAAGTTGGCTAGCGCCAAAATTCTCCCCAATCTCCCTGCCCCATCTCCCAGTCATCTCAAATCCGCTCTTCATGGGAGATAGAGAGGCGGCGTTGCTGAATCTAGGTATGATTCACCTAGCGAAGGCAATCTTAGAGTAGGGGCAATTCATGAATTGCCCGGGCAATTCATGAATTGCCCCTACTAAATTTCGGAGGCAAATCATACTCCTTTCTCAGCAACGCCAGAGAGGCCATGCCGTGTACTCATTTCGGGTAATATCAATTTCGGTGCAACCGGAATTGATGTCAAGTCTGCGTAAAATCACCGGAGTGAAATTCCTGATAGCACTTTTCCACAAAAGCTAGATAGCGCTGCTCAAATACTTCGGGGGCAAATTGGGCGGCGCGCAACCGTGCCATTTCTGGCTGAAATTTGCCTGGCAATTGTTCAAATTCCTTGACAGCTTCGACTAATGATGCCGCGGTTTGGGAGGGGAAAAATAAACCTGTCCCTGTTTCTGGGTGTTGGCGAATGTCGAGCACTGTCTCCAAAGCGCCGCCTGCTGCATAGGCAATTACGGGTGTTCCAGAAGCTTGAGCTTCTACTAAAGCTATGCCGAAATCTTCGCAAGCTGCATAGACAAAGGCTTTGGCTTCTGCCATGTACTTTTCGACGACTTCGGCGGGCTGGGAGCCTAGCAATTGCACGTTGGGTTTGGCGATTTGCCGAATCATCTCTAATTCTGGGCCGGTGCCGATGACAATTAGAGTATGCCCGAGTTGGTTGAATGCTTGGACGATCGCACTAACGTTTTTGTAGCTTACCAATCGGCAAACTGTCACGTAAAAGTCTTGTTTTTGCCGCATCAAGGAAAATCGCTCGATATTTACCGGCGGATAAATCACTTCGGCGCGCCGTCGGTAGCACCGCCAAATTCGGCGCGCCGTGTGTTGGGAGTTGGCGATGAAATAATCGACGCGGTTGGCAGAAAGTACATCCCACTGCCGCAGGCGGTGCAACAAATATCGCGTCAGCAAGCCCGGGATGCCCCGTCCGGCTTTGCTGCTGCGCAAATAGTCAAAAGTTAAGTCCCAAGCGTAGCGCATGGGCGTGTGGCAGTAGCAGACGTGGAGTTGCCCTGGACTGCTGAGGATGCCTTTGGCGACGGCGTGGGAGGATGAGAGGATGATGTCGTATTGTCGCAGGTCTAGTTGCTCGATCGCGATCGGCAGAAATGGCAAATATTTTTGCACGCCGCTGCGGGCTTTGGGAAAGTGCTGCAAAAATGTTGTGCCAATCTGTCGCCCGAAAAGATAGCTTTCGGGATTGGCTGATTCAAAGTCAATCAGGGCATAGA
>CASBQF010000020.1 GCA_949127775.1 Oscillatoriales cyanobacterium PMM_0080
AATCCCGAAGCGCGCATATCCGGCGGGGCGGCGGCAATTAAACACTGATAAGCTAATTCCGATTCTCCCCCGGCTAACAAAACTTCCGCTAATTTTAGCAAAATCGGCATCCAAGGTATCGGATCGATTTCGCGATCGGGTAAGTTGCGGCTAATTAGTCCACCATGAATGTCAATCTTATCTAACCATTCCTGCGGGTGAAGCTCAACTTGCCTGTTGAGTTTAGCATATCCACGTTCGAGTTCTACTCGTGCTAACTCTGACGGTAAAGTTGCTGCCGCTTGTAACTGAGATAAGGCGATGGTAGTTGATTCCCGTGAAGCATACCTATCCCGTAGGGAATCGCACATCATGACTTGACGCCAATTCAACCAAGCATCTAAAAAACGATCGCCTGTTGTTTGTCGATATATGGTGCTTGGCGCGATCGCCTTTCCACTGACTAATTCGCACCAAGATGCTAAAATCTGGATGTGAAATCGGGATGCCCAAAAATTTAAATCTCCGATTAAAACAGCTAAAATTGGCTTCCAGGCTTTCCCTACATTGGGATTATCCTGTTTGGCTTTACTGGCTGCTAGACTGAATTGTGCTAACAAGTGCTGAATATTAAATACATCTAGCTTACCAGCATCAGGTAAATTGGTATGCTCCCAGATGGATGTAGCTGTGTTATTATCGAATCCTAAGCTGGGAATTAGTAAATCTACAACTACCGAATATTGCCGGAGATTCATCTCGGTTAAACGTTGTTTGGCGCGATCGTAGATATATTGTCTTTTTTGGCCGGCTAAAAAGCTGCACGTCAACAGTAATACCCGTACCGCCATCAATTCTACGGGTGTTTCCCGATAAGTTTTACGTTGTAATAGCCTTTCTAGGGCTTTTTGGGCGAGCGGCGATATCCCCGAACTTACCATCACTGTCGGCTGAATTAAACTTTTCAAAAGTAAGGCAATTTCTCTGGCTTCTCCTACAGGCAAAAAACCCGACTCTAACCACTCGCGCCAAGATTTTTGCGTCACCCATTCGATCCATTCTAAATCGCTACAATTTTGTGTATTTTCAAATTGACTCAAATTCGCTGAATCGATAATTACTCTCGCTTGAAAATCTCCAAATAAATTTTCCAAACAAAGCTGTAAAGGCAACAAATCAAGGACTTGCTGTTGTTGGACTTGCAGCCAAATATCTATTTCTTGTGGATTTTGCCTCACTATCTGATAATTCAGAATCCCAGCAAATTTCGGCAAAGAGAGTTCTCCCGGACACTTTAAGCCTTGCTGTGTCTTGATTTGTGCTTGACTGCGCCCGAGAATTTTTGCGGTTACGTGCGATCGCCCGCAAGGACAAGCATCAGGATCGAACTGAAGGCGATCGCCACATTGATAGCGAATCAAAGGCATTGTATAATTGAATAAATCTGTAGTGACTAACTCACCGTCAATAATTTCATACAAACATCGATCGACATCTAAATGCACTCGTCCGAATTCAGGACAACTCAAGCCAGAAATTCCGGTTTCTTGACAACCGTACTCGTTAATAACTGGAGCTTTAAAAACAGACTTAAGTAACTCTTCTTGAAACTCAAATAAAACCTCACCCGTGCAGATCACGCCTAAAACCGCAGGAAGAGACTCGCCGAAAAGAGCAGCAGCTACTTCAGACAAACGACTGGGATAACCTCGAATCACCGCAGGTTTAATCTGCAACAAATCCGATAGACTTTGGAGAAAATCAGGTGTGATATTTCCAATTAACGCAACATCATTAACTCGAATCGGCTGCAAGCGGCTGGCGAGATTAATAATTGGGACTTCTTCATCAATTCCCCACCAAGCTAAAGCACGTTTTCGAGCCAAAAGACGTGCTTCATTCCACTCATTTCCGGCAAAGTAGGTATAAAAATCACCTGAAGTTCCGCTAGTCATTCCTCGGTAAACTAAATCGTCAACACTAGCAAGAAATAACCCAGGATTTTGCCGGACTATTTGTTTAGAAATTGGCTGTAAATTAGCAAAAGCTGTTTGCCAATCTGGTACAAGTTGTTTCAAATCCGACTGCGAATCAATTAATCCAGCTTGCAAAAAGCGGTGGTAATTTCCCGGCACAGTTGCGGCAACCTGTAAAACTCGTTTTAAGTTGATTGAAGTGCGATCGTCCAATTCTATCATAATATTAAATCCGGTAGCATCGGAATTATTAGTAGCTAAAATTAGGAGACGGCTACGCCAGATTAATTGTAGGGACACGGCACTGCCGTCTCCTCTATGTTATAAGGAGTACAACCGAAGGAGACGGCTACGCCAGATTAATTGTAGGGACACGGCACTGCCGTCTCCTCTATATTATAAGGAGTACAACCGAAGGAGATGGCTACGCCAGATTAATTGTAGGGACACGGCACTGCCGTCTCCTCTATATTATAAGGAGTGCAACCGGAACTGATATAAGTTATCGTAGGGCGAAGCATTCCGGCAGTAGATTTCTGGTTTTCACTAATAAATCTACTACCGGAATGCTTCGCCTTTGGGAAATAGAAATGCACCCCTGTCATCGATAAGACTTTAAGATTCAGCCTAATTATTCAGCGTCTCTTTGAGCGATTCGCTCTGCAATTTGTAACCAATCTTCATGAATCACAATTTGTCTATCCCCAGACAATCCTCTCAAATTGTTCCGCTGTATTTTTAGCGGTTTTTCACAAGCATTACCTAAAGGTTTTAGATAATCTCTATTTACCCAACCCATTGTGAATTCAGGCGCGTTTGCAAACCCAAATCCTCCACCGCCTCCGCGAAGATTTTGACTGCTAGAACTATATTCACTGCCAATCTTTACCCACTTTCCTGTAGCATCCCGATCGCCCGTAACGACTTGCCACCCTTTAGGAACTAACCCAATCACCGGCCCGTTAGGAGAAGAACGGATCGTCAGGGGATCTCTTTGGGTAACGACTTGAGCAAAGGGTCGAGGTTTTCCGTAGGAACAAGTTTGAGCCTTTAAAGTTGTTTCTGAGGGAGTCGCAGAGGCGGTTTTGATACCCAACAGCGATAATAGTGTCAAACTAACAAATAGCGCAATTTGTTTCCAACTTTTGAGGATATTCATAGAACAGAGTTATTTATAGTTTGATCAATTATAAAATGACTTGGGACAGCTTGTCTGCCCAGAGGGCTAAAAATTATTGCGGGCGATTCGATCTTGGGGATGTTTTGAAAAAAATTCGGAAACCTACTTGCAAAACTTTAAACACCGTGCTAGCCTTAAAAAGTTTGAGACATTACAACTTATAAGGTAAAACCCCGCAGAATGAAACAATTGGGAACCCATCTGGTCGCTGA
>CASBQF010000021.1 GCA_949127775.1 Oscillatoriales cyanobacterium PMM_0080
ATCCGCACGTATTCGCCGCCATCTAAGAATTCTGTTTTCAGCAAAGGCTTGACAAGGTTGCCGTTTTCGTCTCGCTTTCCTTCAATTCGCTTCAAACCTTTGCGCTGATAGTTTTCTTGCAAGTGTTTCAAGTTGATGATGATGCTGTTGCTGTTTTCCTCCAATATCTCGATTAACTCCAGCAATGAAATTTTGTCGCTGACTTTTACCCGATCGCCAATTACATCATTTTGCAACCCATCCGGCGCAAACACCGCCCGTTCCAAATCCTCCGTAAACCCCGCTATTTGGACATTTGTCAAAGCTTTAGCGTGTTTTTCGGTCAAAGTAGCATCAAAGGTGCTCGCCAGCGCGTACTTCGCCGTATTCAAATTGCCGTCAGCGAGGTTAGCTTTCGCAAAAGCAAACACTGACTCATCAGTTTGAGCAACCGGAACCTCTAGTTTGTCATACTCAGCTTGGGTGACTTGCTGATACTTGTAAAACAGTCCCGCATCGTCTGCTTTCAGCCCGCAGATTTTCAGCGTACTCGATGAACCGTTGATTTTCTTGCCCGTTTTGGAAACAAAAACTTGATAATCGTATTCCTTAATTAACGGTTCTTCTAGCGGAGGTGCAACGGAACCACCTAACAGTTTTGTGCTGTCGTAAAGAGCATCATAAACCATTTTGACTTCGCCAGCGCGGATGCAATTTCCCGATAAGGTGTTGGCGATTTTGGACAGCAGTTTAAAATCAGCACGGGCATAGGATATCGTGTTGGCAAACACATCCATGTCCTTGAGTTCGTCGCAAATTTCGGCTAATTTCTTAGCTTCGGCATTAGCACTCGGATCATTTGCATAGCCGTCTGTGTGTAAATTAATTGCTGTCACTTCTCCCGCTTTCACCAGAGATTTAGCAAGCTGCATCGACTGCGATATGCAGGTACAGCCAGCGGTATGTATTTGTTGAATTTCTTTGATGTATTCAGATTCAAATTTCATCACTTCTTGAATGGGAATTCGCTGGAAGTGACAAATTACGTCTCCATTGTCTGCATAGGAAATTAGGCTGACAATTAGCTGGTAATTGTTGTATTCGTCTAAGGTTAAAAGCTTGATCAGGGTTTCTTTCAGCGGTTTTAAGTCAGAATACATTGAACCGGAACGATCGATGATGATGATGCTGTGGGCGACGGATTTTTCGGGGATATCACCGGGCTTTCTTTCGAGATTTAGCCGATCGACTAAATAGAATGCCTTAGCGTTTCCGGCAAAATTGTAGAGGGTAAATTTGGTGCGATTATTGGAGGCTGCTTGGCTGCTGGAACTTTTGACTTGGGATGATTGTTTTGCTTGCCGTGCCATAGTTTTCACCTATGTTGACCTATTGTTCAACTCTATTATGACACACGCTTTTGTAGGTGTCAAGGCCTGTATCGAAAATCATCTGCGAGGCTGAATAAGCATTAATATTTAGCAGCGATTGCTAAAAGTAGTGGATGTGCATAGTTAATACATCATGGTGTTAATTTTTTTGGTGATTGGCACAGGTTTAACTGTGTTTAGTAGCGCTGGCGCGCCGCGACTTTTGCTAGTGCTACAGATGGCAATACCTCCGGCTTTTGCTACTACTTTGCTGGCATAATTATTTAATCTCGATCGCGAATTGACTGTAACTGCGATCGGCATCGGCTGCGTTAGTCTATTATTCACTATTCCAATCTGGATGTGGCTATTTAGTTTTTAATTAAAATAGGTTTTTCATACTTTAAAAATTGCTTCTTTTGGGTGATATAAATCACAAATGTTGAGCGATCTATATCATATTAATTATACTTAATAATCACAGGACTGGCAAACCCTATTTGCTTCTGTTAAGCTACAAATAGCCCACGGATGAGGTGAATAATCATAAAAGTATGAAAAATCAAAATTTTACATTCACAGGTTATCAAACGCTCGATCGCATTTACTCAGGAACACGCACCCTAGTTTATCGTGCCATTCGCCTCTGTGACAAACAGCCCGTCGCCATCAAAGTCTTGCGGAGCGAGTATCCCAGCTTTACCGAACTGGTGCAATTTCGCAATCAGTATACGATCGCCAAAAACCTCAATTTACCCGGAATCATCGAAACATACAGCTTAGAAGCTTACCAAAACAGCTATGCGCTGGTAATGGAAGACTTCGGGGGAATCTCTCTCAAAGAGTGGATGCAACAAGGGGAAACTGCGCCGAATTTGAGTGAATTGTTGCAAATGGCGATCGACATCAGCAACACATTAGATATACTTTGTCGCCACCGGATTATTCACAAAGATTTTAAACCCGCGAATATTTTAATTAATCCCGAAACCAAACAAGTCAAACTTATTGACTTTAGTATTGCATCTTTGCTGCCCAGGGAAACTCAAACTCTGATGAATCCTAACGTACTCGAAGGCACACTCGGCTATTTGTCACCCGAACAAACGGGAAGGATGAATCGCGGCATTGACTATCGCACTGATTTCTATTCTTTGGGCGTGACTTTTTACGAATTGCTGGCGGGAGAATTGCCGTTTCAATCCCATGATGCGATGGAATTGATACACTGTCATATCGCCAAACAACCGCCATCGCTGCATGAAATCAAACCGGAAATCCCGCAGGTACTCTCGGAAATTGTTAGCAAATTGATGGCGAAGAATGCTGAAGACCGCTATCAGAGCGCTTTGGGGCTGAAATTTGATTTAGAATTTTGTTTGAGTCAGCTAGAAGACAGTGGTCAAATTGGAGGTTTTGAAATAGCTCAGAGGGATTTGTGCGATCGCTTCAGCATACCAGAGAAACTATACGGGAGAGAAACCGAAGTAGAAACCCTACTCGAAGCCTTTGAGCGCGTCAGTAGCGGCACAACTGAAATGATGCTAGTAGCTGGTTTTTCCGGGATTGGGAAAACAGTTGTAGTTAACGAAGTGCATAAACCAATTGTGCGGCAACGGGGTTATTTCATCAAAGGCAAATTCGACCAATTTAACCGCAATATTCCATTCTCAGCTTTTGTGCAAGCCTTTCGAGATTTAATGGGGCAATTGCTCAGTGAAAGCGACGAGAAATTAGAAAATTGGCAAACTCAAATATTGCAAGCACTGGGCGATAACGCGCAAGTCATTATTGAAGTAATCCCGGAACTAGAAAAAATTATTGGTCAACACAAAGTAGTTATAGGTCTAGTAGGTGAAACCGCCAACTTAGACCCACTACAAATTCAGGAAGTTAGCCCCTGGATTGAGCAGGTGTTGCGAGTAGAGCAGCCTTACAAACGGGCTAGCCGCCAGTACCGCCACGGCGAAGCTTCGGAAGTGATAGTTAATACTCCAAATGGAGCAGTGGTATTTAGTGAACATCACCCTTTGGTAGTTGTTGCAGGTCCCTGTTCCGTAGAGAATGAAGAAATGATTGTGGAGACAGCGCGGCGCGTCAAGACGGCTGGAGCCAAGTTTTTGCGAGGAGGGGCATACAAACCCCGAACTTCACCTTACGCTTTCCAAGGACACGGTGAGAGTGGTTTGGATTTGTTAGCAAAAGCTCGGGAAGTCAGCGGACTAGGTATTATTACAGAAGTCATGGATACTGCTGACCTCGATAAAATTGCTGAAATTGCTGACGTTATCCAGGTGGGGGCAAGAAATATGCAGAATTTTTCCTTGCTCAAAAAAGTGGGGGCGCAGTCGAAACCAGTTCTCTTGAAGCGGGGAATGGCGGCTACAATTGAAGACTGGTTGATGGCAGCTGAGTATATTCTGGCAGCTGGCAATCCCAATGTAATCTTGTGTGAGCGGGGAATACGCACCTTTGACCGCCAACACACTCGAAATACGCTGGATTTATCAGTAGTACCAGTGTTGCGAAAGCTGACTCACCTGCCAATCATGATTGACCCCAGCCACGGCACAGGTTGGTCTGAGTTTGTGCCTTCAATGGCAATGGCTGCGATCGCGGCTGGTACAGATTCCCTGATGATAGAGGTTCACCCCAACCC
>CASBQF010000022.1 GCA_949127775.1 Oscillatoriales cyanobacterium PMM_0080
ATCAACCGCGCTAACTTGGGTATGGAAGTCATGCACGAGCGCAACGCTCACAACTTCCCACTCGACTTGGCCGCTGGCGAAACCACACCAGTTGCTTTGGTTGCTCCTGCCATCAACGGCTAAATTTTAGTCCGAGATTGACAAAAAGCGCTCCTAGAAATAGGGGCGCTTTTTGTTTGGGAAAATATATTTTTGCGAAAAATCAAACTCGGCGGTTGAAACCGCGTCTACACAAACAAAGTCTGCCTCCGCAGACTAAAGAATAGAATATGACGATAGACTCCAAGTTTTGGAAGTCGTATATTATGGAAGAGCGATCGTAAAAGGTAAGTCAAATGGTTGTAGCAATTTCTAAAGCGGGATTGGGTACAGGTGTGGCTTTTCTGTCAAACGTGACATGGGAAACTCTGGAAAAGTTGGATGGGGATTTGGCGGACACTGGGGCGCGTTTAACTTATTTGGACGGGTGTTTAGAAATTACGACTCCTTTTTGTGAAGCCCATGAGGAACCTAAAAAAACTTTAGGTCAACTTGTAGAAGTTTATATGCGGACGAAGGACATTCGTTTTTATGCCCGTGGTAGTACAACTATCGGGATGAAGGAATTGGGCGCACGGAAGGAACCAGATGAGTCTTATTGTTTGGGTACGCGCAAGTCGGTTCCAGATTTGGCAATTGAAGTGACAGTGACAAGTGGTGGAATTAATACGCTGGAAATATATCGCCGAGTGGGAGTGCAGGAGGTTTGGTTTTGGGAGGATAGTGTAATTTCGGTTTATTGTTTGCGCTCTACGGGATATGAGTTGGTGAGTAAGAGTGAACTGTTGCCGGAGTTGGATTTGCGATCGATCGAGTTTTATTCGCGTATGGCAGATCAATATGATGCGGTGAATGCTTTTATGCGATCATTGTAGAAGTTGAGAAGTGCGATGTTAAAAATCATGCTTTGCCCTTACATTAGACAAGATTGCATTTATTCACAAACTATCTTGAAATTATCTGCGTTTATCTGTGTTTATCTGCTTTTTATCTGCGGTTTTTCTATCTATCAAATATTATAGATTATATAAGATTTCACCTGCACTGAATGTATGCTTTGAATACGGGATTGAGGAAAAAGAGCGATCGCCCTTCTACTTGCATTTTTTCCACTAAGCCACGTCGGGCCAAGGATTGTATGGCTTGCCACAGTTCTGATTTGGATAATTCGCGATCGGCAGGTGGTTGGGAAATATCTACCGGGTCATCTTGACTTGCTAACCAGTCGCTCACCTTTTTTTCTGATTCCGATAAACGCTCTAGTTGAGATTCTAAAAGCGGTTCTATGTCCCCTAAATAGATATCATTTCCATTTGCTAAAAACCGGGCTACATTCCCGTCAAATAATTCTAAACGCTCATTTGGGCTTCCTCATTCCAGATAGATGTAATTTCTGGATCGATTTCACTAATTTGTCCCAAGTGTTTTAGGAGTCGTGATAGCAATATTGCTTGAGAGTCCTTTGGCAATGCCATAACCTCAGCTTCTATATTTTCAATGGTCATAGTATTTAAGGATTTTGTGATACATTAATTCTATTATGCTTTGAGATGAAGAACTATGGTTGAGATTTAAACTTAGCCATAGTAGTAAGGTGCGTCACTTCAGCATTTTTTGCCAAAATTATCTGTCGCAGGTGACGCACCCTACCTCTAACATTATTCTTCCAAATATTCTACAACGGCTTGCAAATCTTCCAATCCTCGGTTCAAGCGGTTAAGCATAGCTTCCCCGATCTCAGTATCAAAGTTAAGTTTAGGATTTCGCAAAGCTAACTCTTGAATGGCCTCTAGCCATAGTGAAAGGGATATATGGCGAACAGCTTCCCGTAACCCCATATTTGCCAATACTGCAAGATAAAAACCTGTGAAGTCTTGCCCTCCATAGTTATAGAAACCATCCCATAGTTCTAGCTTTTCTGGTGTGTATGCTTCGTACTGATCGAAGGTAATCGGTGTGCGATCGAGTTGGGGTTGTGGCAGTGGTGGTGTATTCATATGTTTTTACCATTGAGATTGTAATCTATCAAAAAAATCATGCTTTAGCCTCATGTTTTGCCTTGGCTGCTTGAAGTTTTGCTCGAATAGCTTCTTGACCAGGTTTTGGTGGTTGGGTGGCAATTCGAGCAATCAGATCGCGATTTTTTTCTTCGTAGTACAGCCGCAGTTCTTCGGCTTCTTTAAGAACCATTTGATACTCAGCTTCAACAGTATCGCGATTTGCCTCAATGTAAGCTAAAGCCCCATTGATTTGTTCCTCTGTTAGATCGAACAATCCTCTGATAAACTTAGGCGGATATTGAGCAGTCACATAGTCCATGATGTCGTAGATGGTGATGCGCGTACCTGCGATCGACAGTCCTCTTTCTGTACGGATAATCGCTGTTGGTTCTTTGGATATGTTTGTCATTTTTATAGCCCCCTAGAAGTTATCTTTATATTAATAGCTGATGCAAGTCCTGGATTTGCGATCGAGTTTTACGAATGGCCGATCAATGTGATGCGGTGAATGTTATGCGTTGTTGTAGAAATTGAGAAGAGCGAAGTACAATCATTGTTAACTTTGATTATAAGTGTCACCCGATCGCCCTTAAAGACTGATCCGGCGGTAGACTTCAGCCATCGGTAGCTCTATATTTAAGCTGTGCAGCTCGATCGCGCTTTCAACCCGATCGTACACTTGCCATTGCCAGCGATCGCTATTTGGGCGATCGAGGTTATGATAATGCTCAATATACGGTTCAGTTTGACTCACCAGCAGATATTCACAAAAACTAGCCAGAGAGCGATATTTTCGGAACTTTTCACCTCGATCGTAGGCTTCAGTAGACGGCGAAAGAACCTCCACAATCAGCAAAGGATTGAGAATTTCATCCGTGCGATCGCCATTGA
>CASBQF010000023.1 GCA_949127775.1 Oscillatoriales cyanobacterium PMM_0080
CACCAAGACCGACTTTACCGCTGGCTGCGGACGGAACTGAAACTATTGGTTGATAGCAGGGGAATTCCTATCGAAGTTATTGGTTATGCCGCCGATATCAGCAATTCTAAATACGCCGAAATAGCTCTGTGGCAGCAGTTCGAGCAAGAACGGCTCGTGGAGGCGCTCGCCCGCAGCCTCCGCCAGTCTTTGCAATTAGAGGAAATTCTCAATACCACGGTTGCCGAACTCCAGCAAGTCTTGTTAGCCGATCGAGTTTTGGTTTATCAAATTTTACCGGAAAGTGGCGGCCGAGTCATCGCTGAAGCTGTCGCAGAAGGATGCAGCCCGCTGGTAGATAGGTTTTTTGGCGAAGAGGTTTTTCCCGATGACGCTTATCAGCTTTATTTGCAAGGGCGAATTTGTGCGATCTCCGACATAGATGATCCCTCAATTACACCTTGTGTGGTGGAGTTTATGAAACAAATTGAAGTTAGGGCTAAGTTAGTAGTGCCGATTATTCAGCACAGCAAACTTTGGGGATTGCTGATCGCCCACCAGTGCGATGGGCCCCGGGAGTGGCAAGAATGGGAAATCAATTTATTTCAGCAGTTGGTGAATCAATTGGCGATCGCCATTCAGCAATCTCTACTCTACCAGCAACTGCAAGCGGAATTGAGCGATCGCTTCCAAGCGGAAGCAAATTTGAAAATCTCCCTCAAAGAGAAAGAAATCTTGCTGAAAGAAATTCACCACCGCGTCAAAAATAACCTCTGCGTAGTTGCCAGCCTGTTAGAATTGCAATCTAACATAGTTGCCGACCCGCAACTAGCCATCATGTTTGAAGAAAGTCAGAATCGTCTTTATTCTATGGCTCTGATTCATGAGAAACTGTATCGCTCGACGAACCTGGCGGAAATTAATTTTGGCGAATATCTCGAAGATTTGGTAACTAACTTGTTTCACTCTTACAATATAAGTGACAACCACATTCTGTTGCAGGTAATAGCTGAACCAATTTACCTAAACCTTGAGACCGCTACTCCCTGCGGTTTAATTGCTAACGAATTGGTTTCAAATACCCTGAAACACGCTTTCCCTCACGGCACGAGCGGTACAGTTAGTGTAAAATGCTATCAAACTGGCGATCGGGAAATCCACCTCTTCGTCAAGGACAACGGCATTGGCTTTCCTCAAAACTTAGATTTTCGGAAAACTAACTCGATGGGCTTTCAAGTTGTCTGCACTTTAACCGAGCAGTTAGAAGGAAACATCGAACTTTTAAGACAAACTGGCACAGCATTTCACTTAAAATTTAACGAGCTAAAATATCCTCACAGGTTTTAAAAACATGAATTCACCAGCAAGAGTCATTAATATTTTGATTGTCGAAGACGAACTATTAATCGCTAAAAATTTATCTCAAAAGTTAGAAAAATTGGGATATAAAATCGCCGATATCGTTTCTTGTGGAGCCGATGCCATCCAGCGCGCAGGCGAAATTAGACCAGATTTAATCCTAATGGATATAGTCATCAAAGGCGACATTGACGGCATAGAAACAGCAGCAAGAATTCATCAAGAATTAGATATCCCAATTATCTATACAACTGCTTATGCTGACGACGAAACTTTGCAGCGAGCTGAAAATACTGGTTCTTATGGCTACCTCCTCAAACCGTTTAAAGAAAGAGAACTGCACGCCACCATCAAGATGGCCCTGAGCAAACATCAAGAAGCAGTTAGGATGCAAAAACTCATTGCATTAGCAGCCGCGCAAAGCGAAAATAGATCGCGATTTATTTCAATGGCATACCACGATTTAAACACTCCTTTAACTACTATACAGCTATCGGCTGAAATGCTGGAAGATAGCGAATTGCAGGCGAAGCCAGGAACTACCAATAAAAATGTCGCTCGCATCAAAAAAGCCGTCAGCAATATGAGCGAATTGCTGGAGGAAATATTAATGCTCAGCAAAGCAGAATCTGGAAGACTTTCCTTGAGTTTAAATCAGCTAAATGTGACGGATTTCTGCACCTCTATTTTGGAAGAAATGCAACCGATAGTAACCCAAAAGCACGTCCTCACTTTCCTCGCCAAAACAGAGCCTCTATACGCCAATATCGATCCAAAATTGCTGCACCACCTCTTGACTAATTTGCTTTCAAACGCTATCAAATATTCT
This sequence comes from Oscillatoriales cyanobacterium PMM_0080, assembly GCA_949127775.1. GTDB lineage: Bacteria > Cyanobacteriota > Cyanobacteriia > Cyanobacteriales > Microcoleaceae > Microcoleus. Next base: position 2,168 of record CASBQF010000023.1, read on the forward strand.
CCCAAAGGCGGCAATGTCAGTTTAGAATTAAGCTGCGAAAACCAGCAAATATTTTTTTGCGTTCGAGATGAAGGAATTGGGATGACAGCGGAGTATCAGGGGAGATTATTTCAGCAGTTTGAGCGGGGTGCTAATGTAGGCAAGATTAAAGGCTCTGGGTTGGGACTTTGCATTGTCAAACACATAGTTGACCTGCACGACGGTACAATAAGTGTGGAAAGTGCGATCGACAAAGGTACTACATTTATTGTAGCGCTGCCTTTTTTTAGTGATTAGTCATTGGTTATTGGTTATCAGTGATGGGAGGGGGCGGGTTTTTGAGTCCGGCGATTTGGTGATTGAAATTTGGGTGAACCCGCCCCTACCAATCTTGATATTTTATCTGTATTATTAGACCTCTTGCAAAAATAGCTAGGAACAGGCAAGATGCCCGTTCCACAGAAAAAATTATTGTTGTGGAACGGGCATCTTGCCCGTTCCACAATTTGCTTAAAACGACTTTGGCAATAGATATATTGTAGGATCAAATCTGTAGGGGCGGGTTCACCAACCATCTATAATTA
>CASBQF010000024.1 GCA_949127775.1 Oscillatoriales cyanobacterium PMM_0080
AAATTAGCAACCACCAATTAGCAGATTACCGGAAAAATGACTAAAACAGCATGGGTATTTCCCGGACAAGGTTCCCAGGCGATCGGGATGGGTGCAGACTTATTAAACTTGCCAACAGCCAAAGCCAAATTTGAGCTAGCCAAAGAAATTTTAGGTTGGTCTGTCGCGGAAGTTTGCCAAAACGAAGAAGCAAAACTATCTAGGACTCTCTACACTCAGCCTTGCTTGTTCGTAATCGAAAGCATTTTGGCAGACTTAGTGCGAGAAAAGAGCGATCGACCAGCAGTCGTGGCGGGTCATAGTTTAGGAGAATACGTTGCCCTCTACGCAGCAGGCGTCTTTGACTTTGAAACGGGATTGCGCTTAGTCAAACGCCGTGCCGAACTGATGGATACCGCTTCCGGCGGGCAAATGGTGGCTTTGATCGGGTTCGACAGGCAGGAACTAGAACTGCAAGTTCAATACAGCCGAGACGTGGTGTTAGCAAACGACAACAGCGAAGCACAAGTTGTGATTTCTGGAACACCAGCAGCAGTAGAAGAATTGCTTGCCAAAATCAAAGTCAAACGCGCCGTTAAATTGAATGTTTCCGGCGCATTTCACTCTCCGCTGATGGCATCAGTGGCGGCAGAGTTTCAACTAGCCCTAAAGGCTGCCAGGTTTTCGGATGCCAAAATGCTGGTACTCTCAAACGCAGAACCGACAGCGACTACTAGCGCAGCTACTTTAAAGCAGCGATTGAATCAGCAAATGACTAAAGGTGTGCGCTGGCGAGAAATTTCGCTGCAATTGCCACAACAAGGAATCGATCGGGTTTTGGAAATTGGCCCAGGCAAAGTTCTCACAGGTTTGATCAAACGGACTTGTCCCAATTTAGCGCTGGTAAATATCAGCAGTTTTGCCGATTTGCCCGCTTAATCTATTGTTAACTTGTGCCAGTTGTGCAAATTGGAGATAGACGATCGAGAAAGCTGGAAAATCTCGATCGAGAATGTACGGGACTTACCCATCAAAACCAAAGAAACCGGGTTTTTTACCCAGATTAAAAGTTTAGATGCAGTATTTTTGTAAAAAAACCCGGTTTCTAGCCCCTCGTGCGTCCAAGACTAATCAGGACTAGCGCAGATATCGATCGCCCTTACGGTCGATCGGCAAATCTTGATGTAAACTAGACGTAAAAACCAAGCTTATCTAGTATTTTTTATGAAAAAAGTTCTGTACTGGGTGATGGGCGAAAAGGCAGGTAGAACGATCGTCGGCACGTGGAACTGGCTCTGGGGAATCCCCGTAGAATCCGGTGGTAAGATTGCAATTGGCACAGCGGAAGAGTCTTTGCGATCGATGCAAGAATCCGTGCAAAAGCTGGCAACAGCAGTCTCCACCCAAGTTGCAGCCTATCAACGCGCCAAAACTAAATATGAAGAAAAGGTCAGAGAAATGCAAACCGTAGAGCGCCAAGCCATCACAGCCCAGCGCAACGGCAACGATGAAGCAGCCCGTATGGCGATGGCGAAGGTAATTCAGACAGAACAAATCCTGCCGCAGCTAGAATCCCAAGTAAAACAAGCCGAACAGTTTGTGAACGCTTCCAAAGACAAGCTAAATCGAGAGCGCATGAAGCTGGAAGCCTACAAAACCGATATGCAAAATATGAAAGATATGGCAGAGATCAACGAAGCTCTCGGAGCCATATCCAAAGTTAATAATGACCTCAGTATCGATTCAGCCCGATCGCAATTTGACCAAGCCAAAAACGCCGTCGAAAAGCGCAACCTCGAACAGCAAGCTTTAGCCGAGCTATCTGAGAACCCCCAAGAAAGACTTCAGGCAGAATTAGAAAATATGACTGTAGATGATGAAGTTAGTCGCAGGCTGCAAATGTTAGACGACTCCAACAACAAACAACTTCCCCCCAACTAAAAGGAGAATTTATGGCTAAGAGCGGGCCTCCCCCTATACTTTTTATTTTGTTATTTCTGTTGCTCGCCGGTGGCGGTTGGTTCTTTTTTATGAACAAACCAGCTACACCGGATGCTAGCAATACCTCCCCTGCACCCGCAGGCGATGGTGCTGTGCCCGTTGCACCCGCAGGTGGCAGTGTTCCGTCTGTTGCGCCAGTAGCCGGCGGTACTTCGCCTGTTGCAGCTACTTCCTTTGCGCCTCCTGCTTCCGTACCTGCGGGTACAGCGGTGAGAATTGACGGTTCTACCAGCATGGTGACAATCAATCTCAACCTTAAGAATGGCTTTCAAACTAAGTTTTCTGGCACTACAGTCGAAGCCAAAGCAAATGGTTCTTCAAACGGAATTAAGGATTTGGTGGCGGGAACAGCCGATATTGCAGCGATATCGACCCCTTTGAAGCCTGAAGATCAAGCTAAGGGTTTGGCGGCAGTGCCGATCGCCCTAGATACGATCGCCCTTGTAGTCGGCACGAACAACCCCTTCACAGGAGGTTTAACCTCGGCTCAAGTTCAAGATATTTTCAAAGGAAGTGCTCTTGATTGGTCGAAAGTCGGAGGCCCGGCGGGCCCAATTAAAGTGATTAATCGACCCGAAGTTAGCGGTACTCATCAAACATTTAAAGAGCAAGTGCTAGCAGGTGCTAATTTTGGCACAGGGGCGAATGTTACCACGCTCGATCGAGATGCGACAACTCCCCTCCTGCAAGCTTTAGGCAACAACGGCATCGGTTATGCGACTTTCGCTCAAGTAGTCAATCAGAAAACGGTGCGGGTTGTTCCCGTCAACGGTGCGACGCCAGATGCCGGTAACTATCCTTACAAGCGGCAGTTGTATTACGCCTACAAAAATCCTCCCAGCCAAGCGGTTAAGGATTTCTTGGGTTACGCGACTTCGCCTGATGGACAAAAAGCGATGCTGGCTGGAAATTGAGCCTTTGCAAAAATAAAAACCAGGACACTGCACGTGCCGTTTCTTGCGCAATTAATCGGGCGTAGGGAAACGGCACTGCCGTGTCCTCTATCTTATTCCGACGTAGGGAAACGGCACTGCCGTGTCCTCTATCTTATTCCGACGTAGGG
>CASBQF010000025.1 GCA_949127775.1 Oscillatoriales cyanobacterium PMM_0080
ATTTGCCTCCGAAATTTAGTAGGGGCAATTCATGAATTGCCCGGGCAATTCATGAATTGCCCCTACTCTCTCATTTCAGGGATTGCCTTCGCTAGGTGAATCATACCTAAATTCAGCAACGCCGAATAAGACTTAATTCCTGATATGATGTCCGCTCAATTAAATGTTTGATCGTTCGGACTTTAGTCCTCTTCCTTTATGCGGACTAAAGTCCGAACGATCAAACCCAAGAAACTCAACTTCTTTCCTTCTTCTTTCGCGTTTTAGTAGATGCCCATTCCGCACCGATTAAGTATCTTGTAGAGTGCGCAATGCGCACCAGTTGAGTGTTTGGAGTCAACCGGTGCGCAGTGCACACCCTACAAACTTCTTCCTTCTTCCTTCTTCCTTCTTCCTTCTTCCTTCTTCCTTCTTCCTTCTTCCTTCTGCTACCTATAATGTCCAACGATAAATTATGGATTTCTGCCCTCGGATTAGATATCGGCCTCAAACGAGTCGGGCTCGCCGGGTGTGACGGTACTGGCTTAATAGCTACGGGGATTACTACTCTAGTACGATCGTCCTTCGAGCGAGACGTAGCTTATCTCAGAGAGCTCGTCCGAGAACGGAGAGTGCAAATTTTAGTTGCAGGCTTGCCCTACTCCCTGAGCGGAGAATTGGGCGATCAAGCTCGACAAGTGCAGAAATATGCCCGTCGCATCGCCGCCGCTTTAGAGCTCCCTCTAGAATACGCGGACGAGCGCCTGACTTCGGTTGAGGCCGAGGAATTGATGAAAACCGCAGGAATTTCGGTGTCGCAAAATAAGGGTTCGATCGATCGTAAAGCAGCAGCCCTGATTTTGCAGCAGTGGTTGGACGAGAGAAGGCAAAAATAGTCAGTAGTCAGTAGTCAGTAGGCAGATTAATTGCCTGTTTGGCCTGTTTGGCCTGTTTGGCCCATTAACATTTTATCGGCGTATTGACACTCCTCTGCCGATACGGCGAGAGGATTCTTAGTTCTTAGACCGGACTTAACTCAAGAACATTTTTTTGCACCTGATCCAGAGATCCAGTCTCCCTAAGCGTTTACGATCTCAAAGATCGAAGTTCCCGTATGCCCTACGGTACTTATGCCGCGATTGAGGATATTAATTGCGGCGTTATGATCTCTGTCCATCTCACACCCACACTGACAAGTATGGGTTCGAGTGGATAGAGATTTCTTAACCACAGCACCACAACTGCTGCATTCTTGGCTTGTGTAAGCTGGATTTACCGCAATGGTAATCCGACCGAACACTTTTCCAAAATATTCCAAGAACATTCTGAACTGATACCAAGAAGCATCACTAATCGATTTGGCTAAGCAGTGATTTTTAACCATGTTAGACACTCTCAAATCTTCATAAACTACTACATCGTTTGATGTGATTACGCATCTTGCTAACTTAACAGCATGATCTTTACGTTGTCTACTTATTTTGAGATGTCGCTTACCTAAAATCACTCTAGCTTTACGACGATTTAAACCACCTTTTGCTTTCCGGCTTACAAGACGCCCGGCGCGTTTTAACCGTGCTTCACCTCTACGCAGAAATCTCGGGTTGGGAACCATTTCGCCATTTGAATCAGTGTAAAACTCTTTAAGTCCCACATCTAATCCAATCGTTTTGCCTGTCATTGGAGCGAGTTCTACTCGGTCTACTTGGATACAAAACTGGACGTAATATCCATCGGCTCGTTTAATTAGTCGAATTCGTTTGATTTGGTCTGGCTGATAGAAGTTAAGGTCGCGAGTCCCTTTTAGCTTCAGCTTGCCAATTCCGCACTTATCCGTAAATGTAATTGATTTCCGATCTTCTGCTAGCTTCCAAGAATTAGTTTTGTATTCAACGGAGCGACAGTCTTTTTGGAATTTAGGAAAACTAACCTTTTTACCTTTAATGCCCTTTTTGATATTTTCGTAAAATCGGGAAATACCAGCCCATGCTCTCTCCGCACTTGCCTGTCGAGCCATTGCACCTAACTTGTTCGCAAAGTCGAACTCTTTAGCCCAAATTGCACAATACTTGGAAAGATCGAACCAAGATTTAGCACCGCCATCCATCCACAGTCGGATCGATTTATTGCGAATGAATTGACAAATTCTAATCGCTTCATCGATCGACTGAAACTGATTTTGTTTTGCGTAAGCCTTGAATTCGAGAACAAGCATTTTTCTATTCCTCCTATTCCTACTATAGCACGCTCGTCATAGGAATACTCAACGCTCTGTCAGAATTTGGAGAAAGTCCCCCTAGAAGGGGGAGGCTCGCGTCCCCAAATTTTTGGTAGCTTAACAAAGGCGTGATATCCTAGGTTGTGCAAGTTTGCTACGCACACCTGTCACCGTTGACATACGGTCGAAAACTCCCCAGTACCTCGGTACTGAATAAGTAAAATCATATATACGCGATGTCCTCATCCCCATACCGCAAAGAGAATGGCAGTTCTAAGGAAGTTTCCGTCACCCTGACTGACGAATTTGGGCGATCGCTAACTTGTAACATAGAATATTCTATGGACTTAGAAGGTCAAGAATACGCTTTGCTGCTTCCGATTGATTCGCCAGTAGAAATTTTTACTTGGCACGGAGACGAAACCGACGAAGCAGCAATTCCTGTAGAAGACGAGAGTGAAATTGACAAAATTTTTGAGACTGCTAAAGTTGTCCTGCAAGAGCAAAATTTGACTCTCCGGCGTACGGCAGTGACGCTGACTGTAATTGGCGAATTGCCGGAATTTCCCCCAGAGGATATGATGCCAGATGCCGACCCCGATGAGGAGTCGGAGTTTGAGGAGCTGATGTGGCTGACTAGCTTCTACCACAAAGAACAGGAATATGCCATTTATACGCCTCTTGACCCGTTCTTTATCTTGGCTCGAATGAATGATGATGGCAAGCCAGAATTGCTCTCAGAAGAAGAGTTCCAAAGGCTAGAACCGATGTTGCCCATGCTGGAAGACCAGTTCTTTGACGAGCTTGATTAGATATTAATTGGAGGCAGAAGGTCTCACGGCAAACAGCAGAATTTTTTACTATTTTATCAAAAAGTAAACTGCTCGCCCGATCGAACTTTTTCAACATTGTGCCTTCTGCCTTCATGCTCCGGCTATTGAACTGAGCCTTGGAATTGTGCCTTGAAAAAGGCTTGTATCCCTAACTTTTCGGTCATCAATCGCAAGTCATCAGTCATTGGTCGTTACCGGAAATTTGGGTAAAAGCCCCGTCCTTTTAGGACGGCTTTAATTTTCTCTGTTTCTTTCAGGCTTGAGATTGTGAGAGTCAACCGTAAAGATTCTTAAAGTGGTCGATTTATAGCGACAATTGCCTATAAACATCATATAATAGTTCCATGATTGTATTAGAGTTCAAGTTGAAAGGCAAACCACAGCAGTATCAGATCATCGACGACATGATCAGAACTGCTCAGTTTGTCCGCAACAAAGCTCTTAGATACTGGATCGACAATCAAGGAGTCAAGCTAGTTGACCTCTACAAACAATGCGCCATCATGGCAAAAGAGTTTGATTGGGCAGGTAGACTTAACTCAATGGCACGTCAAGCTTCGGCGGAACGTGCCATTTTTGCTGTTCAACGTTTTTTCTCAAATTGCCAAGCTAAGAAGCCAGGAAAAAAAGGATATCCGCAATTCAAAAAACACACTCGCTCTGTAGAATATAAGACATCAGGCTGGAAGCTTTCTACCGATAAAAGATGCCTGACTTTCACAGACGGTTTTGCTGCTGGAACCTTTAGGTTACTTGGTAGTCGGGACTTGCATTTCTATGCACCCAGCGAAATTAAGCGAGTTAGGGTTGTCAGGCGTGCTGATGGCTACTATACTCAGTTTTGCATCAATGTGGCTCGGACAGAAGAAGTTATTCCTACTGGTATTACTGTTGGCTTGGATGTAGGATTAAATCATTTCTACACTGATAGTACCGGGGAAACTGTTTCTAATCCTCGACATCTTCGTAAAAGCGAAAAAGCTTTAAAGCGATTACAGAAACGAGTTTCTCGAAAAAAGAAAGGTTCTAATAATCGCAAAAAAGCGATTAATAAGTTAGGAAGGAAACACCTGAAAGTCAGTAGGCAACGCAAAGACTTCGCTATTAAGACGGCATTGTGCGTGGTAAAATCTAACGATTTTGTAGCCTATGAAAACCTTCAGGTAAAAAATATGATGAAAAATCATAAGCTTGCTAAATCAATTAGCGATGCAGCTTGGTCGCAGTTTGCTCAATGGTTGCAATACTTTGGGAAAGTCTACGGGAAAATAGTAGTTGCTGTAGCTCCTCAATACACTTATGTGAATTGCTCAACTTGTGGTAATACTGTTAAAAAATCGCTATCGGTGAGAACTCATGTATGCCTATGTGGCACGGTATTAGACCGCGATCATAATGCAGCTTTGAATATTCTGGCCCTCGGATTGAGGCAAGCAGCAATTAATTTAAATACGGTGGGGCACACCGAAATTAACGCTTGGGGACAGACCGACCTCTACTCTTTGGTGGTGACATCAACGGGCAAGTTAACTGATTGAACCAAGAATCCCCGTGCGTTCAGGCCGAGGAATGTCAATTAACCGCCGCTTATCGAGGACAACGGATTATGAGTAAAGAACAACTGACAAAAAGCAGCGCGCGCGAGAACCGAAAAGGTACTCCGAAAGTCTCTAAATGGTTGTTTTATCTGGTGTTGCTGCCGGCAATTTGGGGAGTTTGCGCTTGGCAGGGCTGGGCTTGGTGGAGCTGGGCTTCAGCGCCTCCTAAAATAGCTGAAACGTCCACTACACCAGGAGAGGATGCTGCTGTTTCTATCCAAATCCCCGAAGGTACTTCTAGCCAAAAAATCGGGCGGGATTTAGAGGCTGCTGGCTTAATTCGATCGGCTTCTGCATGGAATATGTGGACGCGCTGGTTGACTCTCCAAAACCGCGATGGAGGATTTAAAGCAGGAATTTACCAACTATCGCCAACTCAGCCACTAAGCGCCGTTGCTGAAAAACTTTGGAAAGGTGAAGTCGTACAGCAGAGTTTCACGATTCCTGAAGGGTGGTCGATCGCACAAATGAGCGCTTATTTTGAAGCGCAAGGTTTCTTCCCGGCTAAGGCTTTTACGGCAGCGGTGAGTCAAGTTCCCTACGCTCAATACCCTTGGCTCCCGAGCGGCTTGCCTCATTTGGAAGGGTTTTTGTACCCAGATACTTATCAGCTAGACGGCGGTGCAGTTACTCCAGAAGCTGTGATCAAACAAATGCTCAGCCGTTTCGAGAAGATAGCCCTGCCAGTCTATCAAAAAAATCAAAATAATACTAAACTCTCTCTCAAAGAGTGGGTGACGCTGGCGAGTATTGTGGAAAAAGAAGCTGTGGTTGCAAGCGAGCGAAATCGAATTTCTGGGGTATTCAACAGCCGTCTGAAAAAAAATATGCCGTTGGGTTCTGATCCGACAGTTGAATATGCTCTCGGCATCAGGCAAACTAAGGAGAAACCTCTGACTTTTAAACAGGTAGAAACGCCTTCTCCTTACAACACTTATATCAATGCAGGACTACCGCCAACTCCGATCGCCGCTCCGGGAATATCAAGTCTGGAGGCGACTCTGACTCCCGAAAATACAGAGTATCTGTATTTTATGGCGCGGTACGACGGCACTCACATTTTTAGCCGCACTCTGGCCGAACACAATGCTGCTGTCGCTAAAATTGACCAAAAAGTTCGATCGGGTCAATGACATAATCTGAGACAATGGTCATGGGTAATTGGTTAAGTAGATGGGTACAAATAAACATTAGATGGGGAGGGCGGGTTTTGCTTTGCGACGCAACTGGCTTGTATCTCCGTGATTCCGAAGCTCAACCCGCCCCTACCAGATACTATTGTTTTTTTCCAATGATCTACTTATTGGTTATTGGAACCAACAAATAACCAATAACCAATAACCAATAACAAATGCCCACCGCCCAATTACCAATTATCAATTACTAATATTTATGACTTGGGGCAAACTATTACAGCCTGACTTAGTTTTAGGCGATTCAATCGTGAACTTAACGGCAGATATTCTTGAGAAATATCAGATTAAAGGATTAGTGTTGGATGTGGACGAAACTCTCGTTCCAATTACGGCAATGAATGCTTCTGTCGAACTCAGCCTGTGGGTGGCAGAAATTAAACCACTGGTATCTCTGTGGTTGGCTAGCAATAATTTAAGTGAGACTCGAATCGGTCGAATTGCTGAGTCTTTGAATTTACCTTATATCACTGGTGCTGCGAAACCGTCGCGCCGCAAGTTGCGCAAAGCCGTGACTGCAATGAATTTACCGGTGGAACAGGTGGCGATGGTGGGCGATCGACTTTTTACTGATGTTTTGGCCGGCAATCGTTTGGGAATGTTCACTATTTTAGTAGAACCAATGATTAATGCTGGGGATGCAGTGCGGAAATATCCGGTGCGCTCTTTTGAAGTTTGGGTTTCTCAAGCTTTGGGAGCAAGTTTAAAAATAAAAGATTAAATTGGGCATAGGGCATAGGGCATCGGGCATCGGGCATAGATAATTGGTAGGCTGTGACAAATAACAAATAACCAATAACCAATAACAAATAACCAATAACCAATAACCAATTACCAATTATCAATGACTAAAACTATTGTTGTTAAAATTGGAACTTCGACGCTGACTCGATCGACTACAGGAAACTTAGCGCTTTCAACCATTGCCACATTAGTCGAAGTTTTGGCTAATTTGCGACACCAAGGGCATCAAGTAGTCTTGGTTTCTTCCGGTGCGGTGGGAGTTGGCTGTGCGCGCCTGGGTTTGACGGAACGCCCGCGAAACATTGCTCTGAAACAAGCTGTGGCCGCCGTAGGACAAGGGCGACTAATGCGAGTGTACGATGACTTGTTTACGACTCTACAACAGCCGATCGCCCAAGTTTTGCTCACTAGGGGCGATTTAGTGCAGCGGAATGGTTATGTCAACGCCTATAATACCTTTCAACAACTGCTGCGATTAGGCGTTATTCCGATCGTCAATGAGAACGATACTGTAGCGGTAGACGAACTCAAATTCGGCGATAACGACACGCTTTCGGCGCTAGTAGCTAGCTTAGTCGAAGCAGATTGGTTGTTTATGCTCACGGATGTCGATCGACTCTACTCAGCCGATCCGCGCAGCAATCCTGACGCGCAGCCGATCGTCCTAGTCAAAAGTATGGCACAGCTCACCGAATTGCAAGTACAAACAGGAGATTCCCGCAGTGGCTGGGGAACCGGCGGCATGGTGACAAAAATAGAAGCAGCCAGAATCGCCACAGCATCAGGAGTCCGCACCGTCATCACCAACGGCGCTTTTCCTGGTAATATTGAGCACATATTGAACGGCGAGGCGATCGGCACTCAATTCGAGCCTGAACCGCGCCCTGTAAACGCCCGGAAACACTGGATAGCCAACGTGCTAATTCCGGCTGGCAAACTTTACTTAGATCCGGGTGCTGTCACAGCAATTACTCAACGTGGCAAATCGCTTTTAGCTGCCGGCATTTCGCAAATAGAAGGAGAATTTCAGGCAGAAGACGCTGTGCGATTGTGTGACACTGAAGGCAAAGAAATTGCTAGAGGAATTGTGAATTATCACAGTTTAGAATTGATAAAAATTCAGGGATATAAGTCAGATGAAATTGCCGAAATATTGGGTTATTCAGGCGTAGAAACTGTGGTTCACAGAGATAATTTAGTAATTGTTTAAGCAACTGAGGACACCACAATGCTGTGTCCCTACCAGAAATAATATTGTATGGTGTGCACTGCGCACCGATTGACTTTGATACCATTTTTCTGACCTATGTGCTATGGATGAACTCTTAGCCCCCCCCTTAGCAAGGGGGGGTTGGGGGGGTAATATCTAGCGCTATTTTATAAAATTGGTGTCAACACATTAGATGGGCAAATTAAACACAGTAAATTAGGCTAATTGCAGCAAAGTATTGCAAGAATTAGTTTGAGAATGTGCCAACAGCTCATTCATCGCTTCAGTAAATAGTTCAAATACATTTTGTGCTAATTCTAAAGCTGCTTGACGTTCCGAATCAGTAAGTTTGATCTCTGCTAAAACTTGCAACATTTCTGGCGTTAAAATATGATGATTTTCCAAGCCAACATAACCTGCTCCCAAATAAACAAATTCTTGTTTGGTAATTTGTTCTAATTCCATTACTACTGCTAGCGCTGCCTCAAAAAAAACTGTGGCGGTTGCTTCGAGGACTTCGACTAAGATTAGTTTCTGCACCGGAGAAGCCTGGAAACCGTAGCGTTCCAGGGTTGAACAGAGCGATCGGGTTTTTTTAGTTTCTTCACCCAAAAGCAACCTAAAATCTCCATAACTCATTAATTGATTGAACCCCAATGTCTCTAACTGTTCCAGATACCCGTGCCAATAGTAGTTTTCTTGATAAGTATATTTATTAATTAGTTCCTGAACTCTATTATCACTAGAAGATTCTCGGATAACGTACTTGTTTAAGTCGCTCAAACCCGCAGCCAAAGGATCGAGCACAGGTGCAAAAATAAGTCTTTGATTCGGGTGAATGTGCTTATTCGCTAGAAATTCAAATAACGGCAGTTTCGCAAACTCTTGCTTTTTTGTTTTAATAAATGCTAAAATTTGTTCCATAGCCTTGAACCTTCACTAAGTTATTTAAACTAGGTTTTAAAACCTTTCTTAATTATCCATGTTGTTTACCCAATATATTTGTATTTGATATCATGTATAATTGTGTTTGTAGTCACGATCGATTGTGACTTGCATCATAAAATTGTATTCTGCGACTAAATCGGGGTTAAAGTCGATCGTACTTTTACCCAAACTCAGAAGTGTTGACAAAGCATAGAGCTCGCAATATCGCGACGAGTGAATTGCCTTTGGGTGCGTTCTGAGTTAATCTATCTTTTGGATCAGTTAAGAAAAATCTAGGAGCTCAGCGTGGAACGCACTTTTTTAGCGATTAAGCCCGATGGCGTACAGCGCGGACTCGTTGGCGAAATTATCGGTCGTTTTGAAGCCAAAGGCTTTACGTTAGTTGGCATGAAGCTGATTACGGCGAGTCGAGAATTGGCCGAACAGCATTACGGTGTCCACAAAGAAAGACCATTTTTTGCAGGATTGGTAAACTTCATCACTTCTGGGCCGATGGTGGCGATGGTGTGGGAAGGCGATGGCGTTGTGGCATCGGCGAGAAAAATCATTGGCGCAACCAATCCTCTGAATTCGGAACCGGGGACAATTCGTGGCGATTTGGCTGTGAATGTCGGCCGCAATATTATTCACGGTTCCGATGCTGTGGAAACTGCGAAAGAGGAAATTAGCCTCTGGTTTAAGGATGAAGAATTAAGTGCTTGGACACCTTGTTTAACTCCTTGGATTGTCGAATAGATTTGAGATTCTCCCGATTGAACAATCGGGAGATCATCTACTTAATCTTATTTGAGAATGTCAACTAATTTTTCAACTCGTGCTTTAATTTCATCTCGTACGCGATGAAAAGTTTCGATTGGTTGTCCATCTGGATCGTCGAGTTGCCAATCTTCAAACACTTCTCGCAATACCCACGCTTCGGGTAAATTCACACCGCAGCCGCACAGAGAAATTACTGCGTCGTAGTCTTCGGCATTGAATTCGCTTAATGGGTTGGATGTTTGATCGGTGATATCAATGTCGATTTCTGACATGACTTGAATTGCTGTCGGATGAACTCTGCTTGATTCTAAGCCGGAACTGGTGACGGCAATTTTGCCGGCTCCGATGGTTTTAGCGAATCCTTCTGCCATTTGCGATCGACAGGAGTTTCTTTTGCAGACAAACATTACTTTTTTCATGGTTTTTGCTACTTCTGATATCATGTTCCCTCGATAAAATTGGTTCGATCGTTCGGACTTTAGTCCGCATCAAAATCTGAGGACTAAAGTCCGAACGATCGAACGGGGCCCGATCGCCTTAATTAACTTCCAGGGCGCGATTTGCAACGGCGATCGCCTCTTTGGCAGATTTTTCTTTTCGTTCGCTGTAGCGATCGGTCAAATAGTCCGTTTGCTCGCGCAACAGCAAGGTAAACTTGTACAATTCCTCCATTACATCGATCGCGCGATCGCGAAAAGGCGAATCCTTCATCGTCCCATCATCATTAAACTCCTGATAAGCCTTAGCAACAGAAGACTGATTCGGAATCGTAAACATCCGCATCCAGCGGCCCAAAATCCTCAAAGTATTCACAGCATTAAAAGACTGTGAACCACCGCTAACTTGCATCACCGCCAAAGTGCGACCTTGAGTCGGTCTAACAGCCCCAATACTTAAAGGAATCCAGTCAATTTGATTTTTCATAATGCCCGTAATATTGCCGTGCATTTCTGGACTCGACCAGACTTGACCCTCCGACCACAAACTCAATTCCCGCAATTCTTGAACCTTCGGATGCGTATCAGGAACACTCCCATAAATCGGCAATTCCAGAGGATTGAAAAACCTAACCTCTGCACCGAAACCCTCAATAATTCGAGCAGATTCTTCCGCCAACAAACGGCTGTAAGAACGCTCTCTTAACGAGCCATACAAAAACAAAATTCTCGGTTTGTGCGTAAAACTTGTCATACTATTTTCAATTAAAATCCCGAAATCCGTTAGACAGTTCCCGATAAACTGCAACTGCCAATTGTGCGCCCCAAATCGGAGCCACCCAGTAAACCCAGTGATGTTCCCAAATACCACCAATTAATGCCGGCCCGAGCGATCGCGCCGGATTCATACTTGCCCCAGTAATTGGCCCCATAAATGCAGCTTCTAAGCCTACAGTTAACCCAATTGCTATCCCGGCAAAACCGATATGAGCGCGTCTGTCAAGTCCAGAACCCAGAATCACAAACATCAGGATAAAAGTTAGAACAGTTTCTAAAATTAGACACTGCAACCAGTTTCCATTAAGAGGAATAGTTGCACCGAGATTTGCCACTTTTCCTAACGTAATTAGCAGCAGTTGCGAAGCTGCAATTGCCCCCGTACATTGCGCCAAAATGTAAGGCAAAACTTTGTATTTTGGGAAAAAACCGCTCGCCCAAAATCCTAAAGTTACCGCTGGGTTAAAGTGTGCGCCGCTGATATGCCCGATCGCGTAAATCATCGCAGCTACAACTGCACCAAATACAAAACTAACGCCCAAATGAGTTACAGAACCACCGCTAATGTTGTTCACCATCACCGCGCCAGTACCTGCAAAAACTAGAATAAACGTGCCGAGGCATTCCGCGATCGCTTCTCGGCCGCAATCTCGATTTTCGCCAAAAGCCAATTTCTTTGCTGCACCCATCACTATCAACTCATTGGTTCAAAACCATCATATCAAAAAAAGTTGATACGTCAACCCTCTTGGTTCGTAGTGAGGACTTTAGTCCGCATCCATCCGAGGAATGAAGTCCTCACTACCAACCAATAGCGGTTACTTTACCGGACATAAGATTACTTATCAAGAAATATTGATGCGTTAACCCGCGTCAGAACAACGGCGCGTCGGCAAAATCTGGCTAAAGCGCCGATACTCGGCAAGGTACTGTTCCAGGGCGACAAACTGAGCTAGATTGAGGCTGTAGTAGATCCAGCGGCCTTCTTGGCGACTGCGGACTAAACCAGCTTCTTTTAGGGTTTTGAGGTGGAAAGAGAGTTTAGACTGAGGGACTCCAAGCCGATCGCACAAATCGCAAACACACAACTCCTGTTCCCGCAGCAACTCCAAAATCTGAATCCGCAGGGGGTCAGAAAGAGCGTGAAAGCCAGCGGAGACCAGTTTTTGCTCAATTGGGGGTTGTGGAGTGCGATCGGGCTTGGCTATCGAATTTTTAAGCATCAATTATTTTGAAAAAATCCATACAAAACATCATATTTTCTCAGGCTTCATCAAGAGAAAACTCCTGCATTTAGCATCGAGAAATCCTTCCGAATAGATATTACTTCGGAGTCTGTACCCGAGCCGGCACATCAGTGAGTCCAGCCCTTTGCATCAGCGAAATCACCCCTACAGATAGAATTCCCCCAATAATTGCGCCGGCAACTACCAGGATAATGAAGACTTTTTGCAGAGTTTTTTTAGTAGCCGGATGGTACTGTCTCGGCAATCCCTCACCTTGCTCGTCAAGTTGTTGCTCCAAGGGGTCTAGCGGATTGGAGGGATTTGAGTTAAAAGGATTAGGGGCTTGATTCATGGCTGGCTTTGGTTAAAGGATATCAACAACTATTTTAACTTGCTATTTGCCGTCGCAGCTCAATAAATTCTGGTTTTAGTCAAGACTCTATAAAATTTATTAAGATACCGAGAAGTTTAGCAACATTATTGATAAAGTATTCGTCTGTATCAATTTCGATCGCAGTTCCTGCTAACTTAAAGAATTTCCAGATACTCCCAGTTGTGACAACTCCATAAATTGTCTGAATATCATTGTCGTGACGCTGGTTAAATATCTGTGCTGCGATCGTTTCTGCCATGCACTGTCCTAAGCCGGATTGAATGTTGTCGTTTTTGGCTTCAACCAAGGCGATGACTGGAGATTCAATGACTAGCTGTTCGGGCGATCGGCTAATTAGAAAATCGCAATAACCGCTCAAACCCC
The DNA here is from genome assembly GCA_949127775.1 of Oscillatoriales cyanobacterium PMM_0080. Classification (GTDB taxonomy): domain Bacteria; phylum Cyanobacteriota; class Cyanobacteriia; order Cyanobacteriales; family Microcoleaceae; genus Microcoleus. Next base: position 12,680 of record CASBQF010000025.1, read on the forward strand.
TCGCAGCATCTACATTGAACTCTCTACCTGAAAATAAACTCATCCGTTCCGGTAGCCGTTTTTTGATCTCAACTAATATTGGTGCGACAATTAGCTCGGAGCGGGCTTTTTCGGAATTAATCTCTAGTGCTAAAGGCAGATTAAATTCCAATGTTTCTTGCAAAAAATTGCTGGGTTCTATTTCGGGAATGTCGGCAAACAAGCCAACGCTTCTAGTCAAGCTTATGCCAAAATTTGTCTTAATTTGTTCGACGCTAAATTGACTGTAGGGCATTTAACTCCGTCTCCCAAAAAATTAAGTATTTTTAAGAAGCTAACATCAGATAACTTATCATATCACTTGATGTACTAAAATTTAGTCAGATACAAGGTTTCCCCAGTCCCCCCAATTTTTATACTATGACGTTACACGAACTTCAAAACCGAGCACTGAGGTTGTCTGCCGAGGAGCGATGGCAGTTAATTAATGCTTTGATGCGATCGCTCCAACCGAAACCCCGATCGAAGGTGAAACCGAAGGGTTTAGCCGCCAGTTTAATTGGCATTGCGAAAACGGACGCGCCGCCTCCTACAGATGCAGAAGTTAACGCAATGTTAGATGAGCGGTTAGTGCAAAAGTATTTGTGATGAATTTGTTATTTGATACTAATGTTTTACTGGATGCAATGCTGGCACGGGAACCTTTTTTAGCGGATGCTACAATTAACTTTACTAAATAAATTTATTTTTTTTTTATTTTCCAGGACGATATGGTGGTTACTTGACTCCGTAAATGGAACTATTGTGTAGATCCAGAGCTATTTATATCATTGACAACACCGCTGATTTAGCATTGATTAACCGACCATCTTCCATATCTAAAATCCGATCGGCAATGTCTAAAATCCGATTGTCATGAGTGACTAACAAAATCGTGCAGCCCTGTTCCCGCGCCAATGTTTGCATCAAATTGACCACATCCCGTCCCGATTTACTGTCGAGGGCGGCTGTTGGCTCGTCGGCTAACACTAATTGGGGATGACTTACTAAAGCACGAGCGATCGCGACTCGTTGTTTTTGGCCGCCAGATAAGTCGTCGGGATAGTAGTCGATCCGATCGCCCAATCCAACTGTTTTCAGCATTTCTGTGGCACAGGCCTTCATCTGAGCATTTGAATACTCAGAGTGCAGTTCCAAGCCCATCCGCACATTTTGTAAGGCGGTAAGACTACTATGCAAGTTGTGCGCCTGGAAGATATAACCATGATGTCGCCTCGCTTCAGTCAATGCTTGGGGTGTTGCGCCATAGAGTTCTTTGCCCAATATCTGCAAACTACCAGATTGAGCCGATCGCAAGCCCCCGACGAGGGTAAGTAATGTCGTTTTACCAGAACCGGATGGCCCTGTCATGAGGATAATTTCACCACTATTGATTTCGAGATCGATGTCATATAGCACTTGTTTCTGTAATTTACCCTGCCCAAAGTAGTGGGAGAGATTGTGGATTTTAATGGCAGGTTCAGACATAAGTTAAGTATAGATAGGGGTGTGAAAACAAGCCAAAATCAGAACATATCAGCAGGATCGGCAGATTGAAGTTTACGGGTGGCGATCGCGCCGGATAGCATACACATCACTACTGTCAGAGTTAACACCGTTATCGCTCTAGAAAGGGTCATATAGAGCGGTAACGCAGTAGCATTAGCGGCGAGCATATACAGAACATTCGGCCACAAAAAGCCAGGAATAAAGCCCATAAATGCCAGGATGATTGCTTCTTCAAACACCACGCCAAGCAAATAAGCATTGCTGTAACCCATTGCTTTGAAGGTGGCATATTCTTTGAGATGGGCGTTCACGTCCGTCGAGAGGACTTGATAAACAATTACCACCCCAACTACAAATGCCATTGCCGTACCTAATCCGAAAATAAATCCGACGGGGCTGGCACTCCGCCAATAGTTTTCTTCAAATTGGACGAACTCTGGAGCAGTCAGGACGCGGACATCTTCGGGTAAATGCGCTTTGAGGGCTGCGGCGACTCGATCGGGGTTGTAGCCCGGTTTGAGCCGAATTAGTCCGAGGCTGACACTAGCAGCATCGCGGCGGGGGAAGAGGCGCAAAAAGGTTTGGTCGCTGGTCATTAGGCTAGCATCGGCACCAAATGATGCGCCGAGTCTGAAGAGTCCGCCGATCGACAGGGTACGTTTATCGACTTCGGTAGTTACCGTTTGTCCTTTGTCGAGTTGGGCGATCGTCTCGGCATATTTACCTCTGGCTCCACGATCGAATAACACGACATCAGGAATCTTAATCTTATCCAGTTGTTGGTTGACTTCTGGCAAGTTGAAAGCTGGGATGTCAGGGTCGAAGCCCAATACCTGAACAGTTGCGCTCAGGCGGGTTTGGGGATTTTTCCACGTCAGGCTATTGATATACAATCCGCTAGCTGTTTTAACGCCAGGAATATCCATCGCTTGGAGCAGGCGACGGCGGGAGAAGGTGGAGAGGTTTTGGAGGTTGAGGGCTTTGGGACTGTAAATAATCACATCGGCTTGCATGGCTCGATTGACTCTTGTATTACTGTCGTAGAGGGCATTTTGGAAGCCAAGCTGCATGAACATCAACACATCAGCAAAAGCAATTCCAGCTAGCGCAACCCGTAAGCGACCTTTGTCGTGACTCAGTTGCAGCCATCCGAGTGGCGTGCGGCGTTGAAATTGGCGAATTAATTTCATCATTGGTCGATCGTCACTCGTACTTGCAAATTGGTCAATTTGCCTGCTTTCTGGCTGGATTGGCGATCGAGTGTCACATGCACTTCCACGATGCGGGCATCGATATTCGTACTAGGATCGGTGTTAACGATCGTTTGTCGTCGTACCTGTGCACTAATCTGGGAAACGGTTCCCGTCAATTCACCCGCGATCGCCTCACTCGATACTCTCGCCCGTTGCCCCAGTCTGACTTTAGCCACATCACTTTGATAAACCTCCGCGATCGCTTCCATCTGTTCTGTTTGACCGATCTCCACAATCCCGTTGCTGGAAACCACTTCACCGTGACGGGTCTGAATAGATAGCACCTCTCCCGATTGGGGTGCTTTGACTGATGATTGTGCTAGGCTGGCTTGAGCTTGTTTGGCATTGGCGATCGTCCGATCGACTTCTGCCTGAGCTGCTTGCAAGTCTACGGGGCGGACTTCACTTACTTGAGCTAAAGTTGCTTGAGCGGAAGCTACCTGTTGCTGTCCCGATGAGTTGGTGCGTTGGAGTTTAGTTTGAGCTTGGCTGAGTTGTTGCTTACCAGTGAGATTAATCCGATTGAGGACGGCTTGCGCTGCGGCTTGCTGTTGCTGCCCCGATGAGTCAATCCGGTGCAGTTTGGTTTGGGCTTGGCGGAGTTGTTGTCTGGAAGTGAGATCGATTCGATTGAGTGTCGCCTGGGTTTCGGCTAACTGCTGCTGGGCAGTGTCTACCGCTAGTTGTTTGTTATCTAGTAACGATTGAGAAATTGCCCCTTCTGCCTGAAGCTGTCGATTCCGAGCGAATTCCGATTTGGCGTTCTCGAAGGAGGCTTGTAACCGCCGCACGATCGCTAACTGTGTTGCACGATCTCCATCCCACTGGGCTTTGACTCTGGTAATTTCATCGGTTTGACTAGCGCGATCGTTTTGCAATTCTACCCGTACCTGCTGCAATTTAGCGGTTTGCTCGATCCGATCGCCATTCCACTGGGCTTGCACTCTGGCAATTTCATCAATTTGGCTAGCCCGATCTTTCTGCAATTCCACCTGTGCCTGTCGCGATTTAGCTACCTGTGCGTCAATTTCTCCCGATTTAGCTCCAGCCTTAGTTTGGGCGAGCTTGGCTCTAGCAGAGGCTACTTGTTGCTGGGCTTCTGCTAGTCCGGCTTGGAGCCGATCGTGATTATCCAAAATTGCCACGATCTGACCTGCTTTAACGCGATCGCCTTCTTTTACCAGCAATCGATCGACTCGATTGCCATTAGTTGAGGTGGGAGCCGAGAGTTTGATGACTTCGCCTTGAGGTTGCAATCTGCCCAAGGCGGTAATCGTTTTAATAACTGGATGAGTGTTCGTCTGTGCTGGCAGTTCCGCCGAATTCTGATTCTGCTGCCAAAAAAATATGCCCATCATACCCATACTCCCAAGTAATAGCGCGATGAGGGCGATCGTTCGGGGCGATTTGATATTTTTGGTCAACGATTCAACTTGATCGAGAGCATTTTGCATGGTCAGTACCTATCGTTCAAACATACTAATCGGTTTAGTTTAAGTTTGACAACACTACTCTAAACCGATTAGTATAATAATGTCAAGCTTAAAAACAAATGATCCAGCGCAAAATATCCCTTAAAGAACCGCGTCAACTTTCATCAGGAAAAAAAGCCGAAGCGATACTAGCTGGCGGAATGCAAGAGTTCTTGGCACATGGCTATGCGGGCACCAGCATGGATCGCGTTGCGACGGCTGCGGGTGTGTCGAAAGCGACTGTGTATAGTCACTTCCAAGATAAAGAAGGCTTATTTACTGCTCTAATCGAGCAGTTGGTTCAAGGTAAATTTCGATTGCTCTTCGAGCCTAGTTCTGAGAATTTACAACCGGAACCGAGAATTTTTTTGCGTGGGTTAGCCGATCGCATCTTGGATCTGGGAGCAAACGAGCCACAATTTCTCAATTTTATGCGTGTCATCATTGGCGAATCAGGAAGATTTCCCCAGTTAGCGCAGGCATTCGTGCAGAATATCGAGCGGACTTCTTTTCGGATGCTCCATCAGTATTTAGCCTCTTGTCCGCAACTCAAATTAGCCGATCCTGAAGCCACTGCCCGAATTTTTATCGGTGCGATCGTCCATTTTCTGATCGTTCAAGAGATGTTGCATGGTAAGGATATTGTGCCGATGGAACGCGATCGATTAATTAACAATTTGATTGAGTCGATCTTGAGGTAAACAGCAACTTTGGAAGTGCGACTTGAAGAATGTGATTTATTGATCTGTTAAATGTCAAGTGAATTGGGTTCTTCCGAGCTTTTGGTGAAAGTAGGCAACTTGGCAGTATGCTGATCACAATTTCTGTTGATGTAATTGCTATTTCTATGGCTTTGAATATCTCGATACTTTTGAGCTTGGGAGATTCTAATAATAATTTTTTGTACCGCACTATGCTTGATTTACTTTTTGACTGATGCCAAATCTTCAAGTAGTAGCGGACAGATTTCATATAATAGACTTCTTGCAAAAATAACTAGGACGAGCTATAAGAGCCCATCCCACAAAAAGTTTTTTTCTTGTGGAACAGGCCGGAGAGCCTGTTACAAAATTTGATTAAAATAAATTTTGCAATCTTGTCTATTGATGGAAATTTGTGCGGTGGATCGAGAGGTTCTGGAGCAAGCGATCGCGCTGAAATTACCGGATTTTGAAGATGCGGTGCAAATAGCGTGTGCGATTCAGTTAGAATTAGAGGGGATAGTTACCCGTGATATAAATGGATTCGCAGGGTCGCCTATTCCCGTTTTCTCACCTCAAAAACTGAGAAATCGGTTGACCTAGCAGAGGGCTGAATCAATTAGGCGATCGGTGTTTCATCCCGCCTTAAAAGCGCGGAAATGAAACACTTACAACAAAAATATCGGTATCTGTTATCCTTCTGCTGTTGACAGCCGATCGAGAGAAATTGTTGCCGCTTGAGATACTTGAGAATTGCTATCTTTTTCTAAATATTTCAAAGCTGAAACGCTTTTGGCGCTGGGCAAATTGCCCAAAGCGACCGCCAGCCTCTGCCGCGTCAGCCAATCTTCCGACTGAGCAAAATTGAGAATGCGATCGATCGCCCCAATCTCCTTAATTTCCCCCAAAGCCGAAATCGCCGCCTGCTGAATCACCACTTGCTCGCATTCGAGAGCTTTCAGCAACACATCGCGAGCTCGCGGATCTTTGAGATTCCCCAGAGAAACCGCAGCACTGAAGCGCACCAACCATTCAGTATCCTCATAAAAAGCCCGCACCAAAGCCTCAAAAGCTCTGATATCTTCCAGATAGCCCAAAGCACCCGCAGCGTCAGCGCGAATGCCATAATCCGGGTCAGTTTCTAGCAATTTGACTAGAATAGGATAGCACTCTGCTGTCGGTTTGACCCCGAGAGCAAACACAGCCATCGATCGCACTTGCAAACTTTCATCATTCAACACCTTTTTAATCAAAGGTACAGCCTCTGCTGCCGGCACGTTGCGCAAGTTAGCCAAAGCCACCATGCGATCGGCTGAATTTTCGCTTTCTAACTTGGCTGCAATTTGCTCTAAGCTTAAAATTGTCATTATGGGTGAATTTTTAGTAAAACTTTACATTCTGGTTATTTTGATTATAAATCAGTCTGACTATAAAACTAAGCAGTAAAAACCGTCCAAGGATTTGCGATCGATGAGATTGCCCATTAATGAGACGATTAATCTGAAGCTCAGATTAATGGAAATAATAAATTAGAAAGTCTATTATGTGAACCTGAAGCACAGGCGAGGTGTTTCTCAAATTCCCCAAATCACAGGCCCGATCGCGTTAGCCGCCCTCTGACAACCTGCAATCAACTATGCCCTTTTACCACCCGCCTTTTTACTCCTCAGCCTTAGAACAAGCGATCGACCGCTACCCCCTAACTGCGGGGCCAGAAACATCCTTAGCAGTGGCGATCGCCCTGATGAGTCAGTTGCAAAACAGTTGTCCAAGAATCAAAACACCTTTACCCTCAGACCGTGGGGCGACGGGCGAAACCTCCCCGCCCGAGAAGGTACGAGCTCGCTGCGTCTTCGTCGTGCAGAACCAGCAAACTATTACCACAGGGAACTTGTCCGAAAATCCCAGCCGCGGACTACTCATCGGCATATTAACACCAGCCGACCTAGTAAGGCTGATCGCTTCTGGCAAAATAGACACTCAGCAAAAATTAGCCCTGCACAAAATACCAATTTCCGAAGTGATGTCCCCCGTGTCGGTTTCCCTGACAGAATCCGACGACCAAGACGTGTTCGGCGCTTTATCCTTATTTCGCCAGCACAAAATTCGCTATTTGCCGATCGTCAATCAATTCCGGCACTTGGTAGGAGTGCTGACGAGGGAAAGAATTCGCCAAGTATTGCAACCTTCCAACATTCTCAAATTGCGGCGGGTAGCAGAATTGATGACTACGCCAATTACAGCGCCCCACAACAGCTCGCTATTGAGCATAACCAAACTGATGTCAAAGCATCAAGTCAGTTGCGTAGTCATTACAAAAAACAAAGAATTAACAATGGAGAAGCCCAAAAATGACTCTACCTCCATTTTTCAGTATTCCTTTCATCAACCCCTCGGAATTCTTACCGAATACGACATCGTGCAAGCACAGTTTCTCGAACTAAATTTCGAGCAAACCCTAGCACAAAAAGTGATGAGAACTCCCCTGCAATTTCTGCAACCTGCCGATTCGCTGTGGACGGCGCACAAGCAAATGCAGCAGCAACAAGTGCAGCGGTTAGTCGTGTGCGGCGGGCGCGGCGAACTGTTGGGAATTATCACCCAAACCAGCTTGCTCAGAGTCCTCGACCCCACAGAAATGTACCGAGTTGTCAAACAGTTGCAGCAGTCGGTTTATCAACTGCAAGCCGAAAAATTGGAACTGCTACAAAGTCGCAATACCAAATTGGAACAGCAGGTGCGAGAACGGACTGCCAAACTCCACGAACAGGTGCAGCGCGATCGGCTATTAACTCAAATTTCCTTGCGGATTCACCAATCCTTAAACCTCGAAGAAATTCTCCACGCCAGCGTCGATGAAGTCCGGCAAGTTTTGCAGGCCGACAGAGTAGCCATCTTGCGTTTGGAGTCGAGTAATTTCGGCATTGTCGTAGCCGAATCCGTTGCCGAAAAGTGGTCTTCTATCTTGGGAGAAATCTTACCGGAGAATATTTGGCAAGAGTCAGCAACGGCAATCGAACAGAAAATTTATGCCGTCTCCGACATCGACCAAGCTAGTTTGAGTACCGAAAAATATGCGCGCTTCCAACAAGCGCAAATCAAAGCTTATTTGATTGTACCAATTTTGCAAGACGGTCATTTGTGGGGGATGATGTGCGTCCATCAGTGTGCAAAATCTCGGCAGTGGCAGCCTTCGGAAGTAGATTTGCTGCTGCAACTAGCAACTCAAATCGCGATCGCCATTCAGCAAGCCCAACTCTACCAGCAAGTACAAAATCTCAACACCGACCTCGAACGCCAAGTGCAAGAACGCACCGCCGAATTGCAACAAAAAGTCCAGGAACTCCAGCATTTAAACGTCCTCAAAGATGAATTCCTCAGCACAGTTTCTCACGAACTGCGCACGCCTTTAGCTAATATGAAAATGGCTATTCATATGCTAAAAATTTCTCCCACACCAGACCGGCGCCAAATTTATTTAGAAATTTTAGAAACAGAATGTACTAGAGAAACAGATTTGATTAATGCTTTGCTCGATTTGCAGCGACTCGAAGCAGCAGCTTGTCCGATCGAGCTCGAACCAGTAAACTTAGAAGTTTGGCTACCTACTATTATCGACCCGTTTTACACCCGCGCCCACAACCGCCACCAGCATTTGCAAGTACAGTGCGATCGCCACCTCCCCACCATCAGTTCCAACCGCGCTAGCTTGGCACGAATTTTAGCAGAACTCCTCAACAATGCCTGCAAATATACGGCAAATAACGGCGAAATTTATCTAAAAGTTGAGTGCAAAAAGGGAGATAGAGACGATGGAGGACAAGCGAAAAACTCGCGACAAGCAACTGCTCTCGCTGCCAAAATCGAATTTAAACTCAGCAATCAATCGTCCATTTCCATAGAGGAATTGCCTCGAATTTTTGAGAAATTTTATCGAGTTCCGAACGCCGATCCTTGGAAACAAGGAGGTACCGGTTTGGGTTTAGCTTTAGTTCAAAAACTCGTCGAACAGTTGCAGGGAAAAATTGAGGTTGAAAGCAGGGATGGCTGGACTAATTTTACCGTCACATTTCCTACCAAACCGGATCGGAATTAGTCCGCCATCAGTCGATTTTAGATTTGAGAATTGAGATTTGATATCAAATCCAATCTTCATTGGAATGATATAAACGGAGGACACGGCAGTGCCGTATCCCTACAATTAATCGGAGTAGGGACACGGCACTGCCGTGTCCTGATTGTAGGTAATATCAAATCCTCTCTTGATCGGAATGATCTCACTCTTTTTTAGGAGCAAGTTTGCGGATGCCAGAGGGTACTGATGAAAGATTCAAATATTCATTTTTATCGTCAATAACTGATGATTTAGATGCTTGATACTTCTTGCCTTTGGTGGCGTGATTAGCAACTGTGCCCAAGCATGGTATGCCAAAATTTTCTAATTGACTGAAAACTTTTTTGACTACCGAAAACTTGACCTGACGAATTGTTACAACCATCAGTATGCCATCTGTGCGTGCAGCTAAGAAATTCGCATCTTTACTGTCAACCAGTGCCGGCGTATCGTAGATAACTAAGTCAAATGTTGCGTGAAGTTCTTCCATTAAATACTGCATCCCAGAGGAGGCAAGCCGTCTGGCAGTACCGGGAACAGGAAGACCGGCAGTTAATACAAAAAGATTATCTACGTCGGGCGATCGCTGGATAATTTCATTTGGTTCGTGTTTATTGTCGAGCAAGTTGCTCAATCCCTTGACATTAGGTACTCCCAATAGCAAATGCAGACTGGGCGAATGCAAATTCGCGTCTACTAACAGCACTCGCTGACCCGCCAGCGCTGCCACATAAGCTAAGTTTAAAGCAACGGTAGATTTGCCTTCGCCAACTGTAGCCGAACCAACTGCCAAAGAGCTAATCGTTCGATTTGAAGAAAGAAAGCGGATATTAGTATAAAGAGAGTCAAAAGCTTCTATAAATTCCGAAGCATTTTTATTACTACCGTCTTTTTCTTCAAGGTAAGCATAGGCATTAGCAATAGAAGGCGGAATTTTTTTACCATTTTTGTAAAGAGGAATTGCTCCCAATAAAGGCGCGTCAACGGCATCTTTAACGTCATCAACCGAGTAGAAAATATTGCGGAATTTTTCCAGGAGGATAGCCAATGCCAAACCCAACACTAAACCCCCAAAAAGTGCCATCACGAATTTGTTTGTATTTTTCGTGGGAACTGGAATCAAATTTCCTTTAATATCTCGCGGTATCTGGGGCTTGGAAATTATTTCCCAAGGTACTTGACTTTGGGCTGCTTGGACGCGCAGAGTTTCCCGCTGACTTAGAAGTTGATCGCGGGTGCGGGCTGCTATTTCTAATTGCTGTTGCAGTTCATTGTAACGGCGGGCTATGCTGGGGAACTCTCTTGCTTTTCGGTTCAAATCGTTTTTAGCTTGGGCGATCGCCTGACTGCGAGCTTCCAAAACTTGAACTTGGTTAGCAGTATCAACTAATTGTTTGATCAAACCGATGCGAATCGAATTTTGAAAATTCTGAACTTTAGAATTGGCTGCCGTGCCTACTAAATTTTGCCCCAAAATTCGATCGGTTTGCTTGTTGAGCAAAGCTACTAAATTTTCCCGTTTGCGCTCTAGAGCTTCCACTATAGGGTTAGCAGATTTAAAACGAGCTGTTTCTACAGCAATTTGACCTTCTACTTCCTTAACCTTAGTCAGCAACTCTTTGTATTGAGGTTCTTCGCTTAAAGCTGAAGCGGCAATAGCTTCATTTGGTGTAAAATCTAGTTGTTTTTGCAAATTAGCGTACAAAGTTTTCTGTTCCTGTAGCAGCCTTTGAGTTTCTAACTCTAAAGTTTCTACGGTACGAACTTGCACGATCAATTGCGCACCTTGTTCTTTAGGATCGGTAATCTTTTGCTGTTGCTGTATTACCTGTAACTCCGACTTCAGGTTATTTACGCGCTTGCTAAGTCCTGGAAGCTGATTTTCAATAAAATTCACACCTTGACCAATGCGAGTCTTGCGTTCGTCAAGACTGTACTTTAAATATTTCTTTTTAGTTTCTTCTAAAACAAACTCAATTAATTGAGGATTCTGCCCCATGAACCGAACTTCCAAAATTTTAGTGAGCGTCAACTCATTTTCTCCGACGCGCAAAATGATTAATCCTTTTCTCAGAATGTCCTCAGTAACTTCTGGATATTTTTTTTGGACTTGTTTGGCAATAGCCGATATCATTTGAGGACTCTGAAGAATTTGAAGTTGAGTTGCATAGTCCAAACTAAAAAATTCTCGATTAGGCACTGCCCCCCCCTCGCCGCGATTGGCGAGGGATGAGGCGTCAGCAAGTCTTGCCTCCGTTGTCACGGGTTCGACGAGTATCCGAAAATCGCCTTGATATGTTTTCTTGCTTTGCTTGATCTGAAGATAAACTGCGCCGCCTGCTAGACCAATAATCCCAATAATGAGTAAGGATTTGCGCGCCAAAGTCCTAAATAATGGCTTCAGATTCAATCCTTTCGGAGGAGCTCCGCCTGACTCTTCTCCCTCGTCAACGGAAAATTGCTGTACTTGTCTGCTCTGGTTGCTAATTGGTACGAGATGAGCGTCCTGTTCTGTTTCCATGTTGACCTCTTTGATATTTTTTTGGTAAAATCAGCTTTGTTCTGCGAGCCTTCTGGTTGATACTTTCATCGTTGACTTAAGGATATCACAGGAAATTCTTAGTTAGTCGCTGCCCCTTCCTTCTAATAATCCTCACTACTTTCACATAGTATACAAAAATAACTAAGTTCTTATGTTGTGCCTGCTGCTAAAGTTTTTTACTACCTGAAGAGAGAGTTGTATTCGACTGCATTTCTGTGTGGTATGTTGTGCTTGTATTTAGGGTGGCTGCATGATATATACAACTTTTTGGGCTCACTGAGCTTCACCGCAGGTCACATCATAACTTTACCAAAATTTTACAATTTACCATAAAACCTCAGTCGCCGATCGCACTATTATTGCCCGAGCGTCTATTATGGCATTTTTTTGTTCACCGTCAACGGCCGCAGCATCTGTTAACTTTCCCGCGAACTGACTGACTAAAAAGTTTTGCATTTGCCATGTAGATATAATTAGCAACATTCCGCAGATTTTGAGAACGGTAACTAATCGAATCAATTTCTGAGAAAAATTTGTCTCTTGTTTTAATCATCAAGTTTTTGATGAGCTGGTTAATTGCTTGAGTTTATTTGGTTACTAAATTTGGCGATAATATCACAAATACTCTCAATAGTGCGACACAAAAATAAAACTTAATAATTTGCGGTCTCAAAGTCGATCGACTAAGGTACAGCATATTCCATGTAGATGTAGAGAGCGAGAAACCCGGTTTCTCGAATAGAATCATTTTCTCTTGCGAAAACTGTAAAGAAACCCAGTTTCTGGAGTGTAGTTTTTAGTTGTAATTTTGTAATTGCTCAACCCCCTTGACAAGAAGACAAGATAGACATTAGATAAAGGAATGGAAAAACTCCCCGACTTAAAACAACTATCGAACGAGGCAAAAGAAGCCTTGATAGTGGAGCTATGGCAAGAAATCCAAAAACTCAGTGCAATATCAGCCACCTACGAACCAAAATCAGACCCATCTCCAAAAAAAAACTAGCAAGAATTGTAGCACTCCACCGTCCAAAGGATTCAAGCCCAACATTAAGCCCTCGAAAATTGAGGGGAGCAAAAGACAAAAAAGCCTAGGAAGAGCAGGAGGGGGCAGACAACTACATCCTCATCCCGACCAAACAATCAGCGGGCTCGCGCCCCTACCTTATTATCTTTTACGCGACAGACGGCAACCCTTCAACTTCTTGTCCCAAAAACCGCTTGCTGACAATTTCCCTGTAAGCCTCTAAATCAGGCTGCCAATTCTCCAAAAGTTTGTACAAATGTTGCAGTTTCTCGCCTTCTAATTCCCCCGCAATTTCGTACTGGAAGCTTCCCGAAAACAATACTGCGGGAGTCGGTTCGGCCTCTTGCAGTTGCAATAAAGCTTCGGCCACGCTCAAGTTGAGTTCTCCTTGTTCCAAAGAGTAAACTAAATTAACCGCTGCTTTGACCGGAGATTTCCCCACATCAGACCAAGTTCCCTTCGAGAGTAAAGTGGAGGTAATGTACTCGCGGGCTGCATTTTCATCTCCTGCTTCAAAGGTGATGAAGCTTCTGGGATTGATGCTCAGAGTTTGGTAGTCCGTGCGGGGTAAAGCTTCGACATACTTGCGGATGATAGCAGGAATTTTTACATCTTCTTGTGACTTTGCACTCAGGGATTCGATGAAAGTGATGGCATTCGATTGGGCGACGATGTTGATGCCGTTGGTGAATGCAACTTGGGAGATTTGGGGGCTGAAGATGGGAGGGCGGGCGAGTTCCCAATCAGGTGAGACAATCCCGCTGTATTTGAGGAAGTCCGAGTTGAGGAGCGTGGGGGAGTGGTTTTTGGCTGTTAGAGCTAAGGCTAGTTCTTGGATGGTTACTTTAGGTGTCATGGCTGTTTGTAGAGCGGTATTTTGTTGCATTTTATGCTTGGTAGTGGGCTCGTGTATAGGGGAAATGGCAGTAACAAAAGCACCATTTAACCATGCTAATGTAACATGATACCATCATTTGATATTGCTCAATTTGAGAACTTGATTCTTTACTATCCTGTCAAAATGCTATTAAATTGCTGAATTTTTATTTTCACTTATAAATTCTTCTAGTAATTCAAAAAATACATCTAGAGCATGTCTCTCGTCTTCTGAATAAAAGAAAACTATAGTAGCCCATGATTGAGTTGACTGAATTTTAAATCTTTTTTGCAGCCATTCTTGAAAACCTGCAAACTCTTGTTCTTGTTGTGTTATAGGCAATTTTAGTTCGCGGCGAGTATAATTATATCCATCCAAGAATGCTTGAAGATGAAAAATTGACCGTTTTCCAAAGTAAGCAGGAGGTCTTTTTTTAATTTTCTGTAATAAATCGTACAAATTGTCCATCTGACCCTCCAATGTAGTTAAATTAGCTATTGCATAGAAAATTGTGACATATTTTGTGGAGCTGGAGCAGATTTTTTCTGTCTGTTGCTATATCTGCCACCTTGACTACCACTTAAAATGGCTCCGTATCTTCGTGCAGAGTTCCTGGGGTAAATATATTTTCTCGCCACTCGGCTCTGGGAATTCCCCCAGGATTTAAATTGTCAAAAACTAACTCTTCTCCTTCTATTATAATCGAAATTGCATCATGATAGCTATTATTTGTAATTTGTCTGTCTTGAGCATCATCGTACATATATGGGCTACCAGTAGTTGTCAGATTAATTCGCGTACCTTGAATTCCTTGGGTAACCAAATATTCTTGTATAGCGTTAGCACATTCTCTACACTGACCCACTTTATATCTCTGTGCAATTCCCCTAACAACGCTCCTTAAATTGCCACTCTGAAAAACATAATTATCCAAATACTCCTTAAGCCCCAACAGCGGCACCCGCGTAATCAAAGGCTCAGGTTTCTCAGGATTCGGCACCGGAAAAGGAGCGGGAGACGAAGGAAAATCAACCGACGGCGGCTTATTAATCAAAATTTCCGGTTCTGACGGACGCGGCAGCAGGAAAGGAGGCGGTGCGGGTGGGAATTCGTTCGGCGTTCCTTCTTTGAACGTAAAAACAGTCGAAACTACAGGCTGGGAAATCGCAGCAAGAGCGCCAACCGCAAAGATAAGATCGAGCTGGCTACCGATCGAAAGAGTAGAAAGACCGCTAGGATCGATCGCATTAACCGGATTGGCATGAGCGTACAAATAATTATGCAAGCTCATCGGATCGGTCGTCCACCCCTCAAACGGATCTTGAGCCGTAAACCGACCCCGATACTGATCGTAATACCGCTTCCTTAAATAGTAACCCCCCAAATTCGAGTCATACTGTTCCCCCGCAAACAAATAATCATTAACAGTGCTTCCCGTCCGCCCGATTAAATTGCCAAAAGCATCATAATTGTAAACATCTGTCACCCCACCGCTACCATTTGCCAAACCCCTCGTACTGCCCAAACCATCAACCAAATAAAACGAATCTGCAACCCCCCTTTCCTGAGAAATCAAATCCCGCCCGTAGACATAACTCGCACCCAAAACATCATTAACCCGTTCCTCCAAAACTTGAGCGTAATCCCGATTACCATCCACAAAATAATCAGTCTTCACCCCATTAACAGTCTTAGCAACCCGAATTCCATCCGTATCGTAAGCATAACTAATCGCATCCCCATTAGAGCTTTGTACCCCAACCAAACGATTCTCCTTATCCCAACTGTAAGTCACAGTTCCGACAATAACACCAGCAGCATCCTTCTGGGTTCTAGTACGAGTATTCCCATTATCATCGTAGGCATACTCCCAGGAGCGCACCACTACATTATTCTGCTTCAACTCCTCTGTTTTTAGGCGGTCATTACCGTCATAAACATAAGTCGTAACTCCCCCAACAGAATCATTTCGACTCAAGCGATTGCCAACCTTATCGTAGGTGTAACTCACCGTCCGATTTCCGGCCGCAGAGTCAGTAATTGTCTCCTTTGTTACCCGATACAGATCGTCATACTCGTACTCAACCTTCCGTCCGTTCAGTTCAGTAACAACGCGACGGTTCCCCGCAGCATCCAAAGTGTAATCGAACTTAGAAATAACCGTTCCCTGCCGCCTGTACTCCAACAACTTCAACCGATTCAAATCATCGTACTCGCGAACTTCAACAACACCGTTCGGCAGTTGTGTGCTTGACAAATTGCCCGCAGCATCGTAGGAATAAGTTGTCACTCCACCATCCGGGTCAGTCACCGTTTTCAAACGATTTCTTTCATCGTAAGTGTAACCAGTAGTACCAGAAGGAACAGCAACCGAAGTGATATTTCCCGCAGCATCGTACCCGTATTCAATCGTTGCATTGTTAGCCGTATAAAGCCCAGTAGGGTCAGTACGGGAAATCAACCTATCTCGCTCGTCATACTTGTAACTTGTCGTACCCCGACTGTCAACAATGCTGGCAATCTTTCCAGTAGGAGTATAAGCGTACCTGACCGGATTTTGACTGCCAGCAGCAGCAGCAGAACCCGCATCATAATTGTAAAAAACGCTATTGCCGTTAAAATCAATCAGCCCGATAATATTCCCGGCCCCATCGTAATAAGTTTCCGACCATTTCTCATCGGGTAAAATTGTAACTAAGGGGCGGCCTACCAAATCGTACTCGTATTCAGTAACGCGAGTGTTGGCATCTTTGACGCCAGTCAAGCGGCCAGCTTCATCGTAACTGTACTCAGTTCTGAGTTCAATTAATCCAACACCCGGCTGATTCAGATTTTGAACGACAGCAGTCAATTTGCCCGCTGCATCGTACTCGTATTTCGTTACTTTACCATTGCGGTCAGTCGAACTAATGCGCCGTCCTAAAGCATCGTAAGTTGTAGTGGTTTTAGTGTTATCTGGGAACCGAGTCTCTTTGAGGCGACCCAATTCATCGTAAACAAAAGTAGTAGTCTGATTGCGGGCATTTGTTTCGCTTCTGAGGCGGCCTGCTGCATCGTATTGATAAACAGTTATGGGATTGTCTGCAAGAGTATTGGGCGTACCGTCAGCGTAGATAATTTCGACGAGTTCGTTTTTAGCATTGTAGCGGTATTCAGTTCGATTTCCCCGCTCGTCGATTTCAGCTTTGACATCGCCGTTCTTGTAATACTCGACCTTGTTTCTGGGATTATCTAACTCATTGTCAGGAGTTTTATCGGGATAAATTGTTTCAATCAACCGACCCGCATCATCGTATTTGTATTGAGTAACGCGACCCGATTCATCAGTTCTAGTTACCAAGCGACCTGCTTTATCGTAAATGTTGGTAAGTTTGAGATTCTTGGTGGGATCGTTGGGATTTTTGTCAGGATAAATAATATCCTCCAACAATCCCTTTTCATTGTAAACATACTCAGTTCGGCGTCGCGCACCATCAACAATAGCCGTGCGGTTGTCATTAGCATCGTATTCGTATCGGGTGACATAACCCTCGGCATCAGTGGCAGATTTTACTCGCCCTTCTGAATCGTATTTCCACTGGGTAACTAATTCTACTAACCCGTAATCAGTAGTTAATTTTTTCGTTTCGGTCAACCGCTTGCCTAAATTATTGTAGGTGTAAGTAGTGTCGTTACCCAAAGCATCTATTTCGCGAGTCAAATTGCCAGAGTTATCGTATTCATAGCGGGTAATTTTGTTGTTAGCATCTGTTGTGGAACGGCGGAGACCTCTTGCATCATAACTATGCTTGGTAACATTCCCCGCCGCATCTTTAGTCGTCAGCAAATTGCCACTCGGAGAATAGGTATAACTCGCAGTATTCCCCAAAGCGTCGGTTTCAGTCAAAACCTGCCCCCGACTGTTATAAGTCCACCGAGAAACATTACCTAAAGCATCTTTCTCACTTAACTTATTCCCCTTCGCATCATAAGTCCACTCAGTCTTCGCCCTCACCTCAACCGGATTCCCCGCAGCATTTAACTCGCTAGTAATAACAGCCTCAGTCAGAACATTATTATCCCCATCATAAGTCCTATCAACCCGCTTCCCTAACGGGTCAATCTCAGTCAGAACATTCCCCCGACTGTCATAAACATAAGTAGTCTCCTTCCCAAAAACATCCTTAACCTTCTGAATCGAATTATTCGGATCGTAAATCAACTCAACAGCAGAACCGTTGGCATCAATCATCTGTTTCAAACGACCAGAATCATCATACTCAGTCTTCACCCCACTCCGTCCCAAGGAATCAATCACCTCAGTTAAAAAGTGCGGCCTGTCTGCATCCCCATACTTAAACTGAGTCCGATTCTCCTCCCTATCCCGAACAGCAATCAAATCGCCCTTAGCATCATACTCATACTTGACCTTCTTCCCATCCGGGTCAACAACACCAACAATCCTCCCCTGAACATCCCTTTCAAAAGTCACCGACTTCCCAGTCGAACTCTTAATCCCCGCATCGCTAAAAGATAGCTTATTCCCATTGCTATCAGTAGCAGTCAGCAAATCCCCAGACTTAGCATCAATCTCATAAACCAACCCTTCCTTAGTCGTCAAAACATACACCCCACCAAAAGCCGGATTCTCAGGATTAAAAGGCTGTGCGTTCACCCCATAATACCCGTTCTCATTCCTCACCAAATTCGCATCCTTAACCGTCAGAGTCATCGTCGAACCCTTCTGAGACTCAAAAGCAGGCTTGTACATCTGAGCACCAGGCCCAGCCCCTCCTAAATACTGATTCAAATGATGCGGAGTCGGCTTAAAAGTAAACGTCTCCCGGTTACCACCAGGTAAAGTAATAAACACCTTAGTCTTGCTGTCAAAAGGAACCGTATTAATCCCCAACTCTTCGTAAGTCGGGTCAGCTTTTAGAGAAGTCTTCAAATCAGTATCCCGGAATTCCATCCGCCAACCGTAGCCGAAATTATCGCTAGAATTGGCATTCAAAGAATCGTAAGTCCGAGTTACATTAATCGGGATTCCCGCAACTGGAACCGACAAATCAGTAAAAGACAACCGGAAATTTCCCAACTTCAAATCACCAGTAACATTCACCGTCCTTTCAGTAGTCGAACCGTTACCGTTAGCGTCGAAAGCAGTGAATTTGAGAACGTAAGCGCCGTTAGCTAAAACAGTCGGATCAAAGGTAGCAATCGTTCCATTATTAACAGCAGTAGTTCCCCGATAAACTTCCTTAAATTGACTGCTACCAACCGGGGCTACGGACAAAGTATAGTAAGCCAAATTGCTGTCAGTTATCGTACCTCTAATTACCAAAGGTGCAGAAACATCAACATCATCCGCTAAACTGATATTAATAATCGGTGCATTGACATCACTCATATCAATCGCGCTGACAACTTGAGTCGCATTCCCCACATTACCCGCAGCATCTTTAGCTGTGGCAATTGCCGTCACAGTTCCTAAATTATTTAACTTGACAGTTGCTTTACCTTGTGCATCTATGGCAACGGGAGTACCGTTAACAATCAACCCCAAAGACTCGACTTTCACATTATCAACAGCATTCACCGTAAACGTGACTGAATCTCCGAGATTGACAGTATTATTGCTAGCAATTAGATTGACTTTCGGCGCAGTTGTATCAGCAATAACGCTTAAATTATAAGCAACAGTAACGCTTTCACCAAAAGTATCGGTAACTCGAACCTCAACCGGATGATTGCCAATATTTGCAATAGTCGGCTGCCAGCTAATCCGTCCGAATTCATCAACAGTCATGCCCGAAGGAGATTGAACTAAAGCAAAAGTCAACAAATCGCCGTTGGCATCAGTCGCCCGTAAATTGTAACGGTAACTTTGCCCCGGCGAAGCCGATTGAGGCGGCACAGTAGGAACAACCGCTGCTGAATTAGCCCTGGCAATTAACTCAAATCCTTGGGCTGCACCCGTACCAGAATTGTCAACAGCCCCCACAACAACTTGGTGGTTTCCAGCAGTCGGATTGTTCCAAGTCACAACACCAGTAGCTGAATTAATGGTCATCCCAGTTGGAGATTGCAATAACTGGTATTGCGAGATAGTACCGTCAGCATCAGTCGCAGTTACTTGATAGCTGTAAGGGCGTCCTGGTGAGGCTGTAAATACAGGCGTGGAAGTGATGGCAGGCGGCAGATTGATAGCAGTAGTTCCCGCAGTGACAGTAAAAGTTTGAGTCGCAATTGCCCCCTGCTTATCAGTCACGGCAACTTCTACAGAATGCTGCCCAATTTGAGTAGAATTTGCTGTCCATTGAATCTGGCCGTTGCTATCAATTTTCATGCCGGCTGGATGGCTGACTAAACTGAAAGTTAGTGGATCATTTTCCAAATCAGAAGCCGCAACTGCATAGGTATAAACTTGTCCGGTTGCAGCCCGAGTTGGAGGATTAGAAACAATAGTAGGTGGCGTATTAATTCCCCTGACAACCAGACTGAATTCTTGAACGGCATAACCACCGTTACCGTCAATTACCCGTACAGAAATGGTATGTTCGCCAACTTGTTCTGCGTTAGGCTGCCAGCGTAAAGAACCGGATAGGGGGTCAACAATCATCCCCGAAGGTGCTTGATCCAAACTCCACAGCAATCTGTCTCCATCTGCATCGCTGCCTGTCAAATTGTATTGATAAAGCTTGGCGAGATTGGTAATTTGTTCTGCGGGAGTAGAATCGATACTCGGTGCGCGATTGTTGGCTATATTATCGGCAATTAGGTTGAATGTTTGAGTGGCAATTCCTCCCAAACTGTCGCTAACTCTGACGGTGATGGGATAGGTTCCTTGCTGCGATACTCCGGGCGTCCAACTAATTAATCCTTCGGAGAATGTCATACCAGCGGGTGTCGAAGCTGGCGTTGCGAATGCCATGCCGGGGGGCGGATTAACGAGAGTATATGTTAAAGGGTTGCCGTCTGGGTCTTTGGCTTCTACTTGATAGAAATAAGTCTTGCCCAAACGGGTATTTGTGCGGGGAGTGGAGGTGATGGATGGGGCGCGATTGGGGGCGGCTGGGCTGACGGTTAATTCGAGTCTTTGGAATGCTTCTCCTCCTTTGTTGTCGGTAGCTTTAATTAATATCTCCCAAGGTTCGACTTCGCCGGCGTAAGCCCAATTGAATGCGCCTCCTTGTTGTGCGGTTGTGGGTGTCCAATTTACGACTCCGGTTGTGGGGTTGATTGTGGCGTTAGGGGGGCTAACTGGTTTGCTGGAATTGGGAATTATGGAGTAGGTGATTGTATCTCCGTCTAAGTCTACGGCTTTGGCTTGATATTGGAATGGTTGGTTGACGGCGGGATTGATGTTTTGTGGCTGTTGCGAAGTGAAAACGGGGGCGTTGTTTCCAGGAGTAACTTCGATTTTAAAGGCTTGTAAGTCTGTGCCGCCTCTGCCGTCATTGACTCTGACAATGATATCGTGGGTTCCGACGGAGTTGAGTGGGGGACGCCAAGATATAGTACCGTTGGGAGCAACTGCCATACCTTTTGGTGCCAGTACCAATTCAAAGGTTAAGTCGTCGTTGTTTAAGTCAGTTGCAGTTGTTCTGTAGACTAATCTTTCTCCTGCTTTGACTGTTGTTGGCGGCGTACTGGTAAATTCGGGGTCGAGATTGGGGCCTGCTAGGAAGGAATTTGTGGCTGCAAAATCTACTCCAAACTTTGTATTGTTGGCCGTAACTGTGACTTCTTGATAAATGGGGTTGGTTGGAGATGTTTGAGTCCATCCGGGTTGTAATTGAGAGACGATGCGGTAGTTTCCTGTTTCCTGTTTCTGGGGGCGAGGGTGAATGAGTAATTACGTAATTTTTACCATTTAATGATTACAGGTTACTGATTCTGTGCTTTCTTTTCTCGAAGTTTCAGCAAAATCTCTGCATGAACTTCGCGGGTAATCGGATAAAAATATGTGAGAATCATGCCACAAATTAAAGCAATTGTCGGCAGAGGCCCGATCGCAACTCGAATCGCAAATAGTGCAGAATCCGGCTGTACAGGAGCATCCTGTCCCTGAATAGTAGCGAGGAATCCAGCTTTTTCTAAAGCCTGTCCGACAAACCACAAACCCAGCGCCAAACCAAATTTTTGCAGCAACACCATAAACGAATAGAACACACCCTCGCGTCTTTCTCCGGTTTGCAGTTCGTCGAGTTCAATCACATCGGGTATCATCGACCAAGGTACGAGATAAGCAGTAGAAACTCCGATACCTGCCATAACTGCTAGCAGGTACATCTGGACTATTTGTCCTGGTTGCAAGAAAAACAATCCGCCTTGGGCGATAATCCACAAACTCATGCCCATAAAATATACGGCTTTCTTGCCATATAGCTCGCTGACTTTACTCCAAACAAATAACATGGCGAGTGCAGTACCTTGAACGGCGATCGCGGTTTGGGTAAAAGTTGCTGGCGGTAGTTTCATCCAGTCGATGACAAAGTAAGGCAAAATAGAAGCTGTTAATTGCACCCCCAGCCAAGAACAGAGATAAATGCCAATTACATATAAAAAAGGGCGATTGCTAAATGCAATGCGTAACTGTTCTTTCAGCGGCAAGGATGTGGAATTATCTTCTACTGGATTTTCTTGTAGTTGAGATAAGACGTGTTTGCGGGTTCCGAAAAAGCACCAATATAAAGGCAATACTGAAATCACTGTACAGATTGCACCTAATACTAAGTATTTTTGGGTGTTGTCTTTAACTAAAGCAAAGATAATTTGCGCTAAAATTAGTGATAAGATGCTACCACCGATCGAGAAAGTAAATCGGAAACTATTCAGGCTAGTGCGTTCGTTGTAGTCTTGGGTTAATTCTGGAGTGAGGGCGGTGTAAGGCAGGTTGACGGCGGTGTAAGCTGTGTTAAACAGGATGCCGATCGCCACATAGTACCAAAATAATATCGTGGGATCTTTGCTGGGAACAATCCACTGCAAAAAGAAGAAGATCCCGAAAGGAATTGCACCGTAAACCATCCAAGGATAGCGGCGGCCCCAGGGGTGAGAGGTGCGATCGCTCAAAACGCCTACAATCGGGTCATTTATAGCGTCCCAAATCTTACCAATTAGCAAAATATTGCTAGCAGTACCAGGAGACAAACCGGCGACACTGGTAAAAAACAGTAGTAAGAAGAATACTAGAACATTCGCAGTGATTGCTGGGCCGAGGTCTCCCGCGCCGTAGGCTAATTTTGTGGAGAAACTAAGTTTTTTTGATTCGGGGTTGTTGGCGGCTGGTTCAGGTGGGGAAGTGTTGCTCATAAACTGTGATTTCGGGATTTTTGGGCAGTCGCAGTCTTTCCAGTAGGAGTATAACTCGCGCTACGCTGTAATACTAAGTTTTTTTTGGGCGATCGGGATGATTGTCAAGAGTTGGTAATTGGTAGTTGGTAATTGGTAATTAAGAATTGAGAGATTTGTAGGGGCGGGTTCACCAACAATAATCGCCCCAAAACAAACAATCTCAAAAACCCGCCCCCACCCAACAAACAAGCCAAATTTACGTTCAAATTTACGGTGAATTGGGCTGGTTGATCTGAATTGTTGGTCATTGTTCTGTATGGTTTGCGAACCCGCCCCTACAAACTTAAGGAAACAGTCGCGAAATCTGAATTTCTATTTCTGGAAATGCCAGCATTGACAAAACATCATTTTCATTAAATACTGTTTCTAGTTGATAGTTTCCCTCACAGGGTTCGCGAAAAACATAAACTTGCCACCTGTTAACATCAAGTATCCAATAATCAGCAATTCCCGCCCTAGCATAAGCTGGCGCTTTTCGCTTACGGTCTGTTTCTAAAGTCGTGTCAGCTATTTCTATTAATAAGAAAATGTTAGCGGGTGCGGGATGAAAATCTTGGTAGAATCGGGAGTCAATTTGTACTACAGCAATATCTGGTTCAGGTTCGGAATTTACACTTAGGGCGATCGGATCTTGGATGCGAATTAAAGCAAGTCCTGTTAGCAGATTTCTGAGATAGTCAGCCGCACAGAGATTAGTTGCTGCGTGGGGAGGATTTTTGGCACTCATTGAAATAATTTTCCCGTCAATTAATTCGACTCGTTCATCGGGATTGAGAATGCCAGTTTCGGTCATGCGATGGTATTCGGCTACAGTCCACAAGCGTACATCTGTGAGAGTCATGGCACAATTACCTTATTTTTTAATACTACAAATTTTGCTGGATAATGTCGCAGCAATCAGCAACGGTGGCTCTTTTTTCCATTGCGGCGACTAAGGCTTCGTAAGCTGATTTGTGGCTTTCAATCAGGTTTTTGGCTCGCAGCGAACCCCAGTTTTGTTTGAGTTGAATTTCGGAACTGGGACGGCGCAATTGTGTGAGGATTGCGCTGATTTTTGTGCGGTCTTCTGCTCCTCCTTGGGCATTGCCATAAACAAATTTTTCGGCGACTATTCCGGCCATCCACACGGTGCAGTATTGGTCTAAAAGTTGGGCGGAAAGAGTGCCACTTTGGAGTTGAGTTGCTAATGTTTGGTCTTCAAATCGGACGCCGCCTTGGGCTGTTTGGCCTTGCTTGAAAGCTTCCCAAGCTGTGAGGGCGTAGCTGGTTACGGGAATTCCTAACAAATGTGCGACTAGGAAGTGTCCGGCTTCGTGGTGAAGGATACGATCGCGCTTTTGTTTGGAACTTCCTCCCAGCCAATCTACTAAAATTGTGCCGCCTTGACCTTGCCACTGGAAAGTGTCGAGGGTGGCTAGCCCTAATAGGCAAAAAGTGGCGATCGCAGGTACGGCCTCTGGTATATTGAATAGGGGGCCTAACAAGATTGAAACGGTGATGGCGAAGATAGAAATAGCGATAATATTCAAAGAAGTGTCTTTCATAAAATTGTTATTGGTTATTGGTTATTAGTTATTTGCGGTGCCTTGAACCCTTCGACGGAGTTTATCCTGAGCGAAGTCGAAGGGCTCAGGATAAACTCCGTCGCAGGGTTATTGGTTATTTGTGATTATACCAACAACTAGCAGGTGACTACTGACTCATCTTTAGTTTGGTATGCCGATCGCACTTTTGACCAAAATATACGCAAGTTTGATCGCACGGGCCCGCACTTTAGCTGAAAATGCCATCTTCCAGTTTGACCGAAAATTGTCGATCGCAAGCCGACTAGATTAAAAAGATATTAAAATAAGTCAAAGTCAACTAAAAGTATAATTGGAATCCTTCATGTCAGTTTTGGCAGCGATCGCAGTTTTAGGTATCCTCATTGTCGTTCACGAACTCGGCCACTTCCTGGCGGCGAGACTTCAACACATCCACGTCAACCGCTTTTCGATTGGCTTCGGCCCCGTCCTCTGGAAGTACCAAGGCCCGGAAACTGAATACGCCCTCCGCGCCTTTCCCTTGGGAGGTTTCGTGGGTTTTCCCGATGACGATCCCGAAAGCAGTATCCCTCCAAATGACCCGAATTTGCTCAAAAATCGGCCTGTGCTCGATCGGGCGATCGTCATTAGTGCAGGAGTTATTGCTAACTTAATTTTTGCTTATTTCCTGCTGGTGGTGCAATTGACCACTGTCGGCGCGGCATCCCTGAACTACCTACCGGGAGTCAAAGTCCCGGAAGTGGCGGCGCAAGTCAGTTCGGCGGCGAAACAAGCGGGAATTCAATCGGGCGACATTGTTCTGTCTGTTGACGGCCAAGAATTGGGCGCTTCGGCTGAAGCAATCAAATCTCTAGTCGCAGCAATCCAAAATAATCCCAACAAACCCCTAGGGCTAGAAATTCAGCGCCAAGAACAAAAATTTGTGGTGACAGTCACTCCCGAACTCGCACCAGACGGCAAAGGTCGGATTGGCGTTCAGCTAACTTCTAATGGTGTTGTCGTGCGGCAGCGCGCCGGAATTGTAGAGGGATTTACGAAAGCGGCGACCGAATTTGAGCGGATTGTAGTGCTGACGTTTCAAGGTTTCGGACAGTTAGCTAGCAATTTCAGTCAGACTGCCGAAAAGTTGTCCGGGCCGGTGGCGATTGTGGCTATTGGTGCAGGGATTGCGCGATCGGATGCGGCGAGTTTGTTTCAGTATGCTGTGCTAATTAGCATCAATTTGGCTGTGATTAATATCTTGCCTTTACCTGCTTTGGACGGCGGTCAATTAGCTTTTTTGTTAATAGAAGGACTGCGGGGCAAACCTCTGCCTAACAAGATTCAGGAAAATGTGATGCAGACTGGTTTGGTGCTGTTGCTGGGTTTGGGAATTTTCTTGATTGTTAGGGATACAGCTAATTTGGCTGGGTTCGATTTCCGCAGTCTCATGCAACAATAGTCACGGGTTATTAGTTATGGGTTATGGGTTATTGGTTATTGGTTATTGGTGGCAACTAACTAATGCCCAATGCCCAATGCCCAATGCCCAATGCCCAATGCCCAATGCCCAATGCCCAATGCCCGATGCCCAAAAAATTAAGTTAATACCTGTAGGGTGCGTCAGCTAAAACACTTACTACACATGGGAAATACCTTAAAACTGACGCACCCTACAATCGTCTTTTAAATGCCGAACAGCTTATTTGCTCGTAAAAATAGGGGAAAAAAGCAATGATTACACAACTGCAATCTCCCGAAAAATCACAAATAGTCTACGCAGATGATAACGGAGAATCCATGTCAGATAATACCGAACAGTTTAGATTAATCGTCTGGATTAAAGAAAACTTAGAACTGTTATTTGCCAGTATGGGTGATGTTTTTGTAGGGGGAAACTTACTGTGGTATCCAGTAGAAGGAAATAACAAGATTTCTCAAGCGCCAGATGCGATGGTAGTTTTTGGAAGACCGAAAGGTTATCGAGGCTCCTATCAGCAGTGGAATGAAGAGAACATTGTGCCGCAAGTGGCGTTTGAAATTTGGTCGCCGGGAAATCGGCTGACTCCGATGCTCCAAAAACTGAGATTTTACGAACAGTACGGCGTAGAAGAATATTATCTGTACAATCCAGCAAATGTGGATTTAACTATATGGGAGCGTCGAGAGCGAGGATTGGAACCAATCGAACAAGTTGACGGCTGGGTAAGTCCAAGGATGGGAGTGCGGTTTCAACTATCAGAAACTGAACTGCAAATATTCAGGCCTGATGGAACACCGTTTGTGAGTTTTGTGGAACTCGCTCAACTTCGAGAACAAGCAGAATTAAGAGCCGAACAAGAACAGCAAAGAGCCGAACAAGAACGGCAAAGAGCCGAACAAGAACGGCAAAGGGCTGAACAAGAACGGCAAAGGGCCGAGCAGGCGGAAAATTTGCTGGAACAAGAACGATCGCGATCGGAAGCTTTAGAAGCTCGGCTCCGAGACATGGGAATTGACCCCAATATTGTGTAAATGACTAATGACTATTGACTGATGACTAAAAAGTTAAGCTTAAAAAAGCGATCGCACGAAATCCTGACTCGCCTCAAACGCTTGTATCCAGAAGCTCCTTGTACTCTCGATTACGAAACTCCGGTGCAGTTGCTGGTGGCGACAATTCTCTCGGCTCAATGCACCGACGCGCGAGTTAATCTGGTGACACCCGCTTTATTTGAGCGTTTTCCTGATGCGGTGGCTTTGGGTAATGCCGATTTGGAGGAATTGGAGAGTTTAGTGCGATCGACTGGTTTCTATCGGAATAAGTCTAAAAATATTAAAGGTGCTTGTTGGGCGATCGCCAATAAATTCAATAATCAAGTCCCGCAAACAATGGAACTACTATTAGAATTGCCCGGAGTTGCGCGCAAAACGGCTAATGTAGTTCTCGCCCACGCTTTTGGAATTCATATGGGCGTGACAGTCGATACTCATGTCAAACGATTGAGTCAGCGGTTGGGATTGACCAAACATCCAGATCCAACTCGGATTGAGCGAGATTTAATGCTATTGTTGCCGCAGCATGACTGGGAAAACTGGTCAATTCGGTTAGTCTATCATGGTCGGGCGGTTTGTAATGCCAGAAATCCGACTTGTGAAGTTTGCGAACTTGCAGATTTGTGTCCTTCTGTTGAGACGAAGAGTTTATGAATAAACTTTTTTAGGCGATCGCTTTTTCAGTTTGCTATAATTATTGTCAACAGCTTAATGCTAAGGAAGCAAATTTATGAGTATTGCGATTTCCCTCAGTCCAGAAATAGAAGCACTACTGCGTGAAAAAGCCGATCGCCAAGGAGAAGACATTAGCCTTGTAGCGGCCCAATTACTAACTCGGATATTAGAATGGGAAGCGCGGGACTCTGAAGAAGCTATTGAGGGTATTTAGCAGGGCTTAAATGATTTTGAGTTAGGACGATTCCGTTCTTTTGATGAATTTGCTAAATCACAGCGCACCAAGTATAATCTTCCAGCAAATAGAGGACACGGCACTGCCGTGTCCCTACCGAAAATAATATTGTAGGGACACGGCACTGCCGTCTCCTAATTTCGGTTACTAAGAATTCCGATGCAACCGGAAGCGATATCTGTTCCAAGGCTAGCAACTGTCGATCGCACAAAATGACCTAACAAACCCTAAAAACTAGAGCAGTTGCTGTGTACAAATAAAAACATTTCCAACTAAAGTAATCCAAAACGGCCAAAATATAGTAAGATTATAGATTGTGATTTATCCAAGGATATCAACAGAACATGGCTAAAAAGAGCATGATCCAGCGCGAAAAAAAGCGCCAAGCACTCGTAGACAAGTACGCTGACAAGCGCGCCGACTTGAAAGACCAATTCGACCAAGCTGCGAATCAGATGGACAAAATGGCGATTCACCGCGAACTCCAAAAGCTCCCCCGCAGCAGTTCGCGGACTCGCTTGCGTAACCGCTGCTGGGCGACTGGTCGTCCCAGAGGCTACTACCGTGACTTCGGCCTGTCTCGGAACATGATGCGAGAAATGGCTCACGAAGGTCTTTTACCAGGCGTAGTTAAGTCTAGCTGGTAGTAAAACGAAGGAAGTTCGGCAACGGATTTTTTAACGGATGTAACGGATATCAGAAAGAAGGAAGAGGGAAGAGGAAAGAAATCAGAAAAAACTCACAGTCAATAAATCGGCAAGATTGTGTTTTGAGTTTATTCTTGTTTCCTAATTCAGAGTTAAATTTTCCTCTTTCTTACTTCATTCGCCGCAGCATTTATCGATACCGAGACTTTCTAATAATAAGTCACTGACGGCATTGGCGATCGCAAATTCGCCATAGAAGCTCTTAGAAAAATCATAGGCTTGCATTTCAGTGACGATCGCAATTACGAGGCTACCCACATCATTTTCGCCTTCCATGCGCTGGCGAACATAGATTTGGGTAGCTCTTTTCGCTATTTGCTGATTAGCGGCTTCTGGGATAAACTCAGAGTCAAGCCATGCGAGTAGTGTTTGTTGGAGCCATTCGCCCTCCTGTTCAGGGTTTTTGGCGGGCGGTAACGTGATAGCTTCGATTTGTTCTGACATGATTATTCCTAATTCCTAATTGCTAATGTTGGCTGTTATACCATTTTTCTAAAGATGTGCTATGGATTAAGTCTTAGCCCCCCCGAACTCGCGGGGGGGTTGGGGGGGGTAATATCTAGCGCTACTTTATGAAATTGGCTGTTAACGGTGAACGGACAAACAACTGATAAATTTATGCAATATGATATACCGACAATTATACAAGGATACGCGCAAGGCTTCTTCTTGATGGCAAATGACGGCGAGGATAGTTTGGGGTGGTATTCCAGCCGTCAGCGGGCGCTGATTCCCCTGGATGAGCGATTTACCTATCCCAAGTCCCTGCGCCGTCAAATTAATCAAAATCGGTTTGACGTGGCTGTAAATCGCGATTTTGGGGCGGTGGTTGAGGGTTGTGCCGATCGCGAAACGACTTGGATTTCTCGCGAGCTCAAACAGATTTACTGGGGTTTGTATGAGGCTGGTTGGGCTTATAGCTTCGAGACTTGGTGCGGGGACGAACTGGCGGGCGGCATTTTGGGACTGTCTATCGGCGGCGCATTTATTGGCGAGTCGATGTTTTTCCGAATTCCAGAGGGTTCTAAGGTGGCGATGGTGAAGTTGGTGGAGAGATTGCGCGATCGATCTTATCTACTATTCGATGCTCAAATGAACAATCCTCACCTCGAAAGATTCGGAGCATATTCTGTTAAGGAGAAACAATATAATGCTCTTTTGCAAGCAGCTTTAAAGCGCAAATGTTCGTTGTTTTAACTAACATTAGACTTACGCATGGAGTCCAGAAACCGGGTTTTTTACGAAGAAACTGCATCTGGGCCTTGAACTTGATAAAAACCCCGGTTTCTTTCGTCGGAGCCATAGCAGAAAACCACCCTAATAAATAGTATAATTAAACTGAGATAATTCTCGGAGACAACCACTATGCAAGTCACAACCGCAGAAATCATTTATCCTTCCAGCGACGGTCAACCGATGGCAGAAAGCACAATTCAATACGAATTAATTGTCAAAATTAAAGAAGGTTGCGAATCGCTGTTTAAAGATGACCCAAACGTTTTTGTAGCCGCCGATTTACTCTGGTATCCGGTTGAAGGGAGAATCGATATTTCTCAAGCACCTGATACGATGGTGATATTTGGGAGACCAAAGGGCGATCGACTTTCCTACATACAATATCGAGAGGATAATATCACTCCTCAAGTCGTTTTTGAGATTCGCTCCCACAACGACCGCCAAACTAAAATGAATAAGAAACTTTCATTTTATCAGCGTCATGGAGTTGAGGAATATTACCTTTACGATCCTGAAAGAAATGAGTTGCAAGGTTGGCAAAGAATTGAGGGAGATTTAGAAGTTATTGAGCCGATGGAGGGATGGATTAGTCCGAGATTGGGTGTGCGATTTGAGTTAGGAGAAGATGGGTTAGAAATTTATCGACCTGATGGCGAAAAGTTTCTTTCTTATGCGGAATTAGAAGCAGATAGGGCATTAAACCGCCAGCGCCTACAACAAGAATCTCAAAGGGCCGAACAAGAATCTCAAAGGGCTGAACAAGCAGAGAAAAAAGTCAAGCAAGAATCTCAAAGGGCTGAACAAGCAAATCAAAGGGCTGAACAAGCAGAGAAAAAAGCCAAACAAGCAGATCAAATTGCTCAACGTTTAGCTATGAGACTACGCGAATTGAACATCGATCCAGATAGCATTTAAGCCAGAATAAATGCTAAGAAACCGGGTTTTTTGCGGTGTTTTCCGACTGTAACGAAGCATTCTCGTCAAAACCCGGTTTCTGACCGCCCATCCGTAAGTCTGATTGTTTTCATGGTAAATCAGGAGATTTGCCCGTTAGCGAAGCCCTCGAAGACGATCGCCCTTCACTCACATCTGATATACTACAATATATAATACAGATATTTGAGCCAAAATCCTCAGAGCTCAAAAAAATCCGAATCTAGGCCCCTTGAATGTGCAAAAATATTCAAGCAAACATTACTAAATCTTACACGGAGAAATTGTTATGGAGTCCAAATACAATCCCCAATCCATAGAAGAAAAATGGCAACAGACATGGGCTGAGCAAAACTTAGACCAAATGCCAGAAAATAGCGAAAAGCCTAAATTTTATGCCTTATCCATGTTCCCCTATCCATCGGGAAACCTGCACATGGGGCACGTCCGCAACTACACAATTATTGATGTAATTGCCAGACTCAAGCGGATGCAAGGCTATCGCGTATTGAATCCGATGGGATGGGATGCTTTTGGTTTACCCGCAGAAAATGCCGCCATCGAACGAGGAATTCCCCCTGCAGAATGGACGTATCAAAATATTGCCCAAATGAAAGGCTTATTTCAGCGCCTCGGCATTTCCTTTGATTGGACAAAAGAAGTTACAACTTGTTCTCCCGATTATTATCGGTGGACTCAATGGATTTTCTTACAATTTTTAGACGCAAAATTAGCATATCAAAAAGAAGCCGCAGTTAATTGGGACCCGATCGACCAAACAGTCTTAGCAAACGAACAAGTCGATAATGAAGGCCGTTCCTGGCGTTCTGGTGCCCTAGTCGAACGCAAATTATTGCGGCAATGGTTTCTCAAAATTACCGATTATGCCGAACAGTTATTAAATGACTTAGACAAATTGCCAAATTGGCCAGAAAGAGTCAAGTTAATGCAAGCAAATTGGATTGGCAAATCTGTCGGCGCTTACTTGGAATTCCCCATTGTCGGGATGGATGAAAGTATCGCTGTTTTCACGACTCGTCCAGACACAGTTTATGGCGTTAGTTATGTTGTTTTGTCCCCCGAACATCCCTTAACTAATCGTGTTACTACGCCAGACAGAAAAGCAGCCGTCGAAACCTTTGCCAAAGAAGTGGCGCTGCAAAGCGAAATGGATCGCACAGCAGAGGACAAACCCAAGCGCGGTGTTCCCACAGGCGGCAAAGTAATCAATCCTTTCAACGGCGAAGAAATCCCGATTTGGATAGCAGATTATGTGCTGTATGAATATGGCACTGGCGCAGTCATGGGAGTACCAGCCCACGACAAGCGAGATTTTCAATTTGCCACTGAATATGAACTGCCAATTAAAGTAGTAATTGTAGATGATGATGAGTACCCGTTGACCGAAGCTTACACAGAACCTGGAATTATGATTAATTCCGAAAGCTTCAATGGTATGGATTCAATTAAAGGCAAAGCAGCGATTATTCACCATGCCGAAAATTCCGGTTATGGCAAAGCACGAGTCCAATATCGCTTGAGAGATTGGTTGATTTCCAGACAGCGTTATTGGGGCGCTCCGATTCCAGTAATTCACTGTCCAAACTGTGGTATAGTCCCTGTTCCCCAATCGGATTTACCCGTATTGTTGCCGGAAAATGTGGAATTTACGGGCAAAGGTTCGCCGTTAGCCAAGATGGAAGATTGGGTAAATGTTCCTTGTCCGAGTTGTGGAACTCCGGCGAAGCGAGAAACCGATACGATGGATACTTTTATGGATTCTTCGTGGTATTTCCTGCGCTATCCCGATGCGAGTAATCAGGATCAAGTATTCGACAGTGCGAAGACTAACGACTGGATGCCGATAGACCAATATGTGGGCGGAATTGAGCACGCAATCCTACATTTGCTGTATTCTCGGTTCTTTACGAAGGTTTTGCGCGATCGGGGTTTGATCGATTGCGACGAACCATTTAAGCGCCTATTAACTCAAGGTATGGTGCAGGGATTAACCTACAAAAATGCCGTTACTGGCAAATACATTCCTTCCGCAGAAGTAGATGCGACAAATCCCAAAGATCCTGAAACTGGGGAAGCTTTAGAAGTCTTCTATGAGAAGATGTCTAAATCAAAATACAATGGTGTTGACCCCTTGCAAGTGATGGAAAAATACGGGGTAGATACGGCGCGGATGTTTATTTTATTCAAAGCGCCACCTGAGAAAGATTTGGAGTGGGATGACGCTGATGTAGAAGGGCAGTTTCGCTTTTTAAATCGTGTTTGGCGACTGGTAACAGAATTTGTTTCACCCCACCCAGCCCCCCCTTGCCAAGGGGGGGAGAAAGAGAATTTACCCTCTGCTATTCCTTCCCAAGGGGGGGAGAAAGAGAATTTAAGTAAACCTGAGCAGGATTTGCGGCGGGCGATTCACGTTGCAATTAAGGAAGTAAGCGAAGATTTGGAGGGCGATTATCAGTTCAATACTGCTGTTTCGGAAATGATGAAGTTGAACAATGCTTTGACTGATGCTAAATGTAAAGATTCGCCAATTTATGCAGAAGGAATTAGCACATTAATTTTGCTGTTAGCACCTTTTTCACCGCATATTGCTGATGAGTTGTGGCATTTAATTGGTAACAGTGAATCTGTACATACGCAAGCTTGGCCTAGTGTGGATGTTTCAGCATTAGTTACGGATGAAATTACGCTGGTAATTCAGGTTATGGGCAAAACTCGCGGTACAATTCAAGTGCCTTCTGGGGCTGATAAAGCTGCTTTGGAAAATTACGCCCGTGAGTCGGATTTGGCTAAGCGTCATATTGAGGGTAAGGAAATTAAAAAGGTGATTGTGGTGCCTGGAAAGTTGGTTAATTTTGTGGTAGCTTGAGTGTAAATGCTGATAGGTCTCTGCACTTATATGCTTTATATATAAGCTAATTCTCAAAATCAAAATTGTTGGCGGAGGGCTATTGTTGACTATCTGAGTAGACAAGTTGCCCCCGTCTAACTAACTTTAAGGGAATTTTAGGATTATTAAGTGTGTCATTTCTGACTTTCAGCTTTTCTTCCCATTCTTTAAATTTCGGTTCTAGAAGTTCAGGTGTGAGTTTATAAATTTCTTTGAGAGTTATCCCTTCATATAGTCCAATATACCAAGCTCCAACTTTGCGATATTTTTCAAGTATAATCTGATTCAAGTGATGGTGAGTTGTTACACCACCACTGCGATTAAGTGAAATATTGATTGTTTTAAGTTCGTATTCTTTTCCTTCACCATCAATAGCATCGTTTCCTTCTCTACCGGGCGATATACGCAGTCCTAAAAGGATTAATAACTGTAAAGTCTTTCCTCCATTATCTTGAAAAATATCAGTAATGCCATATTCATTTGCTAGATTTTGCAATTCTTGGATACTTTTCATCGCATTTTCCAGCCGTTTAGCATCTGAAATGCGTTCTTCTTTCGTGGTAACAGCCTCTTCAACAGGTTCTACAACCGAGGGAGAAACTGGTTCAGCTATCAGGGTGTTAATGAGAGCTTTATTTTCGCCGCTTTGACTAAAACTGATTAAATAAGTAGCAGGTACATCGAGGGCTTCAGCTAAAGTAAAAATAAGTTCAAATGATGGCGATCTTTCGCCACGTTCCAATAAGCTGATATAGTCAGTAGTCTTGTCTATGAGTTCTGCTAACTCGTCCTGTGTTATCC
Organism: Oscillatoriales cyanobacterium PMM_0080; assembly: GCA_949127775.1. Taxonomy (GTDB): domain Bacteria; phylum Cyanobacteriota; class Cyanobacteriia; order Cyanobacteriales; family Microcoleaceae; genus Microcoleus. The sequence goes on from CASBQF010000025.1 coordinate 47,085, forward strand.
TTTTTTCTTTGCGTAACTGACTTACCTTGGCCGCAAATTGTTGTCTGGCTTCTTTGTAATTCATACCCTTCACCATTTATAAAAACGAACTGAAAGTTCGCTTTGTGAATGATACGAAGAATTTATATACAAAACAACGTACCGAAAGTACGGATATTGACATAATGACACTAGGCTGTGTCTGTTGTACCTTAAACTAATCTAAATTACACATGAGTAACATTTTAGCTGCCCCAATTTATACCACCAAATACGGTCAATCTTATTTAGGAGATTCTCTTCATCTCCTGAATAGTCTTGCTAGCAATTCTGTAGATTTGGTGATGACATCCCCTCCTTTTGCATTGCAACGGAAAAAGAGTTATGGAAATGAAGATCAAGATTTATATGTTGATTGGCTGCTGGGCTTTGCACCGGAAATTAAAAGAGTTCTCAAGGATACTGGGAGTTTTGTTATAGACCTTGGCGGTGCTTATCAAAAAGGAATACCTGTACGTTCGTTGTACAATTACCGTGTACTTATTAGGTTATGCGATGAATATGAATTTAAACTTGCTCAAGAGTTTTTCTGGTTTAATCCTTCAAAACTTCCATCTCCTATAGAGTGGGTGAACAAACAGAAAATCCGGGCTAAAGATGCTGTGAATACTGTTTGGTGGCTTTCCAAAACGAATCAGCCTCAAGCTAATATTACTAAAGTAAAAGTAGAGTATTCTGAGAGGATGAAAAAACTTTTGAAAAATGCTGAGGAATTTTATACACCCAAAGAACGCCCTTCCGGTCACAATATTAGCGACAAATTTGCCAAAGATAATGGAGGTGCTATTCCATCTAATTTGCTGGAAATTGCTAATTCGGAAAGTAATTCTCAATACTTGCGTTGGTGCAAAGAGTTTAATGTCAAGGTGCATCCGGCACGTTTTCCCCAAAAATTACCGTCATTTTTTATAAATTTTCTGACTGAACCGGGAGACTTGGTAGTAGATATTTTTTCTGGTTCTAATACTACTGGTCATGCAGCAGAAGAATTATCACGAAAATGGATAAGTTTTGAACAAGAAAAACAATATATTGCTGCATCAATTTTTAGATTTTTACCTCAAGAGTCTTTTTGGCAAGCTAATGAAATATATGATCAACTGTTAACTGAGGAAGCATCTGGATTTAGTTTACCTCAAACTAGGTTACTTTTTGAGGTAAATAATTATTGTTTTTAATTTTGCAAGGTCGTCGAATATTTGTTTTATTTAAGTTGCCACAATGCTAAAAATTAGAAATAGATATAGAGTTTTTTTGACATGGCTGTTATGTTTAGGAAAAGTTTGTGCGATCGCCTACATTACTTCCTGTATACTCTTATTTATTCTGCAAACTCGTTTCATTTTTCAACCAACAGCTATTATCCAAAAAACACCGGACGCTTTTAACATTGCTTACGAAGAAGTTTGGTTGCCAATAACTAATAATTCAGGCAAAATTGAGAAACTTCACGGTTGGTGGATTCCCGGAAATTCACCGCTCAAGCTAGGGGCGGGCACGGGGGCATCGCCCCTACAAAGGGGGGAGTTTAAGAAGGTTTTATTATATTTACATGGTAGAGGATTGAATATTGGTGCTAATATTAATCAATCTTATCGCTTTCGACAATTGGGTTTTTCTGTATTGTTAATAGATTACCGGGGTTACGGCCGCAGTCAAGGCAGTTTCCCGAACGAATCACAAGTATATGAGGATGCTGAAACTGCATACAATTATTTAGTTAAGCAACGAAAATTGTCGCCCAGTCAAATTTTATTGTACGGCCATTCAATGGGTGGTGCAGTTGCTATTGAGTTAGCAATTAAGCATCCAGAAACTGCTGGATTGATCGTGCAAAGTTCGTTTACTTCAATGGCTGATATGGTAGAACCTTATGGTTTGATGCGAATTTTTCCGGTGCGGTTGTTGCTGACGCAGCGCTTTAATTCTATTGCTAAGGTTGAATCGCTGCGAATGCCTGTTTTGTTCGTTCATGGGACTGCCGATCCTTTTATTCCTGCTGCAATGAGCAAAAAATTATATGCAATTTCTCCGGAACCTAAAGGACTTTTGCTAGTTCCTAATGCTAAACATAATAATGGAGATGCTTTTTTTAATAATGGTGAATATCGCCAAACTATTGTAAATTTTGCAGATAAAGTGATTCACGGGGAAAAGCTATGACTTACGCACTACGTCAAAGAAACCGGGTTTTTATCGAATCTGCTACACCGAAGTATTGTCGTGAAAAACCCGGTTTCTGGGCCTGATGTGTGAGTTATATTTAATTGTTGAAGTCAAAAACTAATTGCACGATCGCACCAAACTCCAATTTTAGTACAGATTGAGCGCTGCCACCGTTTACAGAAATCTCCACCCAGCCGTCAGAACCTATGATGGCAACTAAATCCCCCGGTTTGCTGTCGCTGTAGGTTTTGCCACTGGGGATGCGAATTGCATCAGAACTATGGCTAATTGTCAATGACCAATTGTTGCTTTTAATGCAGTGTTCTGGGATATTAGTAATGAGGTTGCCGAACCGATCGCAATATTGGACACAGCCTGCGATACCAGTGGCTGTAACGGCACAATTTGGTATCTGTAACTGGACTAAACTTGCAAGGTCGATGCGCTCTCCCAACTCTTCCAACCGCACTCCAGTCGCCAAGTGAGCGCCCACAGCAGCGAAAATATCACGACCGTGAAAAGTGCTACTGGGTTGAGGTGTACGCCAATATTGGGGGTTGGTGAGTTCGACAGAGGCGATCCTCTTCGAGGGCTTCGCTAACAGACTTTCCCGACTCAATACCCCGCTAAACAACCCGTTATCGGGCCCCACAAGGTAGAAATTAGCACATTGAATGGCGATCGGCCTTCTGCTACTTCCCACACCAGGATCGACGACAGCAATGTGCACCGTTTCCGTGGGAAAATAAGCATAAGCATTCATCAAACAAAACCTCCCTGCTGCTATATTTTGAACAGGTATATCGTGCGTAATGTCAATAACTTTGAGTTGTGGGTTGATTTGGGCGATCGTACCTTTCATCACACCCACATAAACATCGCTTAATCCAAAATCCGTCAGCAGAGTTATAATTCTATTTTTAGACATATAGCATTTTTTAGGTATGTGAGGCGCATAGCAGACGTAGGGACACGGCAATGCCGTGTCCCTACGGGGATATTGAATATACTATATATTCAGAGGTAAAAATATGGGAACACAATGGGAAAACTTTCTACAAAATCTGGGAGAATGGCACGGTTCTTTTACCCAATTATCGCCACGGGGAGAAGTAGTTCAAGATACTCCTAGTATTATTGCTCTCGAAGGTCTGAATGACAACAAAACTGTGCGATTAAAACTCCAGCGGTTTTACCCAAATCCTAGCGGTGTCGGCGCACCAGAAGTTCGCGAAATAGTTCGAGAATATCAAAATTTGGGACGAGACATCCTATTTTTTGAGAACGGATCTTTTTGTCAGGGTACGATTCAAATTGCCCCTTTTGCTGAGTCTGGGGCCGAGTTTTGTTTCATCTACAATTATCGGCGATTGCGGTTCGTTCAGTTGTACAATACCAATGGCGATTTATCAACACTTACCTTGATTCGGGAAAAGCAACCAGATAAAAATATCCCCGAACGTCCGCCTTTAACTATTGACGATTTACTGGGAGAATGGCATGGAGAAGCAGTGACAATGTATCCAGATTGGCGAAATCCTGACTGTTATGCTACCAAATTACAATTACATTTAGAAAATGCCGATCGCCTAATTCAGAAAATTACCTTTGGCACTAATGCTGATCCTGAGATTATCACTTCTGGAGGCATCATTGACGGTTCGGTGATTAATTTTAATGAAGGTACTACACCGATGCAAGTTTTGTTGCTTCCCGATGGCAGTTCTTGCACAATCCCTGTTAAAGTTGAACTCAGAAAACCTGTATTTTTCGAGGCTGGCTGGTTAGTTGAACCCGATTTGCGATTTCGGATGATCCGCAGTTATAATAACAAAGGTGAATGGGTAAGTTTGACTTTAATTAAAGAACGGAAAATTAGTTGTTAGTTATCAAAAAAGTTTGTAGTAAGGACTTCAGTCCTCTCTAAGAAGGACTAAAGTCCTTACTACAAACCTGTTTAGTCAGCGGATTTTGTTTCCTGGGTTTGTGACTGAATTACGGCACTCCAGTCATCATTATCAACCGCAGCTTCCAAATCCTTACTGCGTTCGCTATCACTTTTTGCTGCTGTTTCTAACTCTCTACTCAGAGTCGAATCTGCCATTGCTTTGCGCAGTTTCAGCTTCTTTTCTTCATAGGCTTTTTGTTCCTGGGCAGACATAGCAGCGCGCGCGGCTTCACCTACCGTACTCGCCCACATTTCGCTCTCTGTACCGTTTCCAGGAGGAATGCTTCCGAGTTCTGCTATCCAAAAATCTCGCAAACTTTCCATTCCTTCCCGCTTGGGGAATTTGAAAGTTTGGACGCGCAGGAATGCACAGTTTTCGCTGCCATTTTGGGCGATGTGACCGTTGAGAGAAAGCAGGATATTTCGTGAATAACCGATATACTGGGTTTGATGCAAAGTGTCGATTACGGCATAAACTCCGGCGACTTTGGCGTTAGTTGCTAAATCGCACCATACTGCGATCGGCATTATTTGCGATCCGTCATTTTCTAATGCCGGAATTGCTGCGACTGCGCCATGTTCTTCCTCGGAACTATATAAAAAGTTGTGCAGTCCTTCATGGGCGACTGGTACGTTTTGATGTTCGATCGCTAAATCTCGATCGGCATTCACTTGATTAGCTTCCATTAAATCTCATTTCTCCAAAAATATCACTTTTCTAGGCAGGATACCCGCCCCACAATCAAATCATTTTTTTGTGGCACAGGTATCCGATCTGTTCTATTATTTTGTTGCCCTTCGGCTCCCCTCGACTTCGCTCGGGGCAAGTCGCTCAGGGCAATCTGTCAACTGTCAACTGTCAACTGTCAACTGTCAACTGAACTACTTAACTTACTGAAATTTGTTCCAATTCTGCCTCAGTCAATTTAACATCCATCGCCCGCACAGAATCTTCAATACTCGATACCTTTGTCGCCGCCGGAATTGGCACGACACAGGGCGATTTTGCCATCAACCAGGCTAATACTATACAGTAAACTGAGACGTTTTTTTCGGCTGCTAATTTCACGATCGCAGGCATATCTTGCAAGCTTTTAGCGCGACGACTTCCTCCGAGAGGACTCCAAGGGAAAAATGTCAGTTTTTCGGCTTCGCAATATTCGAGTACACCATCTGATTCTGGCTGTCTGTGCCACGGATTGTACTGATTTTGAACTGAGGCAATTTCTACTATATCGCGGGCGCGTTTGATTTGCTCAACCGAAAAATTGGAAACTCCCACAAATCGAATTATTCCTGCTTCTACAGCTTCTTTTGCGGGTGCTAGGGCTGCCTCGATGGTATAACTGGGATCGGGCGAGTGATATTGCCAAAGGTCGATCGGCTTTTTGCCACCCAATGCTTCAAAACTTTCCTGAATTGTTTTGCGTAAATGGTGCGGATTCCCGTTGCGCGTCCAAGTACCTTGAGGCCGCATTAAGCCGCCTTTTGTAGCAACGGTAACAGATCTAATATCTCCCGTATACTGTTCTAAAGCTTTAGCAATCAGTTGTTCGTTATGGTGTTTGTCAGATTCATCTTCGGAGTAAGAATCTGCGCTGTCAATTAGTGTCACACCCAAATCGAGGGCGCGGTGAATTACTGCTATTGCTTGGGATTCAGCAGGCCGCCCACTTAAGGAAAGTGGCATCCCTCCCAAACCAATTGCGCTGATATTAAAATTAGTGTTTCCCAGTTGCTTGTTTTTCATTGATTTTCCCTATTCTCCTTTGCGATCTGTAGTTTAGATTTCTATGATTATTTAAAAATATCTTCGCTCATAATATAACAGTTGACCGTCGATAGTCAACAGTCAATGAATTAAATTATGTTATGTAACTAACTAGAAGCGCTGGTGTAAAATCGGAGTGCAAATTGCCAGAAGTAGCGGGAAGATAACAAAAGGGCGATCGCCAATATTCCAGCCCCTCCGATCCAAACTAGATTACCTTTGCCTAGCATTGCTTCTGCGGGTACTGTCGTGAAGAAGGCAACGGGGACTACAAACGTAAAGAAAAATCGGTAAGCTGCGGGATAAGCAGCCATTGGAAATCTACCAGCTTCTAACAATCCTCGGAGAACTTCAGTAACGTTGTAAATTTTGACAAACCAAATACTCATCGCACCTAACATAAACCAGATGCTGTAAAGACTCACCATGCCAAATGACAGCGGTATTGCTGTTAGGAAATAATTACCGATTTTTAATCCGAGTTTGTTACCCGAATACAGCAACAATACCACACCGAAGATGATATCGGGTATTCCCCAAGGAGAAACTGTGTTTGCAGACAGCCAGAATTGCGAACTGATTGGTTTCAGAAGGACAAAATCGAGGGTTCCTTGCTGGACTCGATCGACAATCCGGCTGAGATTAGGTGCTAAAAACGTTGACGAAAAGCCCTGCAAAATCGTGAAAACACCCAGTACAACCAAGGCTTCCTCCCATTTCCAGCCAGCAAACGTGTAACCGGTGCGATAGAACAAAAACAGTCCGAACAAGCTCCCAGTAAGGTTTCCGAGGCTGCTGAGGGCTGCCAATAGAAAATTGATTCGGTATTCCAGTTCTGCTTCAATCGCCGCACCCCAGAACAATTTCAGTACGTGCAAATATCGTCCCATGTTTACACCCATTTTTTACCCCTGAAATACTTAAATTTATTCACGTTTTGACACTCAAGCGGGCTAAAGCCGCTGAGATTCTTGATTCATAAGATCGACTCTCTCGCTGTCGCATCCCCAGAATTAGTGCTAAATTATCAGAGGTGTTCCACCAGAACGCCTCTAAATTCGTTGCGGGCACAGATTAAAAATTTTAGCACATGATTCAAACCGTACTCACGCCTTTCAAAAATAAACTCAACTCAGCTTTAACTAAAAAGCAGATTACGGTTTTACAGATTAATCTGGGGAAACGCTGTAACCTCGCTTGCACTCACTGTCACGTAGAAGCTAGCCCAACACGAACAGAGGAACTTTCGCCGGAGATTTGCGACCAATTAATTGAAATTATTCGCCGTTTTCCTCAAATTCAAACTGTTGATCTCACGGGCGGTGCTCCCGAGATGCTTTACGGTTTTAAACGGCTGGCCCAAGTTGCTAGGGCGACAGGAAAAGAGGTGATTGTTCGTTCTAATTTGACTATTTATTTTGAAAAAGGTTTTGAAGATATTCCCGAATATTGCGCGCAACATCAACTGAGAATTGTGGCGTCGCTTCCCTGCTACCAAGCTGACAATGTGGACAAAATGCGCGGCAGTGGTGTTTTTGACAGTTCGATTCGGGCGCTGCAAAAGCTAAATCAGTTGGGATACGGCAAAAATCAAAGTTTAATTCTGGATTTGGTGTACAATCCGCAAGTGCCTGCTACAGACAAGTTTTCTTTGACAGCGGAACAGGGCAAGTTACAGCAAGATTATAAGGTTTATTTAGCTGAACATTTTGGGATTTTTTTTAATCAATTGTTCGCGATTACTAATTTGCCGGTGGGACGGACTAAGTTTCATTTGGAACACAAAAAGCTGCACAAGCCTTATCTCGGATTTTTGGAGGATAATTTTAATTCGGGTACTCTGGAACATTTAATGTGCCGCAACGAATTGTCGATCGACTATTTGGGCAATGTCTATGACTGCGATTTTAACCAGATGGAAAATCTGCCGGCGAAAACTGGCAGCGGGGAAAGGATAACTGTTGCTAAATTGCTGGAATCTGGTAGTTTAGATGTAATTCAAGAGGTGCAAACTGCTGCTTATTGCTACGGCTGTACGGCGGGTAGCGGTTCTAGCTGCGGCGGTACTTTGATTTGAGAAGAAGGAAGAAAGAAGAAGGAAGAAGTAGGGTGCGCAATGCGCACCCTACATAAAATGAGAGAGTGGAGATTTTAAGGAATGAATGATTCCCGATCGCAAATTGATGAAAATCCGCCACCATCCAACAGGTGGAAGCTGATTTTAGGGATTGGTTTAGCTGTGGCTTTGATTGTGGCGGCTAAGTTTTTTAACTTTCAAGGAATTCTGAAAAGTGCGCTGGAGTCGATCGGCAATCTCGGCCCTTGGGGCCCGGTAGCTTTTATTCTAATTTACATTGTCGCAACGGTTTTATTTATCCCCGGTTCTTTGCTGACTCTTGGTTCTGGGGTTTTGTTCGGAGTCATTGGCGGTGCGATTTGCGTTTCCATCGGCTCGGTTTTAGGCGCAACTTGCGCTTTTTTGGTAGGGCGATATTTAACTCGCGACTGGGTTTCTAAACAGATAGAAGGCAATCAAAAATTTAAGGCGATAGATGCCGCAGTTGCCTCGGAAGGATGGAAAATTGTCTTGTTGACGCGGCTTTCTCCAATTTTTCCATTTAATTTGCTTAACTATGCTTTTGGAGTCACGCAGGTGTCTCTCAGAGACTATTTTTTCGCATCTTGGATCGGGATGATTCCTGGTACTGTGATGTATGTTTATATCGGTTCTCTGGCTGGTAGTTTGGCTGCACTCGGAGCACAAGGGCGATCGCGCACTACTGCTGAGTGGGTTCTCTACGGGATTGGTTTGGTAGCAACGATCGCCCTCACAGTCTATGCAACCCGCTTGGCAAAAAAAGCTTTAGACGAAAAAATTTCTCCTTGAACCTCAAGCGCAAATTAGTAAATTTGTCAACCGAGATTTCCCATAGATTATAATACATTCTTAATTCAAAAAACTCCGTATTTCCTCTGTGTTATTTACAGTTATTTTGTTATACAAACAAGATAGGTATTAAATATATCTTAAATTACTAATCTTCAATAGATCAACCAAAAGTCTAAAAATCAGGTTGATCCAAAATATAAAATGCGCTCGCGCGATCGGCATAAAAGTTATATGGAGTCAGGACTGTAACTCCTGATTGGTTGAACCAATCAGGGCTCAAACCCTGATTATTTGGTTGATTAATTCTGCCGGATGACCCATAATAAATGCCGTTTGATCAATTTGACTCTCGACGAGAACATTTGATGATGCAAAACCCAGCAAATCCAGCCAGAGATGTGTCAGCACAGCCATCCCACCAAACAAAAAAGCTGCACGGCTTTTGGTGGCAAAACATTAGCACTTCTGCTCAATCAGGGTGGCAACAAGCGCACAGTCTTTGGCAGCACAGACGGCAACGCCGCCATTTACTCACCCTGCTAATTCTGGGCTGTACGGCTTTAAGTATTAGTGGCACTGCTTGCATCAGCTATTTTTTTGTGCGCGGGCTAATCGTCGATAATTTAAAGGAAGTAGCACTATTAAAATTAGAAAAAGGCACTGATGAAATCGACGGCTGGCTCAGCAGCAGCAAAGCAGAAATAGAAACTATTGCTTACGATCCTACGGTTCGGACTCTCAATTGGAAATTAGTCGAGCCTCGGTTGCAAGGAGAAGTATACAGGTTAAAAGAGTATTCCATGCTGTCATTAATTCAACCCAACGGCTCAGCAATCAACACTCTAGGTAACTTCGCAAACAGCAAGTCCCGCCAACACTTCAAAAAAGCAATAGCTGGGAAGATTAACGTTTCCGATCCGCTGATAGAGGACAGTACAAAAGTTCCGACGCTCTTCATTTCAGCTCCTATTTGGGCTTTACCTCCCGCTCCTAATAAAGTAATTGGAGTCCTCTCGGGCAGCATTAAATTAGACCGAGTAGCATCTGTAACTAACAGCTTGCAGTACGGTTCCGAAAGTTATGCTTTTGCGCTCAATTCAAAAGGAGTGCCAATTGTTCATCCCAACAATAACTTAATCGGAAATATCGACCGATCGAACCCAAGCCTTTTACAGTCACAAGACCCTGCACTTTCCACAATTGCGCGGCAGATGATCGATCGCCAGACGAACATCGAACTGGTAAAAATAGATGATAAATGGGTGTATGTAGCCTATGCTCCCCTCAAGGAAGTTAACTGGTCAATGGGTTTAGTAATTCCCCGCGAAAATATTGAATCTCAACTGCAAGCATTAAATTTGCTGACATCCGTCGTCGCCGGAGTTCTCGCTTCAGCAATGCTAGCAGCAATTTGGCTGATTTATTCCTCCGAAAACAATCGCGCTCAAGCGGAGCGAGAAGCCATGCTCAACCGCATTGCCGGACGCATTCGAGCTTCTCTAGAATTAGACGAAATCGTACAAAGTACAGTGGCAGAAATAGTAACTTTGCTGCACTTAGAACGAGCGGCTTTTGGTTGGTACGATCCGCAAAGCAAAATGTTACAAATTCTGTGGGAATCTTGTCAATCTGATTGTCCGAAAGCAGCGATCGAGTTTGAGCCTTACTTTGTCGAAAATTTGTCAGTACGGAGCGGCAAATCCGAGCCGATTATTCTGTCTAGCGATACTTGGGTTGAGGGTGCAAGTCAACGGATCGAACTTAAAGCTAATAGTTATTTGGCCGTGCCTGTCCAGACTCAAAACCAGCCACAGGGTTATTTAATTTGCAGCCATGCCGCTCATTGGTTTTGGAGTGGAGAGGAAATCCAACTGATCAAAGCTGTGGCAGATCAATTGGCGATCGCCATTACTCAATCTCATCTTTACAGTCAAACCCAAGACCAAATAAAACTGCTGAATAGTGCCTTAAATGAACTGAAAAAAACTCAAACTCATTTAGTGCAGAGCGAGAAAATGTCATCTCTCGGTCAAATGGTGGCGGGGATAGCGCACGAAATCAACAATCCAGTAAACTTCATTTCGGCTAATTTGCCTCACACCACCAAATATACTAAAGATTTATTAGAATTGGTGAGTTTATACAAACAAACATTCCCAGAGGTTCCCCCGGAAATCGCAGATTTTGCCGAAGAAATTGAGTTAGATTTTATCGAGGAAGATTTGCCGAATATACTGAATTCTATGAAAATAGGAACCGAACGCATTCGTAGCATTGTTCTTTCCTTGCGTAACTTTTCTCGCCTTGATGAATCTGATAAAAAGCAGGCAGACATTCACGAAGGTCTGGAAAATACCTTGCTGCTACTCTCTAACCGCATCAAAAATGGGATTTATGTAGTCAAAAGATACGGGAAAGTGCCTTCAGTCGAGTGCTATCCGTCTCAGCTAAATCAGGTGTTTATGAATTTGCTAAGCAATGCGATCGATGCCTTGAACGAGATCGATCGCCTGGATAAAATCATTACCCTATCCACGGGAGTAGTTCGCGAAAATGGCGGAAAATTTCTGATAGTGGCGATCGCCGATAACGGCCCCGGAATTCCCGACAGCGTTAAAGACCAAATATTTAACCCATTTTTTACTACAAAACCCGTGGGTAAAGGCACTGGATTGGGGTTAGCAATTAGTTACAAAATTGTAGTGGATGGACACGGTGGCACGATCAAAATTTCTCAGCTTCCCGGCGGAGGTACGGAGTTTTTGGTCAAAATTCCGATTAGTAATGAGCGGCAAGAAACAACGAGGAATAAGGAATTAATCAAACAAATTTTGTAACGGAGGTAACGAATAGAGCCAAAGGGGATAAACAGCTTTAATTAATGCTAAGTTATACCAATTCTGAAAAGTAGGGACACGGCAATGCCGTGTCCGGCGCGGGGATTAGGACACGGCAATGCCGTGTCCCTACGGTTAGGTATTAAAATTAAAATAGTTTTTGTGATCGGGATTTTTATGGCTGTTGGCAAGGATACAATTTTTGAGCGCTTTTTGTCGCCCCTGATGCGACTGGCGATCGACGAAGAAGCAATGAAACGACTCTACGAAGGTATCGACTGGGAAACGGCGGGCGATCGCCACCGACAACCAGACTTAGTTTATCCCGAATATTACAGCAGTCAAAACTTTCACGGCATCAAAGGCGGCTACCTAAATCCGAGTGCTGCCGTTTCCTACGATCCAATTACCCAATATGTCTTGCCTCCCAACGAAACAGTCGTCAGGCAATGCTTAGTTGACACTGTGCAGGTTAAACCGCGCCGAATTATCGATTTGGGATGCGGCACCGGTTCGACCACGCTGATGCTCAAACAAGCCTTCCCCGATGCGGAAGTGATTGGGCTGGACTTGTCGCCATATATGCTGATAGTCGCCGAAATGAAAGCGCAAAAAGCCGGCTTAAATATCGAGTGGTTGCACGGAAATGCCGAAAGCGTGGCTTTTGCTGATGCCAGCTTCGATTTAGTCGCAGCTTCTTTGCTGTTTCATGAAACGCCGCCTGCTGTATCGCGGGCAATTTTGCGAGAAAGCTTCCGACTGCTGAAGGTTGGGGGACAAGTGGCAATTTTGGACGGAAATCAAAAAACTTTGCGGCAGACGGAGTGGCTGACTGATATCTTTGAAGAACCTTATATAAAGTCTTATGCGGCTGGTAGCGTGGATGCTTGGATGGGGGCGGCTGGCTTTGCAAGGGTGCAAACTCAGGAACACTGGTGGGTGCATCAGGTGACGCAGGGCGTGAAACCTCTACCTGGAGAAGAGTTGGAATCTGTGCGTCAGGCGAAGGTGCGGAATTTGGGCGATATTCCTCCTGATTTTGATGGCGATTTACCGGGGATTCCAGCTTACAGTTGACAGTGGACAGTTGACAGTTGACAGTTAACTGTTAACTGTTTATTGGCTATTAGTTATTAGCCAATACGGTTTACTTAAGACTGATCTCCCTGGCACACCCCTTAAAAAGGGGGGGACAAGAAAGCTCTCAAAGTCCCCCTTCTTAAGGGGGATTTAGGGGGATCTCGGGGGCATAAATAGTGTTAAGTGAACCCTATTGAGTTATTAGCAGCCCCAAGCCAGTCACAAATAACAAATAACTAATAACTAATAACTCATAACTCATAACTAATGACTCTAAAAGCAGTTTTATTTGATTTTAATGGCGTTATTATTAATGACGAGGCGATTCACGAGAATATAATCGATCGCCTGATGCTCGATGAAAATCTCCAGCTCAAACGCGGGGAGTTTCGCGAAATTTGTTTGGGAAGGAGCGATCGCACTTACATTACCGAACTCCTGAAGCGCCGGGGACGATATCTCACAGAAACATATCTCGATCGCTTGCTACTAGGCAAGACTCAAGCTTATCAGGAAAAAATAGATAGTTTGGAAACATTGCCAATTTATGATGGTTTGGCAGAATTTATTGACAAAATTCGCGTCTCGGGACTGAAAATGGCGGTAGTTAGCGGGGCAATGCGATCGGATATAGAATTGGTGTTAAATCGATCGGGTTTGGCTGCCAACTTTGAGCTAATTATCGCAGGCGACGACTTCATGGTGAGCAAACCTGAACCTGACTGCTATTTGTTAGCAGTAGCGCGCCTCAACGAAAAATATCCTGCTTTTAACTTGCAACCGATCGAGTGTTTGGCCCTGGAAGATACTTTTCCGGGGATTGAAGCGGCGAAAAAAGCGGGGATTCAGGTGGCGGGAGTGACTCACACTTACCCGTTTCACATGATCCAGCGTCAAGCTAATTGGACGGTGGACTATTTTGCTGATTTAGAGTTGGACAGAGTGTCGGAACTTTGCTCGATCGCCCCAAAATCGACCGCACCAAACACTTGACATTTTTAGGAGTTACGTGCTAGTGTTGTTGGCGGTCTTCAAAAAAAAGCAGACGTTAAGTTGTAAGCCTTTTAGATTCGGCAATCTAGATCCGAAATCCGGATCTGAAAAAGGCTAAATTCAAAGTCAATCAGGGGAATTAGCTCAGTTGGTAGAGCGCTGCGATCGCACCGCAGAGGCCAGCGGTTCGAGTCCGCTATTCTCCATAGCTGAAAATCATTTACCAAAGTTCGATCGTACTGAC
>CASBQF010000026.1 GCA_949127775.1 Oscillatoriales cyanobacterium PMM_0080
TACCGCTATAAGTATTGTAAACATTGTCTTCGCCGCTGGGATAGTCGAATTCCTTGACTTTTGTTCCCGTCATCACGTCTGTATCGGTGACTGCGCCGTAGTAAATGCGCGGATAGCCGATCGGGATACTGGCCCGAATTCGATCGCTAGTCACATCTAAAGCAGTCTCTCCCGTCTGGGCTGCAACTCCAATATCTTTAACAAAATAATCGGGTAAACCACCGACACCGACTGTATTTACGGGAGAAAGAGTAAAGCCGTAACCGTGAGTGTAAACCAGATGTTCGTTTACCCAAGTTTGAGCCTCGGGCGCAACTGCTGTATAGTCTAACTCCCGCGCCGCCAGAATCACTTGCTGGCTTTCAGAATCTCCCTTTTTTGCTTGTTCGTTTTTAACTGTATAGCGATCGATATCGGCATCAGGAAATGTATAATAAGGTCTGATTTGCTGTAACTGTCGATTAGTTTGCAGCAGCGGTCGCTTGTCCCAGAGGCGGATATTTTTAATAGTAAGTTGATTTTTTTCTAAGTCTTTATATGTGAGTTCCCCGGCTGGATCGAAAGTTTTGATTTCGATTCTTTTGAGGTCAAAGGCTTCTTGAGTAAAGGCAATGCTACGCTGGATGTACGGCTGTTCTCGCGCTAGTTCGTTGGGTTTAACTATTAGTTGCTGCACCGTGTTTGGCAGCAGCCAACCTCCCAAAAAAATTAAACTCAGCCACGCTAAAATAATTTTTTTGATGAGTTGATTTTTGATTTTGAATTGGTAAGCTTGGTACAGCATCAAAAGTCCGATCGCCCCAGCCACCATACTCAAAAATCCATACACAGGCAACCGCACCGTCACGTCTGCATAATTCGCCCCGTAGGTAACGTCTCCCCGCGAGTACAGCAATCCGTAACGCGCCAGCCAGTACAGGAGTGCGACGGCTACCATGCAAGCTGCACCTAAGCCGTACAAGTGCCGTTGTTGCGATCGCGAAAACCCCAAAAATATGCCTTGACTCAAGCTATTTCCAGACAGCAAATATGTTAAAGCGCAAGATACTAAACCGTATAAAAATAAAACTGTCAGCCAAAAGCTTAAGAATTCTAAAATTGGCAAAACAAATACATAAAAGCTAATATTTTGGTTAAAAAGAGGGTCGGTTGTGTTAAAATTAACGGGGTGAAAATATTGTAAAACTTTAGTCCAGTGACTCGCGGCAATCAGCCCGATCGCCAAACTGAGCAAAAGGGCGATCGCACGCAGCCAAAAATCCGGCTTAATTGCCACAGCTAACATCAGCCCCAGCAGCAAGCCCAACTGCCACCAGTTAGAAAATAGCTGCACCACTATTTGCTGGATTAACTCAATGCCAAACTTTACTGGCGGTGCAGGCAAATTCCCAGATGTACTGAAATAGGCGAGACTGTTTGCAGCTAAGTACCCGCAGTAAATTATCGTCAAAATTGCGATCGAACTTAATCCAAATACCGCCAATAGTATCCAGGTAAAAGTGATTTGAGATTTGACTGGGGGTATTTGATAATTCTTCCCTATTTTTTTGAGATTTACTGACGCAAATAATGCCTCCGAAATCGGCGCTTGGGTTTCCTCAAAAGGATGTTGCAGGCGGCGGGCTAAAGTTAAATTTCCCATCAAAAAGACAGCAGAAATCGCAGTAGGAATTATCCCCAGCAATCCTTGAGTTTTCAGCCTCAACAACAAAACCTGAAGATATCCAACTTCCTGAAACCAGAGAATTTCTGCCGCCAGGTGGGAAGCTAAGTCCACAAACAGCCATAGCCCCGCTAGCAGTAAAATTACTTGATAAATTCGCCTGTTAGTCATTAGTTGTTATTAGTTAGTTGTTATTAGTTAGTTGTTATTAGTTAGTTGTTAGTTGTTGGCTATCAGAACTAATAACCAATAACCAATAACTAATAACCAATAACTAATAACCAATAACTAATAACAACTAACTAACTAGCTGTACTGCTGATTGACATCCACATCCAAATTAAACAGCAATTGCAAAGTCTGCATTGCTTGCCTGCGCGCTTCAATATCTTGCTGCGCGCGCAACTGTACCATCGGATCGTGCAAAATCTTATTCACAATCCCTCTTGTTAAAGATTCAATCACATCTTGATGTTTCTCCGAAAATTCTGACCCCAGACGCGATAAAGCTTTTTCTAATTCTTGTTCCCGAATCAATTCTATCTTATCCCGCAAACAGCTAATAGTAGGAACAGTTTCCAAACCGCGCAACCAGACATCAAAAGTTTCTACTTCCTGTTCCAGTAAGCCCTCAGCTTCCATTGCCATTTTGCGGCGACTTTCGTGATTTTGAGCTACCACAGCTTTCAAGTCGTCCACATTAAACGATCGCACGTTAGCCAGCTCTTTCACATCAGAATCAACGTTGCGCGGCACAGAAATATCCACCAACATCAAAGCGTGCTCAGGTGCTAAAACCGTTTCTAATTTAGCTTTATTTAATAGCGGATCGGTAGCCGCCGTACTGGTAAAAACTAAATCAGAATTGGCAATTACTTGCATCATGTCCGAGAGTAGATGCAGACGCAATGGAGCATCTTTAAACAAACTTCCCAACTCCTGGGCACCGCGCATCGATCGATTGACGATCGCAATATGACTCGCTCCCTTCGAGAGCAAATGCTGCACCAAAAGTCGTGACATCTTCCCAGCACCGATAATCGCAATCCGGCTGCTGGCTAAATGCTGACCTTTCAGTTGAGCCAATTCCGCCGCCGCCGAAGAAATCGAAACCGCACCCGTACCAATGCTAGTTTCGGTGCGAACTCGTTTCCCTGCTGTCAAAGCTTGTTTCAGCAAACGCTCCAAAATTCTGCCGACACCTTTATACTGCTGGGCGAGTTTGTGAGTTTGTTTCACCTGAGCCAAAATTTGCCCTTCTCCGAGAACCAAACTGTCGAGCCCAGAAGCAACTCGCATCAAGTGCATCACCGCATCTTCGTGCAGCAAAATGAACAGGTGAGGGCGCAAAGACTGCAAAGGAACTTTACTGCATTCCGAAAGGAATTGAGTAACTTCCCGGACACCAGGTTCTGACTCGGTGGTAACAATATAAATTTCTAAACGGTTGCAGGTGCTGAGGATAGCAACTTCTTGGATGTGGGGGTAGCCGCGCAGTTGGGCGATCGCCGCTTCAATCTTCTGCTCTGGAATGCTGAGTTTTTCGCGAACTTCAACCGGCGCTGTTTTGTGGCTGAGACCTATGACTGCAATATTCATATCTGTGATTTGTCACTATTTATTTCTTAGTTATCAACAGTCACCTGTTCTTAGTTATTAGTTTATCGCTAATTACTAATCACTGGTGACTGTTGACAGTCCACAGCAAGCTCAACAGTCAACAGCCAACTGTTAACTGTCAACAGCCAACTGTTAACTAATGACTACTTCAATTGCAAAGATTTTGGTTGGTCAAACATATGGATTGTATCCACAAACCGAGCAGTCTTAGACTGAGAAGAAATTACCAAGCTTTCAGTACGAGCGCCGCCACCAAAGAATCGAACTCCATCCATCAGCGTTCCGGGAGTAATTCCGCAAGCCGCAAACAAAACTGTTTCCCCAGATGCCAATTCTTCAGCATTGTAAATCTTGTCTGGGTCTGTGATGCCCATTTCCAGAAGTCGAGCGACATTTTTCTCTTTGCTTTCACCGATCAAACCAGTTTTAACAACTGCTGGATCGTAAATTAACTGTCCTTGGAAGTGACCACCCAAGCAGCGCATTGCTGCTGCGGAAATCACACCTTCAGGTGCTGCACCAATACCCATCAGGGCGTGGATATTGGAACCAGAAAATGCACAAGAAATCGCAGCAGAAACGTCACCGTCGCTGATCAGTCGAACTCTTGAACCCGCTTGCCGAATTTCATTAATTAAATCTTTGTGTCGGGGGCGATCCATCACCACGACAACCAAATCTTCAATACTACGACCAAGACAATCAGAGATAATTTTGAGGTTTTCGGTTGGTGTTTTGCGAATATCTACATGATTTCTGGCAGCCGCAGGAGCAGCCAATTTGTTCATGTAAAAATCTGGTGCAGCAAACAAACCTCCTTTTTCAGAGATTGCCAAAACTGCCATCGAACCGTTTTGACCGTAAGCAACTAGGTTAGTTCCTTCGCAGGGATCAACGGCGATGTCAATTTCGATCAATTCATCGATGTTGCAGAAATCTTTAGCATCTTCGCGAGTACAAATACCCACTTGTTCGCCGATGTAAAGCATGGGTGCGTCATCGCGTTCGCCTTCACCAATTACGATGCGGCCGCGCATATGAATTTTGTTCATGCGTTCGCGCATGGCTTCTACAGCTACGCGATCGGCTTCATCTTTTTCGCCTTTGCCCATTAAGCGAGCTGAGGCGATGGCGGCCTGCTCAACTACTTCGATAATCTCTAAACCGATTACATTATCCACGAACTATATACTCCGAATTGCTGATGCCTGCTTTGTGCTTTTGCACTCCCAGCCATCAAGTTTATCAGAGGCGGGGATCTGTGCGAACGCAAGCAGTTGCTTTGTTTGTGTTAACTTTTGCTTCTTTAAGACTGGGGCCCAGAAATTAGCCAAAATAAGCTGAAGCCTCGATCGCCCGAATGCTTGACTCTTGCGATTGCGATCGTCCTACACAGCGCCCGATCGAGAAATTGCGGACTCTCGGAGGCGGAGGCGGGCCGAGGGGTAAGTGGCGATCGCGATCGTAAATCGCGCGTCCCACAATCGGGATACACTAAAGTCTATGAAGTGGGAGCAAGAAAAAATGATGATGAAAGCCCAAGATATTATGACAAAGGAAGTTGTCACCATTCGTGGTTCGGCAACGGTAGCTGAAGCTGTGGCGATGATGAACGAGATGTGTTTGCGCGCATTAATCGTGGAACGCCGCCACGAACAAGACGCCTATGGTATTGTCACGGAAACGGATATTGTTTACAAAGTAACAGCCTACGGAGTAGACCCACACAAAGTCCGCGTGTTCGAGATTATGACCAAACCGTGCATCACGGTGAATCCCGACTTGGGCGTGGAATACGTAGCTAGGTTGTTTGCGAATACGCGCATCCGCCGAGCTCCGGTGATTAAGGACAAACTGCTGGGCATTATCTCGGTAACGGATATTTTGACAAAAAGCGATTTTGTTGAGAAGCCGAAGAGTGTTGTCTTTGAGGATGAAATTCAAAAGGCGATCGTCGATGCTAGAACAGTCTGTGCCGAGAAAGGCGCTACTTCTAAACAGTGCGCAGTAGCCTGGGACATTGTAGAGGAAATGCAGGCTGAGGCTGCTCACCAGCGAGCGATGAGGCTTGAGAAAACGGCTTTTGACGAGTATTGCGATGAAAATCCCGAGGCGGCTGAAGCGCGGATGTACGACAGTTAATTTAGTCAGTTGACTGTTGACTGTTGACTGTTGACTGTTGACTGTTGGCAGTTGGCAGTTGGAATAATCAAAAATTCTGCCTTCTACCTTCTGCCTTCAAAGACTAATACCATTTTTTTAAAGATGTGCTACGGATGAAGTCTTAGCCCCCCCTTAGCA
>CASBQF010000027.1 GCA_949127775.1 Oscillatoriales cyanobacterium PMM_0080
GCCCAAACCAACTCCCCCACCCAAGCCAACTCCCACGCCCGCACCAGCTCCTGCACCAACTCCCGCACCAACTCCTGCACCAACTCCCGCACCAACTCCCGCACCAACTCCCGCACCAACTCCCGCACCAACTCCCGCGCCTTCGCCTTCGCCTGCGCCAGAAGATGCGCCAACTCCCGCGCCTTTGCCTTCGCCCTAGACTGGCAAAAGTCTCCTAGACTAAAGTTGAGGATAATGACCCATTACTTACTAGCTATTTGCCAATGAACTCGCTGCTAATTGCTGGAACTGATACCGACGCAGGCAAAACTGTTTTAACCTGTGCTCTGGCTGCTTATTGGCAAATGTATTTTCCCGATCGCCATTTGGGAATTATGAAGCTGTTGCAAACGGGAAGGGGCGATCGGGAACTCTACACCCGTTTGTTTTCGCTAGACCAATCCCCCGAAGAACTCAATCCACTGCACTTCGACGCGCCTCTAGCGCCGCCCGTTGCCGCCGAACAAGAGGGGAGACCGATCGAGCTGGAAAAAGTCTGGACGGCGCTGCAAAGCCTCTCTGAACGCAAGGATTTTGTATTGGTGGAAGGTTTGGGAGGACTTGGTTCACCCGTAACTAGGGAACTAACGGTGGCTGATATTGCCAGAGATTGGAGACTGGCGGGAGTGCTGGTAGTTCCTGTCAAGTTAGGGGCGATCGGGCAAGCTGTAGCAAATGTTGCTCTCGCCAGACACACTGGTTTTAAGCTTAGAGGTATTGTTCTCAATTGCATTCAACCTTATTCGGAAGCAGAAATTGCCGATCGAGCGCCAGTTGATTTGATCCAATCCCTAACTCAAATGCCCGTGTTAGGTATATTGCCACATTTGGACGATCCAAATGACTTGACAAAACTAGCTAAAGCTGCCTCAGAATTAGACTTAGAGCGGTTGTTACATGGAGTTAATTTGATTCCTCAGACTGCTAAATAACCCCATTCTCAACACATCTCTTGCTCAATCTTCTTTTTCTTTCTCTGTGTACTCTGCGCCCTCTGTGGTTAAAAATCTCAGATTTTATTTTAACCGCAGAGAGCGCAGAGAGCGCAGAGAAGAAAAAGAGAGTAAAACGAGTAGACAAATAACAACTAACAAGTAATATGGTTTCTACTTTACCAAATTTAACTTCTGTCGATTCATCTCAATTACGACTTGAGATTAGAAATTTGCAGCCGCAGTTAGTGGAATGGCGACGGCGTTTGCACCAAAAACCTGAGTTGAGTTTTCAGGAGAATTTAACGGCGGAGTTTGTTTCGCAAAAGTTGCAAGCATGGGGAATTGAGCATCAAGTTGGTATTGCTAAAACTGGGATTGTGGCAACTATAGACAGCGGCAAACCTGGGCCAGTTTTGGCAATTCGGGCTGATATGGATGCTTTGCCAATTCAAGAGGAAAATGAGGTGGATTATCGATCGCAGCATAACGGAATTATGCACGCTTGTGGTCATGATGGCCATACTGCGATCGCCCTTGGTACTGCTTGCTATCTAGCTCATCACAAACACAGCTTTTCGGGTAAAGTAAAAATGATCTTTCAGCCAGCGGAAGAAGGCCCAGGCGGCGCAAAACCGATGATTGAAGCCGGAGTCTTGCGGAATCCTGATGTTGATGCGATCGTTGGCTTGCATCTGTGGAACAATCTACCTCTGGGCACTGTAGGCGTGCGTAGTGGCGCCCTGATGGCGGCTGTGGAAACTTTTGATTGCACAATTTTGGGTAAAGGTGGACATGGTGGGATGCCACATCAGACTGTAGATGCGATCGTCGTTGCAGCCCAAATTGTCAATGCCTTACAGTCGATCGTATCACGGAACATTGACCCGATCGACTCCGCAGTCGTAACAGTCGGTAAATTCCACGCCGGACACATCCACAACGTCATTGCTGATACCGCTCAAATTGGTGGCACTGTACGCTATTTCAATGCCGCATATCAAGGTTATTTTGACAAGCGAATCGAGCAAGTAATTGCCGGAATTTGTCAGAGTTACGGCGCACATTACCAATTCGATTATTCTTTCTATTACCCGCCGACAATCAATGATGTCAACATCGCTGAATTGGTGCGTAGTGTCGCAGAATCAGTTGTGGAAACTCCAGCAGGAATCGTGCCGGAATGTCAAACAATGGGCGGGGAAGATATGTCATTCTTTTTGCAAGAAGTCCCCGGTTGCTATTTCTTTTTAGGTTCGGCCAATCCAGGAAAAAACTTGGCTTACCCGCACCATCACCCCAGATTTGATTTTGATGAAACAGCTTTGGGTATGGGTGTAGAAATGTTTGTGCGCTGTGTGGAAAAATTTTGTGGGATGTGAATAAGATGGGCGGGCACGGGGGCACCGCCCCTACAATGGGCTTGAATCAAAGCGTCTTTTGTAGGGGCAATCCCCCGTGGTTGCCCTATTCATTGATATTACCTAGTTTGAAAGATATTTTGCACCATCTTCTTATCTACCCTCGCCGCCGCCTTATCCAATTCATCAATCTCTCCACAACCTAACTCCCAGCCCAAAGCACCAATATTATCCCTCGCCTGCGCCGCAGATTTCGCCCCAGGAATCGGCATGGTTTCTTTGCAGATACACCAGTTGATTGCCACTTGTGAAACAGTCTTGTTTCTCAATGCCGCTATTTCTCGCAAACACTCCAAAAGCGATCGCATTCCCGGCAATATCTGCTTACACGCCAAACCTCGGATACCTTTAGGCAATAGGCCATTCTCTGAGTATTTCCCAGTCAACAATCCCAAGGCTAGAGGACTATAAGCAATCAATTTTATCCCCAATTCATCGCAAACATCTTTCAATCCAAGTTCAGTTACCGGATAGGTAGAAAGTAGCGAATATTGCACTTGCAATGTAATAATTGGAATTTGGCGATCGCTAAATTTTTGATACACCCATTTTAACCGTTTCGGCCCGTAATTAGACAAGCCCACACCCTTCACCAATCCTTGCTCATAAAGGTCGCCTAGACCGTCTAAAAGTGCGCTTTCTTGCCAAGGAGCATAATTAGCAGTAGACCAGTGCATTTGCACCAAATCTACCTTTTTGCCGAGACGTTCGGCAGAGGCTTTACCAGCAGATATCATTGACTTTCGCGTCAGTCTCCAAGGATAAGCAGCCAGCTTTGTCGCAATACAAATACTCTCTTTATTTACACCTTCATATTGTTGAGAAAACTGCCCCAAAAGCTGCTCGCTGCGTCCGTTTAATTTCCCGGTTCCGTAAGAATCACCAGTATCAAATAAAGTGACACCGCTGCTAACACAAAGATTGAATGCAGCTTGCAATTCCTCATCCATACTTTCATCGTAGCCCCAAAGCAATCTATTGCCCCAAGCCCAAGTGCCGCATCCCATTTTTGGGAGTAAAATATTTTTGTTAGGCTGCATTTTTATTAATGATTAATGATTGATATCACGGTAAGGTGCGCAATGCGCACCCTACTTTTCACTTTTCACTTTTTACTTTTTTGATGTGGTTGGTGAGGGCGAAGGCGGGGAGTTTTTTGTAGGTTGATTTGGCTTAGCTTTCGGGTCTGATTTTGGTGGTGGCGGCGCAGGGAAAGTAGCCGCGCGTCTGGGCATTTGTAGCGCTGTGCGGAATGCCGAAGATGGGAAAAAAGAACTGAATTGAGAAACGCGATCGGCCATTGATTCTGGTGCATCTTCCCACAAGCTTTCGTAGTAGAAGAAAGCAGCACCTAAGCCGTATTCTTGGACTGCCCGAACCTGAGATTTGATTTGCTGTATCGCTACTGGACGATTTCTTAAACCTGTCATAATCCCAACTCCTGTGGGAATCTTTTGCTTTGCTTCTTGCATTTCTGGACGGCTAATCTTGTCTACAAATGATTCTAAATTGGGACGGTACACTTGCACGATTAGTTCGTCGGCAATATCCAAACGTATCCAAGCCAGCCAATCTTGCAGGTGATATTTGTAAGCAAATTCGTAGTAATTGGGAGAAATTGAGAAAATTGCATTAGGCTTGACTGCTTTGACTTGTTGATTTAGTTTTGACATAAAAGCCGTGATTTTATCAGCTCGCCACTTCACCCATGCTACGTCTTGAGAGTCGGTTGGAGGAGCTTTTTTGGTTTCTTTGGTATACAAAGCAACTGTATATTTGTCATAACCAAATTCGGACGGTAAACTCATGTGATCGTCAAATTGAATACCGTCCGCGTTGTATTGAGTGGTGATTTCTAGTACGAGTTCGGTGATGAATTTCTGCACTTCTGGATGAAAGGGATTGAGCCAAACTACTTCGCCGCCGGCGCCATTTGATGTTTGGCTACCGTCCTGTTTTTGTGTCAGCCATTCGGGATTGTTTAAGGCTAATTCTGAAGTGGGAGGTGTCATAAAGCCAAACTCAAACCAAGGAATTACTAGCAATCCTTGGCGGTGAGCTTGAGCGATTAAGTCTCCAATCATATCCTGTCCATCTAAACCTCTATAAACAAAGGGTTGAATGTCTCTTTGTTGGGCGACTGGGCTGGGATACATTGCATAGCCAGAGTTCCAAACTACGGGATAAATTGTGTTAAAATTTAACTGTTTTAATTGACTGACAGCATCTGCTACTTTGCGTCTATCTCTGAGGATGTCTTTGTCGTTTGTCGTCATCCAAACTCCGCGAATTTCTTGACGGGGTTGTTGGGCTAGCGCGGGCATCAATAAGTTGTTCGCCAGCAATACTATAATGAATGACAGAGCAAACAGAAGCGGGGAAAGAGTTTTAATCGATCGCAGCCAACCGCGAGGAATGATGCGTAATGTCATAATGTTGAATGGTGAGTTAGCTATTTAAACGCACCCTGGCATAATTTGGTGATAACATTTACTCGTTCTACAGTCTACAGCCATTTGCGCTGGTTTCCGAATTGGTTGATGGAAATTGCTCGATCGCACTTTAGCGTACAATATTTGATACACGAAATATCCATGCCACAAAATTTAGTTTTAATTGGCGGCGGTCATAGTCATGCTATCGTATTAAAAATGTTCGGCATGAAACCATTGCTAGGAGTGCGCTTGACTCTGATTAGCGATGTCCTGTACGCACCATATTCCGGGATGCTTCCCGGACACGTTGCGGGGTTTTACGGTTACGATGAATGTCATATCGATTTGCGATCGCTGGCGGAATTTGCCCAGTGTCAGATATTTGTCGATCGGGCGATCGCGATCGATTTTAGCAAAAATTGCGTCATTTGTCAAAATCGCCCACCCGTTAATTTTGACTTGCTTTCGATCGATATTGGCAGCACTCCCGCAACTCTATCCGTACCCGGTGCCGCAGAATATGCAATTGCAGCCAAACCCGTACCGGAGTTTTTAGCTAACTGGAATCAGTTAATTAATCAAAGGCAAAATTATCCTGAAAAACCCCTACGGATTGCTATTGTTGGCGGTGGTGCAGGCGGCGTAGAATTGGCATTAAATATGCAATCTAGATTGCAGAAAAAAGGGTTCGGCAGCGGATTTTGTAACGGATTTAACGGATGGATTTTGAAGGAGATAAGAAAGTTTAAGCAGGGAGGAGGATTAGAAATTCATTTGTTTCATAGCGGTGCTGAATTGATGCCGGGACATAACAAATGGGTGCGTCGTCGCCTTAAAGAAATTCTCATTAATCGCAATATTAAAGTGCATTTAATGGAAAAAGTCAGTACCATAGAAAAGCTAGAAACGATTGACATAGAAGATAATCAAGAATGCCCCATGCCCAATTCCCAAATCTGTTGTGAATCTGGCTTGAAGATTGAGTGCGATCGCATTTTTTGGGTAACACAAGCCTCCGCAGCCCATTGGATCGGAGAATCGGGTTTAGCCACAGACTCAAACGGCTTTATCCAAGTCAACGATTGCTTACAATCAGTCTCTCACCCCAACGTATTTGCGGCTGGAGACATCAGCGCAATGGTTAACCATCCCCGCCCCAAAGCAGGCGTTTTTGCCGTGCGTCAGGGCAAACCACTGTTTGAAAATTTGCAGCAATTTTCATTGGCAAAACCGCTGAAACCCTTTGTACCACAGTCACAATATTTAGCCTTAATTGGTACTGGGAATAAAAGTGCGATCGCCTCTCGTGGCAATTTCATGTGGGAATCAGCGCTGTTGTGGTATTGGAAAGATTGGATCGATCGCAAATTCATGAAAATCTTTACCAATCCGCCAAAAACAGGCGATACCAAATAGTAATAGATTCAGCGCCAACATCTTATCTTATCTTCTCCTCTCTTCCTCTGCGTCCTCTGCGCCCTCTGCGGTAAATAAAAAAAGTCTTATTCAAAAACCCTTTAAGATTGTTATAGTAATACCAGAAACAAAGAAAACTAACTATGTTCAGAAAAATTGGATTTTGGCTACTTTGGATTGCATTCAGCACCTACGCCTTTGTATTTGCACCACCAGACAGCCCCGAAACGATCGCACTAATTACAAATCTTGCCACCAGCAAAGTAGCAGACATCAACCCTTTAATTGTAGCCCTGTTCAACATCATGGGAATTTGGCCACTCATCTACAGTTGCGTCTTATACGCTGATGGTAGAGGGCAAAAAATACCTGCATGGTTATTTGCAACCTTATCATTTGGCGTTGGCGCATTTGCCTTAGTGCCTTATTTAGCCTTGCGAGAACCTAATACCGAATTTATAGGCAAAAAAAACATCTTTTTAAAGATATTAGACTCTCGCTTTACCGCTATTATTTTAACATTAGGTGCTGCTGCTTTAGTTGCTTTCGGCTTAACAAAAGGCGATTGGTCTGATTTTTTTCAGCAGTGGCAGACTAGCCGCTTTATCCACGTCATGAGTTTGGACTTTTGTATGCTTTCGGCATTGTTTCCCGCATTGCTGTCAGACGACATGGCGCGCCGAGGAATGCAGAATAACACAGCATTTTGGGCTGTAACCTTAGTGCCTCTGTTTGGGCCACTCGCTTACCTGTGCACGCGCAAGTCGTTGCCGGAAAATGATGTTAAAACTGTTACAAATTAGACAGTATTGCTGATTGTTCGCAGTTTATTCTAGGACTTAATCACAAGTAATCATACAAGAAACAGGCTTTCCGGCCTGTTCCACAAATTACTCTAGGACTTAATCAAAAGTAATCATACAAGAAACAGGCAAAATGCCTGTTCCACAAAATTTAGAAATAAGCCTTCCGGCTTATTCCACAAAATGAAAAAATTTCCGATTATTGGTATCACAACATATAACCGTTGTCCAGCAGGTGAATATCGCTTAAATGGATCTTATATTGATGCAGTGCAAGCGGCTGGTGGCATCCCAATTTTACTGCCGCCTAATCAATTAAATCCGGCTAGTATTTTTGATGCGGTAGATGGTTTGATTTTTTCCGGTGGTGGAGATATCAATCCAGAACTTTATGGCGGTTGTATTGAGAAAACAGTTTACGCGATCGATGCAGAACGTGATAACTTTGAACTAAGCTTAGCCAAGCTAGCTTTCAAGGCTGACATACCTGTTTTGGGGATTTGTCGTGGAATGCAAATCCTGAACGTAGCTAGCGGTGGCAGCTTGGTGATTCACGTACCAGATGCTTACGGTATGGAGGTTAGTCACGGTTCGGGAATTCCCCCACGTGCGATCGAGCATAGCATTGAAATCGAGCCAAACAGTCGGCTAGCCAAAATTATGGGAACAACTTCCACAACAGTCGTTTCCTGGCATCATCAAGCAGTACGGAAAGTAACATCCGATTGGGAAATTGTAGCCGATGCACCTGACACTTTAGTAGAAGCAATGGAACACCAAAATCATCCTTGGATGATCGCAGTACAGTGGCATCCAGAAATGTCACCAAAATGTGCAATAAACTCTCGAATCTTTCAGGCTTTCGTGCAAGCAGCCGCTGCAAAATTTATGAATTCTACCAACTCTGCTTCAAATCTAATTTCTACATTTTCATAATCAATTATTCTTGATAGTCTGTATCTATTTCAATATCCAGCGTATCTTCATCTATTCTGACATACAGAACATTCGGGCGACAGCAAACTTGACAATCTTCGATATAAGATTGCTCCATTCCGCCACTGATATCAACAAAAGTTGTACTCGGTTCGCCGCAGCAAGCACAATAATATTCAGCCGTTGTTTGCATCTTTTTCGCACTCCCTTTTTGTAACTTCATGGCGGTAACGAAACATATCTGTTAACCGCATTTCCACCCACCAACCTAACAATAAATCAACAATTGGGCCACCTGGTATCGAAAAGGCGATCGCATCCGTTAATCGGGTATGACCATTTTCTGTGGTAAACTCGTGTCGGTGAATCCAACTCGCCATCGGCCCCTCAGTTTGTTCATCCACAAACAAGCGATATTGTTCGCACTCAGTATGAGTCGCCACCCATTTTACCGGAATCGGCCCCAACGAAAGGCGAAATTCTGATATAGCACCGACGCCAAGTCCACCTTCGCGGCGAATGATTTTCACAGGTTGCCAAGGCGGAGTCAAAAGTTGCAGAATATCCGGCCTTTCGTGAAAGTTCCAGACAGTTTCAACTGTGGCGTTAATCAGCGACGAGTATTTGAAATTGGGCATTTTTTGAATTGTGCTAAACAGTTAATTCTGCTGGAATTTCAGCATTTACAGTATTATCCTCTGTATCCGTACCAACATCATCAGTACCAACAGCAACAGTTAATTTCAATCCCAAAACATTCAGCCAAGTTCCCAGATTGTAAATCATATCACTTCCTTGCTGCGACAGCAATTCATCCAGTTGTTTCAAGTGCAATTCATATTCTTCTGGAGTCATTTTTGGTTGACCGATAGCTTCTGCTACATCGCTGAGTGCCTGCTTCAGCAGTTCAGGTTCCGGGTCTATTTCCTCTATAGTCGCCGTTATATAGGCTGCTGACAATGCCGGATTTTTTCTGAGAGATTCAATTAAAAACGGATGATGCGGGATACTTTTAACCATTGTTTTAACTCCTATTATAATCTGGCATAATTATATTATAGTTGGGTTAGACTGTTAATTGCGATCGCGCTTCAGTCCAGAAGACCGGGCGGTTGGAAACCGCGTCTACACAAACAAAACCCGCCTCCGCGGGTTGAAGACCTGCGGTTCAAATTACGTTATTTTCGACCGTCCGCGGAGGCGGACATCGTTTGTGTAGGCGCGGTTTCAACCGCCGTCTGATCTTCCATCTTAAAATGAGTCATCGCCTCAGCCAAATGCTTCTTCAAAGTCGCTTCCGGTAACGGCCCTTTTATATGACTCCAAGGCAAAACTCGATCCAATTCCCACTCTTGGAAAACATAGAAATCCATCTCCGGTAACTGTCCCCGCAACTCCTTAAATGCGCGCCGATAACTGCCCAAAGTATCGCCGTAATGCCGCACTAATTCCAATAGCTTTGATAATCTACGATCGCCCTTAGACAACAAACCCTGAATCACAGACCAGTTATAGCTTTCAGGTCTAAATTCTAAACCTAACATCCGCAATTCTTTATCCAAAAACTTCAGTCGCTTCTCTGCATCTTTGTTCACTCCAAACCACTGAAAAGGAGTGTGAGATTTCGGGACAAAAGTGCTGCATCCAAAAGTTAATCGCAAACCTGGAACCGCTTTTTTGATTGCCTTCATCATCGCCACCGTCGCTTCTAAGTCCTCCATCTTTTCGCCGGGAATTCCCGCCATTCCGTAGAGTTTAATTCCCTTCAATCCGCCCGCTTTAGCATTGATAGCAGCTTGAATAATTTCGTCATTTGTGAGTTTTTTATTGACTATTTTACGGAGGCTATCGCTGCCACTTTCCACAGCAATTGTAATCGATTTACTATCTCTTTTTGTCAAGATTTCTGCTAGCTTAACTGTCACCGTATTCGTCCGTACTGAAGAAAGACTAAGCCGCACGCCGTCGTATTTTGGATGATTCAAATGATCCAATAAGACTTCAAATTCCGGGTGTTGAGTGACAGAAGCACCCAACAAACCCAAACGATTTGTCACCGCTAAACCGCGATCGATCGCCGGAATTAGCGAATCCTCCAAACTCGCTGTTCTAAATGGTAAAGTCAGATAACTTGCCAAACAGAAACGGCACATTTCTGGACAACTCCGCACCACTTCCACCATGTAAATATTTTCCCAAGCAGCCTTTTCCGTCACCACAGTAGAAGCAGATAAAGTATTGCCGCGATAAGTCTGTTTTTCAACCATACTAGGAATTGCCGAATCCACAGGCTGAATTGATTTAATCCCCTCAGTCGCATCCAAATAAGTTACTTCGTACAAACTGGGGACGTAAACCCCTGGAACTAGGGCTAAATGCCGCAATTTAGTTTGTCTGTCGGCGGTACGGACTTCTTTACAAGCATCAATAAAATTATCAATGAGATTTTCGCCGTCTCCGAGCAAAATCACATCAAAAAAATCTGCAAACGGTTCAGGATTCGCAGTAAACACCGGGCCACCACCGAATACAATTGGATGATTATCAGTTCGTTTTGATGCCCAAATTGGCACTTCTAGAGATTCTAATAAATTCAGAATATTTACATAATCGAGTTCCCAAGAAAGGGAAAATCCCAGTAATTCTGGATGTCTCGGAAGTTGTTCGCGGATATCAGTAAATAAACGGCTTACTTCAATATCCGATCGCACTGCCAAAGTTGCCCACACTATCTGATAGCCTAGGCTGGTGATACCCACCGTGTACTCGTTGGGAAATGCAAAAATAGTCGGGATAGCGTCAGCATCGGGGGTTGCTGGGGCAAATAGCAGGCGTTCTTGGGCAAAAGGATTAGGAGTCATTCGATTTTAGATTTTAGATTTTAGATTTTAGATTTTGTGCCTCGGAATTATTCCTCTCTTCTCGGTGGCGGTGAAGTGTGGAAAGTTATTGTAGGGTGCGTCAGTGATTGTAGTTATTGTAGGGTGCGTCAGGGCAGAATATTTGAACCACAAACTAAGAATCTCCCCTGACGCACCCTACGGTTAGTTAGTTAACATCTATTAAATCCGTTACATCAGCTACACAATCCGTTGCCGAATTTCCTGTTTCTGGCGTTACTCTGAAATAGAATCGCTATCGTCCCGGTTTCTCGGTGGCGGTGCACCGTGAAAAGTTGCAATCAGCAAACAGATAATCCCAGCATTAATAAACACATCGGCCAGATTAAATACCGGGAATCTAATTATTCTAAAATCGATAAAATCTACTACGTGGCCCAAAACAAATCGATCGATCCCGTTACCCAGCGCCCCACCCAAAATCAAACCGTAGCCAGCTTGTTCCCAGCGGTTAATTCGCGGCCCGAACCAAGCCAGCACCATCAATCCCACACTAACGCCCAAAGACAGCCACCGCAACCAAATCGCCCCGCCATTGCTAAACAAGCTAAAAGCCGCACCGGTATTGACAACATAGGTGAAGTGAAATATCCCAGGTAATAGCGGCTGAGTCTGTGGGGGAACTGTCAAGTCGAAATTTTGTACCACCCAAAATTTAGTCAGGTGGTCTAAAACTAAACTGATAATAGCAGCCACCCAGAACAAGGGATTTCTTTTAAAACGCATGGATTAGGCGGTAGAACATAGGGCATGGGATGTTTATCAGCGACAGCGAGATGATTGTCCCGTTGTGCAATGACAGTATAACCCAATATCGATTGAAGAATTGATAATTGAATAATTAACACGACTGATAAATCGGCGGACTCTGTATCCTGGATACTTTCGACCATAACCTCCAATCTCCAATCTCCAATCACTAATGACTAATGACTAATGACTAATGACTAATTAATAAAACATCAAACGGCGTAAAGTAAATGACAAAAGTGCGATCGCACAAACCACCGCCAATTGTCCCGGCAGAGGATAAACCGAATATTTAAGAATTTCATTGAATAAAGGTGTTTTTTTACCCGGAATCAGCAAGTAAGTAAAAATTAGATAAATTAAGCCGATCGCATGAACGGTAAATAAACCACACAAACAACTAAAAGCCATCGATTCCAGCCGTGAAGCCACCTTGAAAGCTACCCAGCCGCACACCCAAGCACCAGGCACAAAACCTAGCAAATACCCAAAACTTGCTTCTTTGAGATAGCCGATGCCGCCGCCTTGAGCAAAAACTGGCCACAAAGTTAATCCTAATACCAAATAGGCAATTTGTGATAGAGCCGCAGCATTTTTGCCACCCATGCAGCCTACTAACAAAACGGCTCCAATTTGATAGGTAACACCTAAAGAGTAGGCCTGAAGTCCGCGATCGTCCCAAAACCCGATCGGCATTGTGACAGATGCAGGCAAAAAAGTCCCTCCTATCGTTAGGAGCAAACCCATAAAAGCCCAGATTAATTCAATAGCAGCAGGCATGATCGTCAAACGAGATTTGTCAGAAAGTATTCGTCAGGTGCAAGCTTGAATGCCCGCAGCTTTTAAGTCCTCAATACTAGCACCTTGTCAAAACAACTACCATTGTCTGGTTTTCTGGTGCTCGGGCCTGGAGCTTGCGATAATTTAATCGGGAATTTTTCGCCATCCCATACCTGTCGGCTTCGATCGCAAACAGCGATTGCTAACCCTAACGGGCGATCGCATCCTTGTTTCCCTACCAATTTATCTTGCTAGTATCTGATAAAATCACACTTGTCAAGCTCATCAATGAATTTGCTTAATGTTAATTAATATTAAATTGTGATTAAATGTAAATATTTTTAACCTAACCTTTACTTTGGCGCGATAGGCTGATGCGGGAAACCCGTATAACGATCGCAGCTTTTATACCTATGCTTTTTCGTCTGAACCTGATTAATCCGAATCGTGTTACCACAGCAATTTCGGCTATGGCGATCGCCCTTAGCTTAGCAGCTTGCGGCGGCGGCAGCACAACCAGCAGCAGCCCCAGCCCCGGCAGTGACACAGCAGCATCACCAGGCGCATCCCCCGTTGCAGCCACCGGCACAGCCCCAGCCGCCAACACCAAACTCGCCCTCGCCTCAGACGTAGCCATCACAGCAGCAGGCGCATCATTCCCCGCGCCTCTCTACCAGCGTTGGTTTCAAGACTTCAACAAAATCAACCCCAAAGTACAAATCAACTATCAATCAGTAGGTAGCGGCGCCGGAGTCGAACAATTTACCAAAGGCACAGTAGACTTTGGCGCCAGCGACACCGCCATGAAAGACGAAGAAATCGCCAAAGTTCCAGCAGACAAAGGCGTGCTCTTGTTGCCAATGACAGCAGGTAGCATCGTCATCGGCTACAACCTGGCAGACGTACCCGAACTCAAACTGCCCAGAGACGTGTACTCAGAAATATTCCAAGGTAAGATTACCAAATGGAACGACCCCAAAATTGCAGCAGCCAATCCCGGCGCTAAATTGCCAGACCAAGCCATCACCGTCGTCCACCGTTCCGATGGTAGCGGTACAACCGCCGTCTTCACCAAACACCTGAGTGCCATCAGCCCAGACTGGAAAACAGCAGTAGGCGATGGCAAAACAGTAGAGTGGCCCAAAACAGGTACTTTTATTGGTGCAAAAGGCAACGAAGGTATCACAGCCCAAATGCTGCAAACCGCAGGCAGCATCGGTTACGTAGAATATGGCTACGCCAAAAACAACAACGTCAAATTTGCATCTTTGCAAAACAAAGCAGGCACATTTGTAGTACCTAATGACGAGTCAGCTTCAGCAGCTTTAGCGACAGTGCCCCTACCAGAAAATCTACGAGCATTTATCGAAGACCCAGAAGGCGCTACATCCTATCCAATTGTCACCTACTCTTGGATGCTCGTACCCAAAAAAGTTGCTGATCCCAACAAAGCTAAAGCCATCGAGGCAATGGTTGAATACGGCTTAACCGAAGGTCAAAAAGTTAGTTCCGAATTGGGTTATGTTCCTCTGCCCCAAAGCGTCAAAGAAAAAGTGGCCGCAGCCGCTGACGGCATCAGCGCCGACTACAAGATTGAGATTGGCAAATAGTAATTAAAGGAAGTTCGGCAACGAATTTCGTAACGGATTTAACGGATGTAACGGATAGATGTTGAAGTCCGAGGGAAGAGAGAAGAAGTAAGAAAAAAGAGATATTTCTGTAGGGCGGGTTTTGCCAGAAATATTTGTTAAAAAGTCAGGGGATTAATCAACCCGCCCTTCTTTTAGATAAGAATCAGTGCATCAGTTGTCAACACTTGTCTTATCTTTTCTTTTCTTTTCTTCCTCCTTGTGGAACAGGCGTCCCGCCTGTGCATTTCTCAGGTTGCTTCTAGCGCCTGTGCATTTCTTCAGTTGCTTCTAGCTTTTTCCGATAAATGCGATTTTTCCTTAATATTTTTGAGGATTTTTGTCTATGACTTCAGATAATAACAGCGTTCTATCTGACAAACGTTCTCGTTCTCCGGTAGAAAAGTCCTTAGATAAAGGATTTATCTGGCTGACTCGGATTTTGGGCATCGGAGTTGGGGTAATTTTGCTGGTAATCGCGCTCACCGTTGCTTACAGAGCTTTACCAGCTATGCAGCAGTACGGTTTGGGATTTTTATTTAGCAGTAGCTGGAATCCAGTTAAGGAAGAGTACGGTGCGCTACCGATGATTTATGGGACGATCGTCAGTTCGGCGATCGCGCTCCTAATTGCAGTACCATTGGGAGTAGGGACTGCGATCTTCCTGAGCGAAGATTTTTTGCCGCTCCCAGTACGCACAGCTTTAGTTTTTTTAGTAGAACTTTTAGCCGCCATTCCCAGCGTAGTATACGGTTTGTGGGGAATTGCTGTATTGATCCCCATTATTACCAGCATCGGCAAGTTTCTCAACGGTAACTTCGGATGGCTGCCAATTTTTAGCACTCCGCCAGTAGGCCCGGGAATGTTACCCGCCGGAGTAATTTTGGGGATTATGACTTTGCCCATTATTACTGCTATTTCCCGCGACTCTTTAGCCAGTCTCCCGCCCGAATTGCGACAAGCATCCCTAGGTTTGGGAGCCACTCGCTGGACAACAATTTTTAGAGTCCTCGTACCGGCAGCTTTTTCCGGGATTGTCGGCGGAATTATGCTCGGGCTCGGCCGCGCGATGGGAGAAACAATGGCAGCAACGCTGTTAATTGGCAATTCCAATCAGTTAAGTGCTTCTGTGCTAGCTCCTGCAAATACGATTGCTTCTTTGATGGCAAATCAATTTGCGGAAGCTTCCGGCTTGCAAGTAGCAGCTCTGATGTACACGGGACTAATTTTGTTTATTCTGACACTGATTGTAAATATTTTGGCAGAGTGGATTGTTTCGAGAGTCAGAGCCAAGTACAACTAAAGGTTTGCTGCAATTTCCCATACAGTTTTGATTTATGTCAAATATACCGTCGGAAGATCAAACTTCTTTTGCCTCGCAGACAAACAGTTTCAACAAGGTTAAAGGCAGTCCGCAATCGCTGTTCAATACCGCGATGACGGTCTTAGCAGGAGCCTGTTTGGCAATTACTTTGTTGCCTTTATTTGCAGTGCTTTCTTACGTTACCATACAAGGTTTCAATCGCCTAAATTTAGACTTATTTACCAAGCTACCACCCCCACCGGGACTCTCGGGAGGCGGTATCGCGAATGCAATTGTCGGTACATTGATGACGGTGGGAATTGCTTCTTTAATTGCTGTTCCTTTTGGTGTGTTGGCAGCAGTTTATTTGTCTGAATTTAGTAAAGGTTCAATAGCTCGCTGGGTGCGCTTTGCGACTAATGTCCTTAGCGGAG
Source organism: Oscillatoriales cyanobacterium PMM_0080 (assembly GCA_949127775.1). GTDB lineage: Bacteria > Cyanobacteriota > Cyanobacteriia > Cyanobacteriales > Microcoleaceae > Microcoleus. The sequence continues at coordinate 15,778 of CASBQF010000027.1, forward strand.
TTCCATCGATTATTGCGGGGGTATTTGCCTACGGTTTGTTCGTGGTAAATATGGGAGGTTTTTCGGCAATTGCAGGCGGTGCAGCGCTGGCTGTGCTGATGTTACCAACGATTGTACGAACTACTGACGAAGCTCTACAAATTGTCCCGCAGGACATTAGATGGGCATCGGTTGGTGTGGGTGCTTCTAATTATCAAACAGTGTTGCAGGTGGTTTTGCCTGCGGCCATTCCGGCTATTTTAACTGGTGTGACGCTGGCAATTGCTCGCGCTGCTGGTGAAACTGCTCCTTTGATTTTCACGGCTCTTAATTCGCCTTTTTGGCCTGCGGGATTTGATAAGCCAACTCCGAGTCTTTCGGTTTTGGTTTACAACTTTGCCACGGTTCCTTTTAAGGCACAGAAAGAGTTGGCTTGGGCGGCATCTTTGATTTTGGTGTTGATGGTTTTGCTGACGAGTATTTTGTCTCGTTGGGCTACTCGCCAAAAAGTCTATTAGTCAGTTGATAGTTGGCAGTTGACAGTTGACAGTAATTTGTAATTGGTCATTTGTAAAATTTGATTGGAGTATTAACTGTATGATGATGGAATTGGAAAAGCAAACGGAAACTGTTTTACGGACTGAGAATATCAATATTTTTTACGGCGCGTTTCACGCGGTGAAGAATGTTTGTATGGAGATTCCTAAAAATCAGATTACGGCTTTAATCGGGCCGTCTGGCTGCGGTAAAAGTACGATTCTGCGATGTTTTAACCGCCTCAATGATTTGGTTAATGGTTTTCGTTTAGAGGGCCGAATTGATTATCATGGTCAAAATCTTTATGATCCTGATATTGATGCTGTGGAGGTGCGCCGCAAGATTGGGATGGTGTTTCAAAAGCCGAATCCTTTCCCGAAGTCGATTTATGACAATATTGCTTACGGTGCGAGGGTGAATAATTATAAGGGTGATATGGATGAGTTGGTGGAAAAGTCGCTGAAACAAGCGTATCTTTGGGATGAGGTGAAGGATAAGCTGAAGCAAAGCGGTTTTTCGCTTTCGGGTGGCCAGCAGCAGCGTTTGTGTATTGCTCGGGCGATCGCAATTAATCCTGATGTAGTATTAATGGATGAACCTTGCGCTTCTCTTGACCCGATTTCGACGATTAAGATTGAGGAGTTGATGCGCGAGCTCAAGGAGAAGTATACGATTGTGATTGTTACTCACAATATGCAGCAGGCTTCTCGGGTTTCTGACTTGACTGCTTTTTTCAATGCTAAAATTTCTGATGATGGGAAGCGGTTTGGCTATCTTGTGGAGTGTGATAGGACTGAGGTGATTTTCCAAAATCCGAAGGAAGAGTCTACTTTGGATTATGTAAGCGGCCGTTTTGGTTGATTTGCACGAGTCTCCAACAGGTTGAAACAATCGCGCTACACCAACGATAATCAAACTGGTTCGATCGTTCGGACTTTAGTCCTCTGACGGATGAGGACTAAAGTCTTTACTACGAACCAATTCGGACATAATATAACTGAAGAATCCCGGTTTCTTGGAGAAACTGGGATTCTGAGTTTTTAGTTGTTTAAAAGCTCGATCGTACTTTTTGCAGATACAAGCCGCTGATTCTTTTGAAGAAGTTCTCGAAGAGTTCACATTTTCTTCATCCAATATTTTAATAGGTTTTCTTTGACCATGTTTTGGCGCATCACTTCGATTAGGTATTCCTGAGCTTGGTCTTGGCTTAAGGTTTTAACTTGGTCGCGCAGCACTTGCAATTTGAACTGCTGTTCCATGCTGAGGCTAGTTGTAGGCATATCCATAAGTCGCTCCTCCAGTTTATTACTTGTTACATGATGCCGATCGAATTAACGTTTCCCAGGATTTGTTGTATTCCTATATTGTAAACTATCATAACATTCGCTTGACAATATGTCCAAAGTACACATTTTGAGACTAATTTGTGCCACAAAAGTACATCTAAGTGGAGTTAAATCCTGTAAATTAATTTGCTGAACTTTGAGGTAATTACCTGAATAATATAGTAGGCTAGAAGAGTAGTCAACATTATTCGTTCGCCAGCTATTGGATAACTACTCAACCCCAAAACAAGCAGCCGAACATTTTGGAGTTTGTCTGCACACGCTCAGACGATGGGAGAAGGATGGCACTATCAAGGCTATTCGCACACCATCGGGTCAACGACGATATTTGATTAATTCCTATGCCGGAAGCCAGACAACCAACCTTAGAACCATCCTGTACGCCAGAGTATCCAGTCTGCATCAAAAAGCCGACCTTGACCGACAAATTGCCAAATTACTGGAACTCTATCCATCAGCCGAACTCATTACCGACATTGCCTCGGGGCTCAATTTCAAAAGGAAAGGACTTAGAACCATTCTGGAAACAGTCCGTACAGGCAATGTCGGCTCTGTTGTGGTTACCCACCAAGACAGACTCGCCAGATTTGGTTTTGAACTCATTGAGTGGCTCTGTCAGCTCGATCGAACAAAAATCGTGGTTCTCAACCAAGACAACCTTTCTCCAGAACGAGAAATCGTCGAAGACGTGCTTGCGATTATTCACGTCTTTTCCTGCCGACTCTACGGACTTAGGAAATATAAAACTCAAATCAAAGAAGATCCAGATTTACCCAGAGCCAGCACTAGCTCTGATTTGGAAGACGTGGATGGCGGCAGCGCGATATTGCTACAATCAGGCAATATCTCAACAAAAACAAGACCGTCTAAGTAAACTCAAATTGCGTAACAAAATTATGCAATCAGACTTACCGAAATGGGTAAAAGATACACCATGCCATATCAGGCAAAATGCTATTTTCGATGCTCACCGAGCGTATTCCGCTAGTCGTGATGCCAAATATCGAAGCATTCGCAATCCTCGCTCTACGGTGAAATTTAATGATTCCAACTTCCGAGATGGGATGTGGTTAAAATCAAGAGTTAAAGGGTTGAAGTTTACCGCGTCTGAACCGTTTCCAGTATCTTGTAAATATGGTACTCAGCTAGTTATACATCGTGGTAATTGGTTCGCCATTTTTCCTGAAGAATACAACTCAAAACCATCGGAGTCTAACTCAGTAATTGCCTTAGACCCTGGTATTCCGACATTTCTAACAGGATATGACTCCGAGAAAGTGATTGAAATTGGTAGTGGAGATATCGGAAGAATCACCCGCTTATGTCAATATCTTGACAAGTTAATTGGAAAAATGACCCGAGTTTCTGCCAAGCAAAGAAGAGGGATGCGAAAAGCTGCATCAAGAATCAGAAGTAAGATTCAAAATCTTGTTGAGGAACTTCACAAAAAAGCTGCACATTTTCTAACTACGAATTATCAAGTTGTCTTCCTGCCAACATTTGAAACATCTCAAATGGTCAAACGTACTCAGCGAAAGATTAATAAAAAGTCAGTACGTCAGATGTTGACATGGGCGCATTATCGCTTCAAGCAAATTATCAAGCATCAAGCCGATAAAAATGGCTCGATTGTCGTTGATGTATCTGAAGCTTATACGTCTAAGACTTGTGGAAATTGTGGTCATATCCATCGAAAGCTTGGTGGGTCTAAAGTGTTCAGATGTCCTAATTGCCAAACGGTAATTGAGCGAGATTTGAACGGCGCACGTAATATTTTGTTGCGTGCTTTGTCGGATTCGACCTGTTCTGTCAGCAATGACGGGATTGCGATCGTTACATCTCCAGCATTGTGCATAGCTATGTTGAGAAATGTTCAGCGTAAATGAATCAGCTTTATCATAAAAGTTCGGCAAGCGGAAAACTCATCGGCTTTAGCCATGAGATATAAGCGGCACGGGCGGTTTTAACCGCCGTGAATCTTTCTTAATTCTTAATATTTAAAAGGCGATTGGTAGATTAAGATATGAACAAGGAGGTGAGTGAGATTGCTAACAAACTATATTTACAAATTGCGCCCCAATCAAATGCAAGTCTTAAAAATGTCGGCTTGGTAAATATGCTTAGAAGTCATTATAACTGGTGTCTAAATGACAGAATTACCCAATACAGCCAACAGTTTGTCCAAGGCGACTACTGCGATATTAGAACTTATGGCGAAGTTTCACCGTTAACCTGTTTCGTTATCAAAAGTGGCGCAACTGGAAATCCCTGGAAAGACTATAAGTTTGCTCAAGAAGGTAAGGTTAGAAATCCGCGCCGTAGTGCGGGAGACATTCAGATCACAGCATTGCCAGAATTGAAGATTGCTAGACCTTGGTACGGCGGGATAGACTCAACAGTTTTACAACAGAATGTTAAAAGGTTAGATGCCGCTTACAAGAACTTTTTTGAAGGTAGAGGCTTTCCAAAATTTAAGAATCTCAGTAATTTTACATCCTTCACTTGCGTGATGGGCATAAAATTGCAAGGCAATAGAATCTACCTTCCTAAGCTGGGTTGGATGCGATTTTACAATTCTCGTCCCATCCCAGACGGGTTTATCATCAAGGCTTGCACGGTTATAAAACGTCAAAATGGTTGGTATATTTCCCTCAGAATAGAAGATAAATATGTACCTAAATACAGCGCTCAACTTCTTAGTAATAATCCCAGAGTAATAGGGTGCGATTTAGGAATCACCAAGCTGGTTCACCTTTCTGATGGACATCAAATCGAGAATCCCAAGTTTGCAACCAACAAAAAAGCTAAGCGGACTCTGAAAATTAGACAGAGGCGAGTTAGCCGTAAGGTTAAAGGTAGCAAAAACCGCAAAAAAGCGGCTATCAGAGTTGGGCATTTTCATCAAAAGATTGGCAATAAACGTCAAGCTTACCAATGGAAAGTTGCTAACAAGATCGTGTCTCGCAACGTTGATATAATCGCGCTGGAAAACCTAAACATCTCCGGGATGATGCGCCGATGTAAGGTAAAAAATGACAATGGGAGATTCCTGAAGAATGGACAATCCAGAAAAAAAGGTTTGAATCGTTCTATTTCTGATGCAGGTTGGGGTGAATTGATTTTGAAGATTGAATATCTCGCTGTGAAGCAAGGAAAAATCACAATTAAAATCAATCCTAGACACTCTAGCCAAGAATGCAGAAATTGCGGTCATATTGACAAGTCGAATAGAGATGGAGAAAAGTTCATCTGTGTCGAATGTGGCTATCACGAACACGCTGATATTGGCGCGGCAAAAACCATCAGAGATCGAGCTTTAAAAATAAATAGTACGTGGGCCAGGACGCGAAACTTGGTGCTAGTCATCTAAACGCCCAAAAGATATCACCGCGCTCACGCGAGCAAACGCGGTGAGTTTGGGAACCTGAGTAATCAGGATATTAAGGTTGCAAAATCTTAAGAATCTCAGTCGCTTTAGCGCTGAGAGTGTCAACATAAAAAAACATACAAACCAGAAAGCCAAAGCCAAAGGAGCTAGTTGTGATGAATGCAATGGAGTTTTTTCAGAGTAGTGCTGGGGAGTGGCGATCGCAGCGCAGCACTCACCATCTCGCTTTTCGTCAAGCGGAGATTGGAGATTCAAATATTCAGGTAACGGCGCTGGGTGCGGATGACGCACGAGTGGCCGAAATTTGCCAGATGCACTCAGTTGAGCCTAGTCGGGCTGCTGGGGGGGCTTTTGTGACTTGGCACGGCACGATGGCGTGGGATAAGGATGAGGAGAATCATCAGGGTTCTACGGTGTTCGCGATCGTCCCCGATCCTGAAAATCCGCGCCAGGGTTTGATGTTGCGGGAACGGGGCTATGCGGAAACGGCGCCGGTGGCTGGCCGTTTTGAGATGGATGATGACGATGCGCTGCTGCTGATTACCGAATACGAGACGATGAGTTCGATCGAGCGTTTCTGGTTCCCTAATCCGAACGTGCGAATGCGGACGAGTACGGTGAAGCGCTTTGGCGGCCCCAGCACAGCGACTTTTTGCACCGAAATTCGCGTGCAACCAGATGCGGATGCAGCAGCATCTGAAGCAGAGGGCGATCGGGCTGCTAAAGGCGAGTTTTACTCGGCTCTAGGCTGGTAATTTAGTCATTAGTCAGCAGTCATTAGTCAGCAGTCAGCAGTGGGCTGAGTCTCGAAACGGCGCCCAAGTAATGACTAATGACTTCCCCACTGACAACAAATATTACAGATTGTTGCAAAAATTCAGGAAAATCAGATTTAGATTGCCCGAATCCCCTAATCTGTATGTTGGTTAGTTGTATCCGTTAAGCTGGCAGCTCGCGGTGTCAACTATGTCTAAAATTTGAGATAACGGAGATTTTAACGTGGCGCTTCCTTTATTAAGCTACACCCCCAAGAGCCAAAACCAGCGCGTTGCTGGTTATGAAGTAGGGGGCGACGAGCAGCCGAGAATTTTCACAACTGAAAATGTGCTCTCGTCTGGAGACATGGAAAATTTGATTTGGGCTGGATATCGCCAGATTTACAGCGAACACCAAATCCTCAAGAGCAACCGCCAAAAGTTTTTGGAGTCGCAACTCAAGTTCGGCCAAATTACGGTGCGGGATTTTATTCGCGGTTTGGCGACTTCGGCTCCTTTCCTAGAGCGGAATTATCAAACTAACAGTAACTATCGGTTTGTGGAAATGTGCGTGCAGCGCGTTTTGGGCCGGGATGTGTACAGCGATCGCGAAAAGATTGCTTGGTCGATCGTAGTTGCCACTAAGGGGCCTCAAGGCTTTATTGACGAGTTGGTCAATAGCGATGAGTACCTGAACAGGTTCGGTTACGATACAGTACCTTACCAACAGCGCCGAATTTTGCCTCAGCGAGTTGTAGGCGAAATGCCTTTCAACTTGAAGACGCCTCGCTACAATGAGTACCACCGCTCTCAGCTTGGCTTCCCGCAAATCATCTGGCAGACGACTGTTCGCCGTTTTGTTCCTCAAGAGCAACAAGTAAGAGCTGGCGATCCGTCGGGCTATTTGGCTATGGCTCGCAATATGCCTAAGCCTGCTACTGCGCCGCAGCGCGTGCCTCTGGCTAATATCAATATCGCGACGATGGTTCCCCGCCGCTAATTGATGCTGCTTGGTGCTATTGTTTGTGTCGGGCGATCGGCTTTTAGTCAGAAACAATTTTGAGTTTTGAGTTTTGAGGTTTGAGTTTTTTAGTAAACTTAGAATCCAAAACTCAGGACTCATAATTTTTTGAAGGAAAAAGAAGGAAGAAGGAAGAAGGAAGAAGGAATAAAAATAATTCCACCGTTTCGCATTACCAACTATAGGCGCATAGGTGCATTTATGCCGTCGCAACATAACGAAGGTGCTGGAAAACCATTACGTCGCCGTGCTCAACAGCTTCGTACTAAAGCTTTATACAGGTACCTTGCCGCGGCCGGATTGGTGTTGTTGCCACTGCTGGTATACGTGGTAGCATCTTTTAATCCTTTATTTCTAGTTGCAGCTATTTTGATAGGGGCATTAATCGCCCTTCCGTTGATTGAGGAGGGGAAAAAGTTTTGGAAGTCGTCTCGAAATTTTGACCAAGGAGCCTACGGCGAGGAAAAGACTCAGCAAGTTTTGGACTCCCTAATCAAATCTGGATGGATAGCTGAGTACAACTTAAGATTGCCACAAGTAGGCGATATCGATGTGTGGCTGCGATCGCCTAAAGGGGTCAATTTTATCCTGGATGTTAAGTCTCACTCAACGGAAGTTCTGTTGGATGGTGAAGTGCTAAAGCGTCGATATTACGGAACATTGAAAAATTTTGAGAAAGATTTTCTGGCACAGATAGCCAAACAAGTCACAGCTATCAAAAAAGCTAAGAAGCTAAACAACGTCACTCCAGTAGTTGTATTTAGCCAGGCCAAGGTGAGTTTTAGCAACAAACAGAAGATTAGAGGTGCTTACGTCATGGAACTGGGCAATCTGGTGTCAGGGTTGCAAGAACTTGATCGCACCTAGAGAAGTAAATCAGATTGGGAGAAATAAGATCAACGGCTACATCGATATGTTGGACATCAACAAATTTCCAGAGAGCTGTACCATCCCAGACTTTCACTAGCATTTAATTTAGACTTGTGCTATAAAAAACGGTTAAGGTAGAAACAATATCCTGGAGGGCATATTGGACAAAGCAGCCAAGGTAGATGCAATTCTCAACGCATGGTTAGACTACATTGATTTGGATGACTACAGTAACGCCAGGATTAAAGCAGACACAGACAATCAGAATAAGTTAATAAAGCATGGGATCGCGTTAGTAGATGATCGTGTATTAATTCCGGAACCTATATTTTCAAAACGACGAGAAGAAGCTACAAAAAAGCCACAAAGTCAACAGGACTCTGTGTGGGTTTTATCGTTTCCGCAAGTTTTTGATGTAGACAATAATCGCAAATCTTATCTATGTCCTCTGTTTAGTTTAGATGTTACATCCCTTCTTAAGGGAGATTATCAAGAAGCAGGATGGAACCTTGACGAACTAAACCTCATAGAAGCAGGAGACAATTTAAGTAAATTTCTTGGAATGGATGATGAACAGCGTGAGAAATTGATTACTAAAGCTGGGCTGCGACTGTTTCTAGAAACAACATTTGCAATTGAGTTTCAAACTTATGAGGAGTGGATGCGACAGGTGGTTATACCTTGCTCTCATCGCCCGGTTCAACGGCAGCCGTACTTGTTTGAGTTTACAGGAGGCAGATTTTCAGGGAATCTTAAGCAAGACTTGAAAGATATCAAGTTAGGTTCAACAGACTGGTCAAAAGGACATCCAGCTTATGAATATTTGTTCGGTGCGCCTCAACCTCTGGAACGCGAAGTTACTTATATGGGTGCTTTCCCAACCCACGCACCAACTAAATCGCAATTAATAGCGCTTAAACACGCTCAAAGCGAACCAGTGACGGCGGTACAAGGCCCACCTGGCTCTGGAAAAACTACCCTCATCCTTCATCTTATCGCTCAACAAGTAGTCAACCGCGCACTCAAATTAATTGAGGATCAGGAGGATATCAATAATTTGACAGTTGTTAGTAGTACCAATAATAAAGCCGTTGACAATGTTATTGAAAAGCTAGATGAATGGTTAAAAGATGAATCGTTAGAACATAATTTTCTGTATATCAAAGGAGGAAGTAAAGATAATATTCTATCGCCTGTCGGTGCGATAGAGCAAATCAAAAAAGGAGTTGAATATATCCAAAGAAATCATTTTAACGAAATACGGTATGATGAACTAAAACTGAGAATAAAACAGATAAAATCTGACTTTTTAGCTGACGAATTTAATTATTTAGAAGCGCGTCGCCAAAGAGCTTCAGATGAAAAACGACTGCCTCGTCTTCTGGAAGAAGTACAAACCCTTCAGCAACATTTAGACGAAGCGGTAGAAGCTAGAACCAAGTTCCAAGGACGAGCCGCAGAATTGGCGGAGTATGAACAACTTCCTCTTCACGCTTATCAGCAAATTCAAATAATCCTTGAGACTGCCGAAATGCGGCTACCCCAAGCAAGGATATCTTGGTGGAAGAGAATATTACTTTGGTTTACTGGCAAAACAGAAAGACAGATTCTGGAAAAAACGGCTGAAGAATCTAAAGCAGCAATCTTAGGCACAGTGGGAACTCCCTTTCGTCTAGAAGTTATTAAAAATCGCAGTAATTTGGTTGGACAAGCGCGATTGGTTCGAGAACGGTTAGAGAAGACAGACGAACTAAGAACAGTACAAAGAAGTTTACAAGAAAATCATGAAAATATAGCCAGTACAGAGGGAGAAATATCTGATTTTAGCTCCGAGTTAACAGCCATAACAAACAGATTAGCCACTGAACTTAAAGATTTTTATAATTGCTTTCATGAAAATTTTCATAATAAGCAGCAGGAACTATTTAAGCTATCTCGGGAATTTCTGACTCAGCAAGCACTTCACAATAAAGATAGGATAAGACACAGTTTAGAACTGTATTTAAGTTTTTTATCAGGAACTTGGAAATCTAAATATAAGATGGCTGAAAACTTAGATGATCATATTAAAAATCTGAGTTTAATATTTCCTGTCATCACCGTTACATTGCTTTCAGTACGAAATATGCTGCCGTGGACTGAGAGATGTGTCGATCGCACAATTGTAGATGAAGCCGGAATGATTCCATTACACCAGACTTTTCCACTGCTGGTGCGATCGCGCAAGGCTATTATTGTCGGAGATCCTCTACAAATTGAGCCTGTAATTACTTTAAGTGACCAGAGACGTGATAACTACCGTCAAACAGCTTTTCTTGGCAGAGGATTAACTGAAATTGATTACCATCGTTACAGTCCGGAGGAAGAATATAGCGCCACGTCCTATCATCGGGCTGCTGGAGCAAGCGGAGAAGACAACGATAAAAATCAAGGGATTTGTTTGATTGAGCATTTCCGATGTCAACCTAGCATTATTCAATATTGCGATAATATTGCTGGCTATGAGTTAGAGATAAAAACGGAACCAGCTTCCTCACTATTAGAATCAAACTTAATTGCTTACCATGTTGAGGGTAGCATTAGGGCGAATATTAACGAGGATGAAGTTACCGCCATCAGTGATTTGTTCCAGCACTTGCAAAATCAAGGTTATTTATTAGAAGACATCGGTGTTATTTCACCATATAGTGTTCATGCTGGTGCGTTAAGGGAGCATTTAGTTGAAAAATTCCGTGGATTAGATCGGAAATCAGTAGGGACGATCCATACTTTTCAGGGTTCTGAAAAGAAGGTAATTATTCTGTCCACAAAGGTGTGCAGAACGCAAGATAATGTCAGTTGGATCAACAGGCGACCGAACCTTCTTAATGTTGCGGTATCGAGAGCAAAAGAACTATTTATTGTCGTTGGCAATCTTTATCGACTAGAGCAAGCTGGAATATATACTCGTCAGCTTGTTGAACACATTAGAGAGCAGGGAATAATTTTAGAGTACAAATCTCAGGCAGAAATTCCCCAGGCGAAAGCTGGAACTGTTCCCATTTATAATTGTGATCATTTAAATGTTTTCAGAGAGGCTCTTGAGCAAGCAGAAAAAGAATTGATAATTGTCACACCTTGGATTCGGGGAAATGAATCAAAACGGTTTGTTAAAGATATTGTTTCAGCTTTGGAAAGAGGGGTGAAGGTAACAGTAGTATACGGCAACAAATCTAGTAATGAAAATGATAATAATGATGCTGAAGTTGAGCAAATATTACAACAATTGTTCTCCGAATATACGAATTCATGTTCGGGTTTGATACGTCTAGGTACAGAAAATTATATAGAAAGCAGGGGAACTAACGAGAGAATATTGGTTTGCGACACTAAATTTGTTGTCATAGGAAGTTGGAACTGGCTGTCTCATCCATATAGAGATTACTGTAATAAACATCTAGAAAACAGGAAAGCTCAAATTCGTCAAGAAATTAGCATCAAAATTTCCGAAGAATTGTCTATTTCAGAGATTAAAGCAAAAATAGTTCAATATTTTAGATAAATGAGTAAATTTTAGATACAGCAGACAACTCGAAAACCAAACTCCTTATCCTTGACTTGTGGGTTCTCAAAAAAACGATAGGTACAGCGACAGAAAGTAGGAAAGTAATCCCATGAACCACCCCGTAATATTCGATATTCTGAATTTCCATTAATTACCCACACACTACCATCAGATGGTGCGTCTTGGTAGTCTTCATGCCAATTATCGGCACACCATTCCCAAACATTACCGTGCATTTCGTATAGTCCAAAAGCATTAGCTGGGAAACTACCAACATCGGTTGTTTGCTTGCGCTCAACTTTATTCATGCTCTGGTCTTGTTGACAAAAATTTGCCAAATTAGTTGTGATTGTTGCACCAAAGTGAAATGGGGTGGTTGTTTGAGCCCGACAAGCGTATTCCCATTCGGCTTCACTTGGTAAACGATAAACTCGTCCTGTTGCCTTCGACAGTCGATCGCAAAACTCATCGGCATCATACCAAGAAACCCGCTCAACGGGTCGATTATCCCCTTTGAAACAGGATGGATCTGGGTGGAGGTCATGCTTGATTTTGGGAAGGGATGCGATCGCTCTCCATTGCGCCTGAGTGATCGGATACCTACCCATAAAGAAGGATTTGACAGTAACCATATGTTGGGGACGTTCATCCTCGCCGGATTCAGATTCTTCTGGGGGCGCTCCCATTGTAAATTTTCCATCTGGGATGGAAACCATTTCCAACTTAACTCTATCGCTGAAAATTTCGGTTCTTCCTTACTTGGTATGCTAAATCAATAGCTAAATCAGTAAAAATATCTGAACAAATATATAGAAAAGTAAATCAAGTCTTGATCAGGCTTGACATTTAGGCTTATTTAA
>CASBQF010000028.1 GCA_949127775.1 Oscillatoriales cyanobacterium PMM_0080
ACTATTTATGCCCCGGAGATCCCCCTAAATCCCCCTTAAGAAGGGGGACTTTGAGAGCATTCTTGTCCCCCCCTTTTTAAGGGGGGTTAGGGGGGATCTCTCTTAAGTGAACCGTATTGAGATATGGGAAGGACTGAAGTCCTCACTACAAACCTATGATGTTGGTGTGGAAATTTTTCAGGTTAAGCATTCGCTGACAGAAAGGGAAGGCTTTCGGCTAGGTTGTCCTTGACTTCAATGCCCTGTTTTTTCGCCCAAAACTGGCTGAGAAAGTGAATTTGTCGCAAGCCGACAATTAAATTTAAACCTGGTATAAACATCCACCAAACTGTTAGCGGTTCTTTCAGCCCTTCTTGGCGATACAATTCGTTAACTGTGTTATAAAGTTTGAACTGCACGATGTAAATCCAAGCAATTCCGACGAAGGAAAACCAACCAAACCATCCGGGAACGTCGGGATCGAATATCCGTAAAGCTTGGGGGATGGCTACTCCTAATACAAAGGGTAATAAGCAAAGTGTTCCTGACCAACCTTTGCCGTTATAACTCCGCAATTCTTCTTGGATAATCCATTTGTACCAGCCGTAATATAGCATTAAGCTGACTACTGAGAGCAAGATTACTCGCCACAAAATTCGTGGCTTTCCTAAAGGTTTATCGGACATTTTTTAGATGTAGGATATGAATGGCTTTATTTATTGTATTAACATTTGTTAATTATTGCAAAATTGCTTCTCGGATCGATCGCGCGGTAGCAGGGGCCAGCAGCACACCGTTGCGGTAGTGGCCGCTAGCGATGAAAACCTTGCTGTGACTGGGAAGCGCTTCGATAATTGGGGCTGGGCGTCCTTCCGGGCGCGGGCGCAATCCTGACCATTTTCTGAGGATTTCAGCTTCGGCTAAGGCTGGACAAAGGGCGATCGCCCTTGCCATCACTCCGTCTAACATATCAGCATTCGCCTGAATTTCCCCACCATTTTCCGAAAACTCCACCGTCGCCCCCACCCAATATTCTTGATTTGCCAAAGGTACAATGTGAATGTCATCGCAGGTAATCACTGGTGCAAAATCTGGGTTTCCTAACGGATTTTTTGACCGCAAATGCAGCGCCTGTCCCAACACCGGGCGAATGTCCACCAATTCATTTAAGGATGCAGTGACAGCAGTAGAACCTAGGCCAGCAGATACAATTAGTCGATCGAACTTGCCACTATCAGCAATTTGGGCCCCTACAACTTCTACCCCAAACTCAAAAATCACGCCATTTTGTGTAGCAGCATCCACCAAAGCCAAAGTTAGCGCGATCGGATCGACTTGTCTATCTTGAGGCGAATAAATTGCTGCAATTATGTTATTATTTAACTCAAGATGAGGGCAAAACTCGCGCACTTTTTCCACATCCCAAAGTTCCAATTTCAAACCTTGAGACTCGCGAGTTGCTATCAACTTTTCCCACTTACTTAGATTCTCTCCCTCCGCACAAAGCATCAAAATTCCCTGTCTGTTAAACGGAATTTTTCGCCCCGTAATTGCTTCCAATTCAGGAATCAAAGTTTCATACCGCTGAAGGCTGGTTTCCCGCAATTTCCAACTTCTGCCCTTAGTTTTGTGACTGATGACTCCCATCAAAACGCCGAGGGCTGCACCTGTAGAACCTTGTGCAGGTGGTTGTTTGTCGAATACAGTTACTTTTAATTCGGGAAATTTACTTAGTTCAAAGGCGATCGAAGCCCCGACAATACCGCAACCAATAATTGCAACGCGAATCATTCAATTTTAGATTTTAGATTTTAGATTTTATAGAAGAAAACGGGGCAGAAAACCGGGCGGTTGAAACCGCGTCTATACAAACAAAACCCGGATGGTGCGCGGGTTGAAGAACGGGCAGTAAAAATTACGTTTTACGTTATTATCCTCAGTCCGCGGAGGCGGACATTGTTTGTATAGTCGCGGTTTCAACCGCCGTCTACATCTAAAGCGATTAGGCTTGAGGAAGTAGCTGCAAGAAAGTATCAAAATCCTTCACAGCTTTGCTATAACTAGCCGTGATTTTGGCATAATCAGCCAATTTAGCAGCGTTGTCAATTTCCACCAAATCAGCAAACAAACTCTTGGTCAAATCAAGGGCTTGCTGTTTGGATTTCGGCAACAAACTGCCCGAAACGGTTTTCATGGTGCCGCGCAAGTCGCCGAGAGGCCCGTGAATATAAGTTTTGGCATCAATCCAATTTTTTTTCTGAATTAGAGCTCCTAGGTTGTCCATGCGCGATCGGAACTCTGTCAGAGTAGGAACATAACGCTGAATCTGCTGAATCTGGGCTGCTGTGTAAGTCGTTGGAACTTTGACTTCGACACTACTGCAACTAACTAGAAATGCCATCAGAAATGACATCATTAAGGCAAGAATTGAACGGGGACGAATCATGTCGATTTTAGATTTTAGATTTTAGATTGCTCGTTGCGATCGCGTGGACAACGCCCCTACAGAAAGCTCGTTCCCAGGCTCTGCCTGAAAACGCAGACTCTTTGGCTGTGCCTCGCTAACTCAGCACCGAAAGTTAGGTACAAAAATTTATTTTACCTCTTTTTGGCGCAGAAACGCGATCAGAGCATCGCCAACTTTTTCTGAGCAATGTTCTTGAGGATAATGTCCCGCTTGTTCCAGTGTGACTAACTCTGCATTTTGCATAGAACTAACTAAGTTTTGAGCTGGTTCTAGACTCAGCCAAGGATCTGTTAATCCCCATACAAATAAGGTTGGT
Source organism: Oscillatoriales cyanobacterium PMM_0080 (assembly GCA_949127775.1). Lineage (GTDB taxonomy): Bacteria > Cyanobacteriota > Cyanobacteriia > Cyanobacteriales > Microcoleaceae > Microcoleus. Next base: position 2,763 of record CASBQF010000028.1, read on the forward strand.
CGAGTCCATCCTTTCCAGCCGGATTCAATTTCTGCCATTGACTGTGGCAATTGAATATTGCGGACTGTATTCATGAGCGATCGCCCTGCCTCCGAACTCTTCAGAAACGGGCGGCGATAAACATCTAAGTCCTTCTCTGATATGATCTGGCGACAACCGCCTTCGAGGGTTCTGTCCACCAAAAGTGGATCTTGGGTAATCATGTCGCCAATGAAAGGCAGTCCAAATTGCTGCATTTTCCAAGGCAATTTTATGTTTCCTGAAAAGGGTGTATTTATGACGGCTAAACGCTCAATTTTATCGGGATTTCGCAGGGCGTATTGAATGCCGGCAGATGCTAAAAATCCTTGGACAACGAGGTAAAATTTGTCTATTTCTAAAGCTTGAATAAAACCAGTGAGTGCTTCCACAAAAGCATCGGGAGTATAGGCAAAGTCGCGTTTGTCTGGTTTTGTCGATCGCCCGTAGCCCACCCAATCAGGCGCGATCGATCTAAATCCTTTTGCAGCCAAGTCTGGCATCATTGCAGTCCAAGTAAAACTCTGGGACGGCAAACCGTGCAGCAGCAGCACCGGAGGCTTATCAGATTCGTTAACTGGATTAGTTTCTAGATAAAACCATTGCAGCTTGCCTACTTCAACTATTTTCTCATCAATTGACATTATTTTACTGATTATTTACCAAAGAATAAGGCGGGGATTCCCCGCCCTACTCACCGAATAGTTGGGTGCGTACACTAGCACCCACCCAACCAATTACAGCCGCGCTTAGAAATTCATTTCAGCAGCTTGAACTTTTTCGACCTGTTTCTTCTTCAGAACCAGCATAACTTGAGCCAGCATAGTCAAAGCCAAGAAAGCGATGAACCCTGTAACTCGGCTGGAACTTTGCAGTACAATCTCTACATCTTTTTGACCGAAGCCACCAACATTAGGATTGTTTGTCAAAAGTTCACCGGCTGCAACTGTTTGTCCTTCAGTAACAATCAGTTCAGGGCCTGCTGGAATTGTATCAACAACCGCTGCACCTTCTGCCGGTTGAATTGTCACTTCATAACCGCCATCTTCTGGTGTGGCAATCTTAGAAATGCTGCCAGCTACCGAAGCATTATAAACAGCATTATTGCTCTTGGCGCCTGTCGGATAAACCTGGCCACGACCACGATTTCCGCCGACATAGATTAGGTATTTGCCGTAGTGAACGGATTTGTCAGTTTCAGGATTTGGGGACAAAACTGGGAATACCAATTCTTTGTACTGTTCCCCCGGCAACGGGCCGACTAAAACAATATTTTCTTGGGTTTCGCTGTAAGGTTGGAAGTAAAGATCGCCGACTTTTTCCTTCATTTCTTCGGGAATTCTGTCAGCGGGAGCAATCTTGAAACCTTCGGGCAACATCACAACTGCGCCCACATTTAAGCCACCTTTGGTGCCGTCGCCGACAACTTGCTGCACGCTAGTATCGTAGGGAAGTTTGACAATAGCTTCAAAAACCGTGTCAGGCAAAACAGATTGCGGTACTTCAATTTCAGTCGGTTTTGCACCGAGGTGACAGTTGGCGCAAACAATTTTGCCAGTTGCTTCGCGGGGAGTAGCTGGTGCTGTTTGCTGGGCCCAGAAAGGATAAGCAAATGCTGCTTGGGGAAGTGCAATGTCGCTGGTGAGGAAAAATCCTGCGGCGGCGATCGCAATTAAGGCAGTTTTGCCGATCGTCTTGACACTGTGGCGAAATATCGCAGATAAGTTAGTTTGTGGCATCAGAGTATTCAATCTCACTCAAAGGTCAGACAATTTTGTATTTTGAATTTGGGATTTGGAATTTGGAATTTGGAATTTTTAGACTGCTTTAGGAGGCTATTATCTTTGGGTTTTACCGCTGACTGTCAATCTAAAATCTAAAATCCAAAATCCAAAATCATTTAAGACCAGGTAGGTGCTTCACCGGTGCGGAAATCTGTTTCTTTCCAAGGGGTGAAAGCAATCTTGTCATCTGCGATAGTGACGTGGGCTAGGGCCAGAGACAAAGGCGCGGGCCCGCGCACCACTTTGCCCTCATTGTTGTATTGAGAACCGTGGCAAGGACAGATAAACCTGTTTTCGCTAGCATTCCAAGGCACGACGCAGCCTAAGTGAGTGCAGACTGCATTGATGCCGTATTCGGCTAGAGATAAGTCTTCTTTCACCACAAGATAAGTGGGGTCGCCTTTGAGGCCTTGGGCCAAAGTACGATCGCCCGCAGGGTGAGAAGTCAAATATGTGCTAACGATGATGTCGTTGCCCAAGGCATCTTTAGCTGTGACACCGCCACCAGCAGCCCCACTCGACGGAGGAACAAAATACTGGACAACGGGATAGAGTGCGCCCAGTGCCACACCTGTGACTGTACCGAACGTCAGCAAATTCATAAATTGGCGACGCCCCATATCGGGGACATCGGGATTTCCAGCAGAAGATTGAGCCATGACCTGCCTTTACGGTTTTAAGTTACGTTTGTTTGTTAGCTGTCAGCGAGCCTGTACGTGCAGACAACTCGGATAATTGCCGCCACCTTTGCTCGCACAATTTTGAGGCCGCGAAAATTCGTTTAAGAATGCACCTTCCAGCCTTTATTAGAGTATTATTACATTTTTTGAACTTTTATTGTTTAAGAGATTCACTCAGGAGAAACCATGACGGGCAAGGATTTACACCAGCTATTGCTGGAAAAATGGGGAAAATCTTATGATGTCAGATTGCGGCGGGCGCGGGGCAAGATTTTTGTACAGATCATGTGGAAATATTTGGAACAGGCGTCGTTTCCGATGACGGAGGCTGATTATTTTGAGCATTTGGATGCGGTGGCAAATTACCTCAACGGCTGGGGCAGTACGGAAAAGGTGAGAGAATTTATTGTAACTACTCGCGATCGCCCCCGTTTGGGCAAAGCTGTCAGTCTTCCCCTAGATTTGGGTGAAAGGGCTTCGGAGTGGTTGCTCGACGAGTTGTGAGTCAGTCCAGAGTCCAGAGTCAGGAGTCCGACGAGACCGATCGCCCATCTTGCGGTTTATCAAGTTTTGTGTCGCCCCGGCTGGTGTTTTTGACCTCAAAATCCCGAATATCGAAAGGGCTAGCTTGTGTGCCCACTGGCGGGCGGTGATAAATTCAACTGTGGTGCATCTAATTTTAAAAGTTATTGTTTTACATTGAAAGTCTTGTCTGGCCGGCTTTGTTGCGCCCCCAACTGCGGGATAAAAGCACAGGGCGGCACGCGTCGCTCTATTAATTTTGGGCGATCGGGCTTCTAGCATACCAAAATCACCCGAACCAATTTCTGTCAACAATTTCACATACAATGAGTCTCAGATATCATGTGAAACTTAGGAGAATGTTGTAATGGGTGTTGCAGTTGGAATGGTTGAAGTCTTAGGATTTCCCGCTGCCGTGGAAGTTGCAGACTCAATGGTGAAAGCAGCCCGAGTTACTTTAGTTCGCTACGAAAAGATAACCCGTGCTTATTGGACAATTATAGTTAGAGGAGATATCTCTGAAGTGCAAGCAGCCGTTGCTGCTGGGATTGAATCAGTTAAAAAGGTGGATGGCGGAAAGTTGCTATCCTACCACATCATTGCTCGTCCCCACGAGAATCTTGATTACATTTTGCCGATCGGCTACACTCCCGAAGTGGAACAGTTCCGAATGTAGTCAAAGTTTTGACAAAACTTTGGTGTTGAATTTTAACTTTTAGTAGTTGTTGAATTTTAACTTTTAGTAATTATAGAGGCGCGGGCGATCGCACCTCTATATTTTTTGGCCGCAAGTCGATAGATAGACAAGATCATCAAAATAATTTGGACGGGCTCTCCGGCCCATCCCACAAACAATAAAATTTGGACAGGCATCTTGCCTGTCACAGTTATTTTTGTAATCTTGCCTATTGCCCAATACGGTTTACTTAAGGCAAGGCTTTTTGACGAATTTCTTAAGTCAACCATATTGCGGTAGGGGCGGGTTTAGCTAAGAATTTATGAAATAATCGACTATATCAAGGCAAAACCCGCCCTCTTAAGTAAACCGTATTGACCTATTTCCTACTATTGCTAATTTTCACCGCCCTAAAAGCTTCACCAAACCAACGCCGCCAAAGTAAAGAGCGAGCACCGCACCTCCCAAAAGACTTTGCGTTAAAGGATCAGTAGAAGGCGTTAAAACAGCACCTAAAACAGCCGCTCCCAAAACTACATAACGCCAGCCTGATAGCATTTGCTTAGAAGAAACTATCCCCAAAACGCCGAGTAATACTTGGACGATCGGGATTTGAAAAGCTAAACCCGTGCTGAACATTAACAACAGTACAAATTTAAAGTATTTGTCGATCGACCATAATTGCTCTACAACATCCGCCCCGTAGGTAACAAAGAAGTTCAGCGCCGCCGGAATCAGAGCAATATAAGCAAATACCAGCCCGCCCAAAAAGAGGAAACTAGAACCAAAAAACACTGGCCCGAGCAACCCGCGTTCTTTGCGAGTCAAACCGGGTAGCACAAATAGCGCTATTTGGTAAAAAATAAACGGAGTCGCAATTAGCAAACCGCTATATCCGGCGACTTCGATAGAAACAAAGAAATATTCCCCGGGAGCTAGTTGCAAAAACTTGACTGGCCCGGCTGGTGCTTCTAGCAATTGTACGATCGGTCTTACATACAAAAAGCAGCCTACTACACCGATTGCTACGGCAATTATTGAGTAAAAAAGTCGCTGCCGCAATTCTTCTAAATGGTCGAACAAAGACATCTCAACTTCGTCGGGAAGTTCGTCGAGAAATTCGTCTTCGAGATTGCGGGAACCGATGAAATCATTGGCGATTTGTGCAATACTATTTTCCTTGCTAACTTCTTCATCTTCTAAGTTATTGACATCCGTAGCATCGTCGGCGATTGGTGCAATGCTATTTTCCTCTTTAACTTGTTCGTCTTCTAAATTTTCGTCTTCTAAGTTACTGACATCCGTGAAATCATCAGCGATTGGTGCAATACTATTTTCCGAACTAACTTCTTCAGCTTCTAAGTTACTGACATCCGTGAAATCATCGGCGATTGGTGCAATACTATTTTCCGAACTAACTTCTTCAGCTTCTAAGTTACTGACATCCGTGAAATCATCAGCGATTGGTGCAATACTATTTTCCGAACTAACTTCTTTAGATTCTAAGTTACTGACATCCGTAGAATAATCAGCGATTGCTTCAATACTATTTTCCGGTTTAACTTCTTCAGCTTCTAAGTTACTGACATCCGTGAAATCATCGGCGATTGGTGCAATACTATTTTCTGAACTAACTTCTTCAGCTTCTAAGTTACTGACATCCGTGAAATCATCAGCTATTGGTGCAATGCTATTTTCCGGTTTAACTTTTTCAATTTCTAAGTTACTGACATCCGTGAAATCGTCGGCGATTGGTGCAATATTTTCCGGGCTAACTTCTGCACATTCTAAGTTGTTGACAGCCATCAAATCATCAGCGACTGGTGAAATGCTATTTTCCGCGCTAATTTGTTCGAGGTTGTTGTCGGAATCTTGTTCGGATGTCTCCAAGTCTAAGGGCAGAGTCATAGGTATGTTTGATTTTATTTAAGTTTTACGTTTATTAGTCTTGGATGCAGGTACAATCAACAACCCGTTGATGGGTTAAGGTCGATCGTTCGATCGCCCTTTTCACTGTAACGCCAACCGTACAATTTTTGGCGAACCCTTGCCCAGTAAGATATATAATCTCTGAGTCATGTTGGTCAAACATAGTTTTTTTAACCGTCAATGACGATCGCAATTTTGCCAACAGCGCGGCCAGTTTCGCTGTAAACGTGGGCGGCGGCTACTTCTGGTAAGCTGAAAGTGCGATCGACAATCGGCTCAATTTTATCCGATTCGATTAACTCCCGCAAAAAATCTAAATCACTCGGATTGGGACTGGCGAGAATGAATTTAGCTTTTTTACCAGACATAAACGAGCTGAAAAACATCGGTGCGAGGTTATCAAAACTGGGCAAAGTCGAGATATAGACTCCCTCCGATTGCAGGACGTTTTCGCATTCAGCAAATGTTTTTGTCCCGACAGCATCCAAAATTATATCATACTTTTCTGACTGTATAGTAAACTCAATTTCTGTATAATCTAGAACATAATCTGCTCCCAAACTATTGACAAATTCTCTATTTTTAGCGCTGCAAACTCCTGTGACTTCCGCATTCATTGCTTTCGCTACTTGCACCGCAAAAATGCCGACTCCGCCGGAAGCGCCGTTAATCAATACTTTGTATCCTGCTTTAATTTCACCCAAATCTCTCAGCGCTTGCAAAGCAGTCAAACCTGCGATCGGCACTGCTGCGGCTTCCGCATGAGTGATATTTTTAGGCTTAAAGGCGGCACTCGATTCTGGCACGACAGCGTATTCGGCACAAGCACCGCCAGCCGTCGGATTTAAGAATGTATAAACTTCATCTCCGGGTTGAAATTTGGTGACATCTCGCCCGACTTCTACGACAACTCCCGAGATGTCTGAACCGACAATTCGAGGAAAGTTAAATCCTGTCAATAGTTGTAGGTGTCCTTGGCGGATTTTCCAGTCTACGGGATTGATGCTGCTAGCACGAACTCGTACTAACAATTCGTTCGATTTGGCGATCGGCTTGGACAATTCTCGGTACTGCAATTCCTCGGCGGAACCGTAGCGATCGAACGCAACTGCTTTCATGGCAAATTTTTCTGTCTATTTCTAATAGAACATTTAATCATGTACAATTATCATATAGCAATTTTATTTCGTTTGTGAAGGGGATTTATTTTTTTTTGACCGCTCCAGCGCCAGAGGGCGCAGAGAAAGAGAAAAGATAGAGATGGAAAAATGATTGATTTAACTGGAAAGGTGATTTTAGTAACTGGTGGCTCGAAAGGGATTGGTGCAACGACGGTTCGGACTCTGGTTAATGCTGGGGCTGACGTGATTTTGCATTACTTTCGCAGTCAGGAAGCAGCGGAATCGGTAGCAGCAAGTGTCGCGGGCGATCGCTGTTATTTATTAGCAGCAGATTTGATGTCACCAAATATGGCTTCGACTTTGTGGCAAGATGCTTTAAAATGGCGCGGTCATATTGATATTATAGTTAACAATGCTGGGATTATGCAGTCGGCTGGTATCGAGGACAATTTCGATATTTGGTCATCGGCTTGGCAGCAAACTCTACAAGTTAATTTAGTTGCGGTTGCTGATTTGTGCCGGGAAGCAATTCTGCATTTTCAAACTCGCAATGGTGGTACAATCATTAATATAGCAAGTCGCGCAGCTTTTCGTGGCGATGACCCGAATTATTTACACTATGCTGCATCAAAAGGTGCGATCGTTTCTCTGACTCGCAGCATTGCTAGAGGCTTTGCGGCTGATAATATTTTGGCTTTTACTGTGGCGCCGGGATTTGTCAGTACAGAAATGTCGGATAAGTTTATTCAGGAGTGTGGCGAAGCTGAGGTTGTGCGCGATATCCCGATCGGCAAAATCGCCCCTCCTCAAGATGTTGCCAACGTGATCGCCTTTCTAGCGTCTGGTTTGGCGACGCACGCTACCGGGACAACGATCGACATTAACGGCGCTTCTTACGTGCATTAAGGCGATCGCACAACTTGCACAAAACATCTCATTGTAGGGTGCGCAATGCGCACCTTGCCACTACCTCCAAAGACTCACCTCGCACATTTTACCACCAACCAATTTATAACCTTAGCCAGACGCGAAAACAGCAACAAAAGAATTAAGTTTAGATAAAATGCTAGCTTGAGAGAAACTGATTTATGACAGCCGATAACAAAGCCAAAACAAAACGAGTTGCCATACTAATCGAAAACGGAGTTGAAGATTCCGAATTTCTGGTTCCTTACAACGGCTTAAAACAAGCAGGATTTGATGTAGTTGTCCTCGGTTCGCGGACAAACGAAAAATATGCCGGCAAAAATGGTAAAGTTGCCCAGCAAGCTGATGGAACTACCACAGAATCATTAGCAGCAGAATTCGATGCAGTGATAATTCCCGGCGGTATGGCTCCCGATACAATGCGGACAAATCAGAATACAGTGCGGTTTGTCAAGGAAGCAATGGAACAAGGAAAAATCGTCGCTGCTGTTTGTCACGGCCCGCAACTTTTGATTGAAGCCGACGCGCTCAAAGGCAAAAATGCGACTGGTTTCTTAGCAATTAAAACCGACATGATCAATGCCGGAGCTAACTACATTAACGAAGCTTTAGTTGTTGATGGCAACTTGATTACTTCCCGCCAACCGGGAGATTTAGGAATATTTACCACTGCAATTTTAGCCCGCCTCGGTTATGGTGGCAAAGCAGTCGGCTTACCCGAAGAAACCGACGCCAGCGCAGAATGGTGGAAACTAGCTAATGGTTGGGGTGGCTCGACACAAGGCGACATTGCAAAAGGTTTAAATACCGCCCTCGCAGGGGAACGTTATGCTTGCGAAGCGTTTCAGAACTATGCGGAAAAAACCGGAGATAGCGATTTGCGATCGCTCCTCACAGAAATGGTAAAAAATAAACAGCAACACATCCTCGCTCTCGAAAACCGCCTCAACGATTTCGGCGAAAAACCCTCAATTCCCGCCCAAATTGCTGACAAATACGCCAAATTAAAATCTTCAATCCAAGGAACCGATGAAACCTTCTTGTTGCGGAGCACCCTCGGCGATTTGCAAACAGGTATTGTCGATATCAACCACCTGCGGGCGAAGTTCACAGATCCGGTATCAACTGACATCTTTACACAGATAGAAGCGGATTTGTGCAAGTGCGAACAAGTCGTTGCTAAACTCTTCCGCGCCCGTGCAGTATCGCAGGAACTTAAGGCGCCTAAACCTTCGACTAGCCCCGCTGTCAAAATGTAATCTCCAGGCGGATCAACAAATTTGTAGTTGTGTCCGGGGGTGAGAACCCCCACCCAAAACACAACTACAAATTTTTGATGCAATCATAAAATATACGCCTTTGCGGTAAAATAAAAGCCGAGCCTAAAAAGCTGACACTGAAGTAACTGCAAGGTGGAGATTTTTATTAAATGGCTTCTATTTTTGTTTCAGCCGGACATGGCGGGTTTGAAGGAAGTTTGCGCGATCCGGGCGCGATCGCATTTGGGACAACTGAAGCCCAGGAACTTATTCTAACTCGGGATTTATTAGTACCTGAATTACGGCAGCGAGGCATAGACACTTTCTCCGTACCAGATACTCTTAGCTTAATGGAAAGTATCGCTTGGATAAATAGTCGCTGTCAGCCGGGAGATGTAGCAGTTGAAATACACGCAGACGCTTTTTCTAGTCCCCAAGTTCGTGGTGCTAGCGCGTTTTATATTGGCAGCAACCCCAAACGAAAAGCAGACGCGGATTTAATCTTAAATGGCTATTTGCGCAGGTGTCCAGAAGTACCGAATCGCGGCGCAAAAGCAGATACAGAAGCAGGTGTTGGCAGCCTCGCATTTTGTCGGCGCGTAAACATTCCTTCGCTGTTAATAGAAATCGCTTTTTTAACTAACATCGACGACTTGCGAATTCTTCAAACTCGTCGTCGCGATGTCGCCCTCGGACTCGCTGACGGACTCGAAGCTTGGTTAAAAAATACCGATTTGAAACCTTTGCCGACACCAACTCCTGCACCGACTCCTGCACCGACTCCTGCACCGACACCGACACCAAAACCGATAGTTTATCCCTTAATTAATATCCAAATTAACGGTGCGCCGTACGAAGAAAAAGGCATTTTGGTCAACGGAAATGCTTTTGTTCCTTCGGAAGTTCTAGACGCTCTCGAAATCAAACCAGAGGCAGCCGATCGCCGAATCACGTACAATGGAGTAGTATTCGTGCGGGCGATCGATTTGCGCGATGGTGGCATTTCCGTAGCTTGGGATCAGTCCACAACATCAGTATCCCTGCGATCGCGCCGCGATATCCTCTCAGGTTTGGGAAAAATCATGGGTCGCGGTTTAACTACCCCCCAACAAATCACAGTATTTCTCACAAAAACTAACAGCAAAGCGCTGGCAGCATTCCCCAATTTACCTCAAATTTACACACAAGAAGCAGGCGCAGAAGGCGTCAATCACGACGTAGCTTTTTGCCAAATGTGTTTAGAAACAAATTATCTCAACTTTGGCGGTGCTGTTAAGCCACAACAATTTAACTTTGCCGACATGGGAATAATTACCGCCACAAATTCTGGCCTCTCATTTCCCGACGCCCGGACAGGAATTAGAGCTCAAATTCAGCATCTAAAAGCTTACGCCAGCACAGAACCAATCAACCAACCTTTAGTTAAAGAAAACGTGCGTTTTCGCTTTGTCAAGCGCGCTGTCGCCCCCACCGTCAACGAACTTGCAGGCCGCTGGAATTCAGACCCTTTATACGGACAAAAAATCATCAATATCATCCGGCTTTTGTACGAAAATGCCAGTTTGTTATAAGTACATACACCAAAAATTATAGGTTTGTAGTAAGGACTTTAGTCCAATGGCACTGAAATTTGGTAAATCACGGAGGATCAAACCATTGGAAACTCATTGTATACCAGCCAATCATTCAGACTTTTTCAGTGCCATTTGACTTTAGTCCTCTCCGTAACTTCGGTGGGTAGTTTGCTTTTTTCCACCCGATGTGTAAGGTGCGTCGCCATGATATTTACCATTGAATCCAAGAGATTAAAGATGGCGACGCACCCTACGAAAAAACACAAGCTTTTATTCCTTCTTCCTTCTGTCTTCTGTCTTATTCCTTCGTGTCCTTAGCGTCTTCGCGGTTCGTCCTTCTTCCTTCTTCCTTCTTCCTATCACTATGGCTTCCAACATAAATCCCTTTTCAGACACTCAAAATCATTGGGCCAAAATATTCATTGACGGCTTAGTAGAACGAGCAGTAATCAGCGGTTTTCCCGATCGCACTTTTCGCCCCAATACCAACCTCACCCGCGCCCAATTCGCCGCCATTGTCAGCAAAGCCTTTCCCGTACCCGACAAACAGCCCTACATTCGCTTTATCGACGTTCCCGCCAACCACTGGGCCGCCGCCGCCATTGAAATAGCATATAAAAGAGGATTTATCTCCGGCTATCCCGACAACCTGTTTAAACCCGAAAACAGGATTACCAGAGCCGAGGCATTAGTTGCCTTAGTCAGTGGCATATTTGGGTCAAACGCTGCACCGACAACCAATTTGGTTCTATCAAACATCTACCAAGATAGTACAGAAATTCCTAATTATGCCAAAAAGGCGATCGTCATCGCAACCCAATCCGAAATAGTCGTCAACGCCCCCAACTTAAACCTATTAAATCCTGCCGGAAATGCCACGCGAGCCGATGTCGCAGCCTGGGTTTATCAAGCCTTAGTATATCTCAAAAGAGCACCACAAATATACAATCAATATATTATAGTTCTCAGTAAAGTGCCGCGACCAAAAGTTAGCGTTAGCCACCAGCGAGAATTTCGCGGAGTTTGGATCACATCCGTGTGGAATATTGACTGGCCATTCAGCGACAAACTCTCAGCAGAACAGGAAAAAACCGAAATGCTGAAAATTCTTGACAGGCTAGAAGAAATGAATTTCAATGCGATTATCCTCCAAGTTCGAGCTGCGGGCGACGCCCTTTACGCCTCCGAATTAGAACCTTGGAGTGCGTGGCTGACAGGAACCCAAGGAAAGCCGCCGCAACCTTATTATGATCCTTTAACATTTGTCGTTGCAGAAAGCCACAAACGCAACATTGAAGTTCACGCTTGGTTCAATCCCTACCGCGCCAAAGTTTCATCAACTAAAACCCCTCCCAATGTCCGCCCTCACATCTCTGTTACCAATCCCGAATGTGTTTATCCGTGGGGCGATGATTTGTGGATGGACCCGGGAATTTCTTTAGTTCAAGATAAGACTTACAACGTAATTTTAGACGTAGTAAAGCGCTACGATATAGACGGCGTTCACTTCGACGATTATTTCTATCCTTATCCGATCGCCGATCAAGAATTTCCTGACAGCAAGATTTACAATAGTTATGTCTCTAGAGGCGGGCAAATGAGTTTAGGAGATTGGCGCCGAGAAAATGTAAACAAGTTAGTTAAAAGACTAGGACAAGGAATTAAAACAGTCAAACCAAACGTCAAATTCGGGATCAGTCCCTTCGGGATTTATCGCCCGGGACAGCCACCACAAAGTCGCGGTTTAGACGCCTACGAAGCACTGTATGCCGACTCCAAAAAATGGTTAGAATCAGGTTGGGTAGATTATCTAAATCCACAACTTTACTGGCGCATCGACCAAACAGCCCAAAGCTATCCAATGTTACTAGAATGGTGGCTACAAAATAACCCTCAAAATCGACATATTTACGTAGGGAACAACTTAGGAAGACTCGACGGCAATAAGTGGACTGTGCAGGAAATTAACAACCAAATTGAGATTACGCGAAACTCAAAAGAAAACTTAGCTTTGGGTAATGTTTTCTTCAGCATGAAAGCATTTAGCGAAAACCGCCAGCAAATTTACGATAATTTCAAATCGAATACCTATAAACAACCAGCCCTTGTTCCTGCGATGCCCTGGCAAAAGGGAACTCCTCCGCCCCCTCCTGTAGGAGTCGAAGTAAAGAAAGTAGGAAATAGCAATGTTTTGCAGTGGAGAAATACCGCAGATCCTAACATCCGTTCTTGGACGCTTTATCAAAAGAATGGTGATAACTGGAAACTCATCAAAATCATCAATGCAGATACCGTACAAGTAACGATAGGAACGGGAATTTATGCTTTGTGTGCGGTGAGTATCATGGCTGTAGAAAGTGTGGGAGTTTTCATAGAAATAGCAGCATAAAATATAAATGTAAGGATGAACATGAAAAATCTGCGACTTCCCGAACAAAGACGAAAAGTTTACATTGAAATCGCCCTGCGCCGATGCCGCCCGGTAGCGGCAGCACTTTAGAATTTCTCAGCAAAAGAACTTGGAACACGCCCGTGACTAACATTAAGAATATTATCAAACAAACTCAGTTTGTTGTTGTAGGAGGAATTGCTACCAGGCTTTATATGCCAGAACGCATGACTGATAAACTTGAGATTTTAGTATTGACTGATGATGCGGAAAATATCTATCAAGAATTAGTTGCTGGTGGTAGCATAAAAGTTGGAGAACTCAGCATAGGTGGTAGTAGTTGGCAACTACCAGATGGTAGTATTTTGGTTCTTGAATCACAACAACCTTGGGTTAGAGAAGCGATCGCAAATCCGAACATCGCCCCCGACAATTTGCCAATTATCGAATTGCCCTATTTGATATTAATGAAATTGCAAGCTAGTCGCGGTATAGATATTGGCGACTTGACGCGGATGTTAGGAGGGGCCGATGAAACTGCTTTAGAATTAGTAAGAAAGACAGTAAAAATTTACCTTCCTGATGCGGTGGAAGACCTAGAAAGTTTAATTGTACTAGGAAAATTAGAAAGGGGCGAATTAGCTTAATAGAAATTTTGAAAAGTCCATCTCAATGAGTGAAGAGGGCGAAGCATGACCGCATATAAGTTATTAGTTATAATCCCATATTGATTGCGGTCATGCTTCGCCCCTACAAATATATTTGCACTCATTGAGATGCACCGATTTTGATAGCGATCGCATTAACTTGCCGTCCATTACTTTGACAGAAACCGCAGCAACTCCTGATTAAATTGCTCTGGCGCTTCATGGTGAGGAATATGACCAATGCCTGAAAGTTCTACCAGAGTGCTGCGAGAAATCACTTTTGCGGCACCGCGACTTAGTTCAGGAAAATTGCCCATTGTAGCCGCCACATCCGGGCTAATGTAGGCTCGCCCTAGGGCAATTCGGTCTTCTAAACCAACGATCAAAAGTGTTGGTTGAGTCAGCGCAGACAATTCGTAGCGAATCGGTTCTCGGTAAATCATCTGCCAAGTTCTTGCCATTACCCGTGTCCAACGGCTATACTCTGCACTTTCACTCAGCCGAACACGAGTTTGAACAAAGGGCCGATCGCGCTCTGGAACCCAGGTTTTGACAAAGTTCCGCAAAAATCGCTCGATCGCACCTGGATCGCTCAAAGATTCATCTTGCTGCAATCGTTCGATCGTTTGAGGTGGCACTTTCAAGCGGTAATCTTCTAATCCTACGGGTGCTTCTAACACCACACGCTGGATGCGGTTTGGATAAAGCCGGGCTAACCGCACCGCCAGCATTCCACCCATCGAGTGTCCGACAATATCTACGGTTTGAATGTTCAGCGAATCGAGAAGCTGCGCGGTATTCATCCCCAGCATATCTAAGCTGTAATCCACATCCGGCTTGCTGGATTTGCCAAATCCGACTTGATCGGGGACAATTACGCGATAACCTGCGGTAGCAAGTGCTTGAATTGTGGCCTGCCAATAGTTACCCGAAAAGTTCCGCCCATGTAGTAGCAAAACCGTTCGTCCGTTAGCGCGATCGCCAGCCCGGATGTCCATGTAGCCCATGCGGACTGGTTGCCCTTCGATCGTTAAATTCAAAAACTGAACTGGATGAGGATAGGGCAATCCTTCAAGTGCAATTCCGATCGGATTGCTGGCTGAAACTGCTGCTGATTGGGCGATCGCTGGAGACGCTTGAACTGCCCAAAAAGCCATACCGATCGAAGCGAGACAGACTAAGATAGCCAGAAATAAGCTAGCTAAAAACAGCGATTTGATTCGTAATATTTTTTGTTTGACCGTCAGCATACTGCTTACCTTTGTTGCAATTGAGTATCTCAACATCAGAGAAATTTGCTGGTTGTGTTCCACATTGCGATCGTCAGAAAAAAGCTATTTTCTATCGTCCGGGCTGCCCTTTCGTTCCTGTCCAAACGCGGAAAATTTGATAAGGCGGCGTTCCTGCATCGGTGGGTTGACCTGTGAAAATCGAAGCGCGATGCAATTGGTTGATGTTGATGTAAAGCCAAGAATCTGCACCAAAGCGCACATTGTCTGCAAAAAGAAAGCGTTTGTCCTGCACGAGGCGCGTTAATTTCCCATCTTTACTCAAAACATCGATCGCATTTTCCGGCAAATTCGTGATGAAATGATTGCCCTCTGCATCGGTGCTAACGCCATCAGAAATCGGCTTATTTCCGACTAATTTAACCGCTTGAGCCAGTTGTTGAGATGAGGCTTGCTCTCGAAGTAACGAAGCCGGCACACTGTACCATTTAGTGCCAGTCATCGCTCCATAAAAGACGGTTTCGCGATCGGCAGAAAGGGTAATCGGATTGACCGCAATCCGCGCTGGATTTTGCGATCCATCGGGACGACGAAAGGAAAGTTTTTTGCCTTCGACAACCATGTCAATATTCTCAGCCTGAAGGGACGGATGTCCCTCCCAGCGCCAAGTGCGGCGATTTTTTGTATCAACAACTAAAATGCCTGCTCGATCGCCACTGTCGGCAATATAGACAAAGCCTCGCTCTGTATCCACTGCCAGATCCTGCAAAATTTGACCATTCGGAGCCGCCGATGAGTCAAGATCCATGCGGAATGCGAGTTTGCCCGTGTTGATGTCAAAAGCCACCAGCTTCGGCTGTGCCGCGGGTTGGTTGTTGGGCATCCAGTTGCCGTGATCGATTACCCAGAGGCGATCTTGATTGTCGATCGCCACCCCATGCGCTGTATTCAACACATCCTTACCACTACCAGGAGCAGCATTCCAGGTGGCATCGGGAAAAGGTTTCCATTTGTTCTCCCCAGGGAAGATTTCAATTAATTGAGCAGTCCCGCGTCGCATTCCGTGGACACTACCAAAGATGCGTCCCGTGCGAGACACCGTAATATTGCCTGGGGTAATTTCTAGATTCGCCACGAGTTCCAGTTGCCCGACTTGAGGTGTAGTGGCAGACTCGCGACTATCCGCCATTTGAGTAGCCTGAGTTTGAGATATATCGGCTGGTGGCGCAGGATTGGTAGCCGCGAATGTACAGCCAGCCGCAGTCAGCCCAAATGCCAACAATGCGATCGGCATTAACTTTGATGTTTCTTTCATTGTGATGCGCTCCAATCTATCAAAATACTGGGGTGGAAGCAGGTATCAGAGGAACCGCCAAAGGCTTGTCCTAACCTGCTTCATCTTAGATTAGACCAGTCTATTCCAAAATGTCAATAGGTAGAATTGGATAAATGTGTAATTGTTTGTCGATCGAGCATCCAGCGCGTAGCGCATCAAGTGGGCTAAAAATCAATACGGTTCACTTAAGGCTTTTTGACGAATTTCTTAAGTCAACCATATTGCGGTAGGGGCGGGTTCAGGTCAGAATTTATGAAATAATCGACTGTATCAAGGCAAAACCCGCCCTCCTAAGTAAACCGTATTGGGCTGAAAATCAATAGCTTTGGTTTTTTTAAACAGACTGATCTACAGTCCCAAACTTGCGGACAAGTTGAATGGAGACAGATCCAGCGATCGTTCAACTCTTTGAGCTACTTTAAAATCATCCCAAACATAAACTGAATATAGTTTTTCAGCGGAGCATCACTTTTACTCACTTTCATTTGCAACAAAGCACCTTCCCAACTATTCAAACAAAACTCTGCTAATTCTTGAGCCTTTTGCTTTTCGGAGATTTCACCCGCAGTTTGGGCAGCTTGAATACACTCAGCAAACTGATCTCGCCAGCGATCTGTAGCTTCTTGCAACTTCCGGCGAAAGCGATCGTTTTGATCTGCCATTTCTTGGCTGAGATTGCCAAACAAACAGCCTTCTCGGTATTGCAGAGTTTCAAATTCCTCTAACTTAAAGGTAAAGTAACGCTTCAGCCGATTCAGAGGACTGAGATTGATATCACATAAATACTGTTCAACAATGCGATCGTGCATCTGAGAATCGTAATCGATGATTGCCAAGCCGAATTCCTCTTTGCTACTGAAGAAGTGATAAAAAGAGCCTTTCGGAACCCCAACCGCTTGCAAAACTTCCTGAATTCCAGCGTGGTTGTATCCTTTTTCCACAATAATTCGTCGCCCTGCTTTGATCAGAGCAAGTTTCGTATCTTCTTTGATTGCAACTTTTTGGGCCATCAACAATATCAGTAGATCAGTTGTTTTAGTCAGCTTTATGAGCTTAACCTAATCTTCCTCATTTTGTCAATAAGGAAAAGCTTTAGTGCTGGTATAAAAAACACAATAATTCCGGGCTATCTAAGATAGTTAGCCAATTTCCCAGGGCGAACCCCCCAAAGTTTCCCAAATGATTTCTGGCAATCCTGACAACAGATAAACGCTCAAGTTTAACACCAGTTTTTGTCTCCTCTTTTCTCTGAGTTCAACATCTGACACACTCAATAATTAATCAGTCTACCCATGTCAAAATCCATTTAGTGCCATGCTTCTTCCTTCCGATAGAAGACTTTTTGCTGGCAACTACGCTATCCTATTCCCAATATTTTGATATTGAGGAAAAAAAGCTGTGGTTCCCCTACGCGATGACAATCCTATCACTATCACTCCCTACGTTACCTACGGATTGATTGCTGCAAACATATTAGTATTTTTGTACGAACTCAGTTTGGGCGATCGCCAATTAACCCAATTTTTCTACTCTTGGGCGGTAGTTCCTTGCCAGCTAAGCAATATGTGTCGGGTGGCGCTGCCTGTTTCGCCATTTCCCGAATGGACGACCCTAATTAGCTCGCAATTCCTGCACGCAGGATTTCTGCACATAGCTGGAAATATGTTATTTCTGTGGATTTTTGGCAACAACGTAGAAGACCGTTTAGGACACGTCAAATTTTTAATATTTTACCTTACTTGCGGCGTTTTAGCATCACTAACTCAGTGGTTTTTTTCCTCCGCATCCGCTATTCCTTCCCTCGGTGCTAGTGGCGCGATCGCAGGCGTGATGGGCGCATACATTCTCAGATATCCCCAAGCCAAAGTTTTGACACTGTTGCCCTTGGGCATTTTTATTACTACAGTCAGAGTCCCCGCTTTCTTCTTTCTCGGATTTTGGTTTGCACAGCAAGCATTGAGCGGTTTGGCTTCATTGAATGC
Source organism: Oscillatoriales cyanobacterium PMM_0080 (assembly GCA_949127775.1). GTDB lineage: Bacteria > Cyanobacteriota > Cyanobacteriia > Cyanobacteriales > Microcoleaceae > Microcoleus. The sequence continues at coordinate 20,836 of CASBQF010000028.1, forward strand.
GCCGGCAAGTGTCGGCATGGAATCTGGAGGAGTTGCTTACTGGGCCCACGCCGGCGGCTTTGTTTTCGGTGCTATTCTCGGCCCTTTATTGGGATTATTTTCTGATGAAAATCAGATTTAGTCATTGGTTATTGGTTATTGGTTAAAAACCAATACGCACTTAACATATTTATGCCCCGGAGATCCCCCTAAATCCCCCGAAAGCAAGGGGGACTTTGAGGGCATTCTTGTCCCCCCTTTTTTAAGGGGTGTGCCAGGGAGATATGTCTTAAGTGAACCGTATTGGGTTAGAAACAACAATTCAAACTAACACCAACAAATAACACCCAACAAATAACCAATGACCAATGACCAATGACCAATGACTTCCTTTCTAGATAAACGTGAAGTCAAATGTTGACATAGCAGAAATCCCAGTAACACCATTTAATTTCGCCACAATGCGAGAATCAGCGCCGCTGAGATTATTGCCATTGCCGTCATAAATGATATAGGTATTGCCGCCGGAATCGTAGGCAAACAAGAATGCACTTCCTCCCAGAATATTTGCAGAAACAGTTTTCTGGACGTTCAGCAGAACTTGAGTGTTACCGCTCAGATTCGGGAATCCGGGGGCAAAATTAAACTGATCGGCGATCGGCACACCGAGACCTGTGAAATCAGTAATCACATCATATCCGCCCGCTGCGATCGCCGCCTCAATTGCCGCCGAAGAAGCCGCATCAAAGGTTGGGCCTGCATCCGCAGGGCTAGTGTAGCGGAATTGATTGCTACCGCCCCCTCCTGTCAGCGTATCTGCGCCCAGTCCCCCTATCAGCACATCGTTATCCAAACCGCCGTTAATCGTATCGTTGCCACCTCCACCGTCAGCAGTATCGCTACCAGCTAAACCGTTCAAATTATCTGGCAAAGAGCCACCAACCAACCTGTTCGGCCCGCTGTCGGCCGGCAAGATGGAAACGGTGACAGTACCTACGCCCGGAAGTGTCCCGAATCCGTCGCTGACGCTGTAGGTGAAAGTAGTTGTACCCGCTACGTTGCCGGGGATGAACTGCACTCGATCGCCCAGATTGACAGCTATGCCCTGTGTTGGCGTGCCGACATTGATAATGCTCAGCGGCCCTTTTTGCGGGCTCGAATCGTTGGCGAGCACGTCAATGAAAGTGGGCAGCAAATTATTCGTACTCGTAAACACGATGCCGTCATTGCCAACAATCGGCGACAGGGTAGTTGGAACAGTTACCGAGGTATCGAAAGAATTGATGTTAATCGCGACTGAGGCTGCCGCCGTGCCACCTTGGTCGTCACCTACGCTGTAGCTGAAAGAACCGGCTTTCCCGATCGCATCAGCTTTAGGTTTAAATGTCAGTCCCAGTAAGTCTTGAACGGTTAACTTTTGGTTGATGGCGATCGGGTTCGTACCGGTAGTTACCTCACCAAAAGTCGGATTCGGAAGTCCTACAACCGCGATCGACAGCGGTTGGCCCTCTGGGTCACTAGGCGCCGAAATACTCAGAGACAGAGGCAAATTCTGTAAACCAGTCAGCGTTTTGCCACTTTCGACGATCGGCGGTTCGTTAGGAGTCGGAGACGTAAAACTGGGCGGAACCGGCCCCCCACCGAAAGGCGGAGGAGTTGGCGGTGCCGCAGTTGGAGTCGGAACGATCGAAGGACTAGGACTCGGAGTTGTCCCCGTCGCAGTCGGAGTCGGACTCGGAACCTGAGTCGGCAATGTTCCAGGCGCGGGAGTTGGACTCGGAGTTGTCCCCGTCGGTGCGGGAGTTGGACTCGGAGTTGTCCCCGTCGGTGCTGGAGTGGGACTCGGAGTTGTCCCCGTCGGTGCTGGAGTGGGAGTTGTTGCTGGAGTTGGAGTTGTTGCTGGAGTTGGAGTCGGTGCTGGAGTGGGAGTTGTTGCTGGAGTTGGAGTTGTTGCTGGAGTCGGACTCGGAGTTGTCCCCGTGGGTGGTGGTGTCGTAGAAGGTCTTGTTCCTGCTGGTGTGCCAGAAGGAGTTGTTCCTGCCGGTGTGCCAGAAGGAGTTGTTCCTGCTGGTGTGGGTGAAGCACTTGTACCCGCTGGTGTGGGTGAAGCACTTGTACCCATCGCACCAGGAGAAGGTCTTGTCCCCTGAATCATGAAGGGATTGTCGTTGACGCGAGGTATTTGAGCTGTTGTAAATCTAGATTCGTCGATCGAGTTCGATCGAACATCAGTCAACACCGCCAAAAATTCCCCAGTTTGTCGGTCTCTAATAATCGTGTTACTAGAATTCGAGCCTTGACCTTGGAAAATTTCTAACTGCGTAAAGTTCAAACCTCCAGCCAGACCGATCGAATCTCCTACCTTAAAATCTCTAATTAAATCAGCATCACCGATTTCGCGGCCGCCAGTCGTGAGAAACCCAGAGCCCGAGGGAGATGTTCCCACCCTACCGAGAACAAAAATATCCGAACCCTCGCCTCCTGTCAGAGTATCAGCACCGCGATCGCCCGAAAGAATATCATCCCCAGCATCCCCAAACAGAGAATCATTGCCATCGCCCCCAAAGATCAGGTCATCTCCGGCGCCACCGTCACCAGTATCGTTACCAGCACCGCCTGTGATGACATCCCCGCCGTCGCCGCCCAACAAAATATCATCACCAGCAGCGCCGATCAGACAGTCATTACCCGTGTCGCCAAAAACAGTGTCATTGCCCTTGTCGCCAAAAATCAAGTCGTCCTCGGCACCACCGCGCAGACAGTCATTGCCTTTACCGCCGTACAGCGTGTCATTACCTTCAGAACCAAAGACAATATCGTTACCCTGATCGCCAAAAACGACATCATCGCCTTGGTCGCCAGTCACCAAATCATCGCCTTTGCCACCCCGCGCGGTATCATTGCCGCGACCGCCCTCAACGATATCTTTCCCAGCGCCGCCGTTGAGAGAATCGTTACCGTCTTCGCCCCTGAGTATATCGTCTCCATCCCGACCCAGAAGCGTATCATCGCCACCACGCCCGGAAATCGTGTCATTGAACAAGCTGCCGATCAAATAGTTATTGCCATCATTGGCGACGATTAAACCATCGACAAATACTGGCTCTGGGGGAGGAGTCGGAACGGTCACAGCGGGCCGTGGCACCGGCGTGACTGAAATCCCCGGCCCCGTCCCCATCATCGTCGGAGTTGTTCCTGTCATCCCAGGAGAAGTCCCCGTCATCGTGGGAGAAGTCCCGGTCATCGTGGGAGAAGTCCCCATCATCGTGGGAGAAGTCCCCATCATCGTGGGAGTTGTCCCCATCATCGTGGGAGTTGTCCCCATCACCGCAGGAGTTGTTCCTGGCGACGGCGCAGGCGAGGGCACCGTGCCGATAATATCTGAAACATTTCCCCTGCTATCGAGTAATAGGAACGGTGGCCGCCCTTCGAGAAAACCTGCTGGTACTGCACTGGGCATTATTCTTGCTCCTTTAAACGCTACTCAAAAATTCAATGACTAAAACTTGTACACCAATACAATTCACCGATTTTGATCGGGTGAAAAACAAATTTTTTTCTAAATTTGCATCTCCCAGGACGATCGGCGAAATTGTATTTTTACCTTCTAACAAATTACGAATCAAGAAAGTATGACTGATATCAATTCCGGCTGCGCCGGAATGATATAGAGGAGACGGCAGTGCCGTTTCCCTACCGCGAGCAATTGTAGGGACATGGCACTGATATCAATTCCGGCTGCGCCGGAATGATATAGAGGAGACGGCAGTGCCGTTTCCCTACCCCGAGCAATTGTAGGGACACGGCACTGCCGTGTCCTCCTTTTATATCTGCTGATATCAATTCCGGCTGCGCCGGAATGATATAGAGGAGACGGCAGTGCCGTTTCCCTACCGCGAGCAATTGTAGGGACACGGCACTGCCGTCTCCTCCTACTGCCGCGAGCAATTGTAGGGACACGGCACTGCCGTCTCCTCCTACTGCCGTGTCCTCCGTTTATATCATTCCGATGAAGAGCGGATTTGATCTGACTCTAAATAAACTTAAAGTCAGATGCCACAATCAGCGTACTCAGAGCTCCAGGCACTGTAGGAATAGTATTCAACACTGCCAAATCAAAAGCTGGGAGACTATCATCTGCCACATTCGGATCAAACCCGAGAACGTACTTATTAAAAGTATTGTTCAGGTAGACGAAGAAAGCTCCCGTTTTGCTCGAACCGTTTTGATTCTTCAACACTGCATTCACTGCTTGAGCGTTGTCAAATGTAGATTCAAACAAAATGACTTCTTGCTTGCTGATGTTGTCGCCGCCGCTGCCGATATTCCTGACGATAAAACTGGTGAAATCGTTAGTAGTTCCCGAGTTGGTTAAACCTCCGAAATTGGCAGACCGGAACAAGAATCTGTCAGTCCCGGTGCCAGTAATATTAAAGTCAGAAATGATATCAACGCCTTCGCTGGGAGTTTCGTAGTAGAAGAAATCATTGCCAGCATCGCCCGTGAGCAAGTCAGAACCGTTCCCGCCGCCCAAAATGTCATTTCCCGCACCGCCGGAAAGCGAGTCGTTGTCATCGCCGCCCAACACCAAGTCGTTGCCGAAGGCGCCGCTGAGACAGTCGCTGCCGGCACCGCCGTCTACAGTGTCGTCGCCCGCTTCCCCGAACAGGGAGTCGGTGCCACCTTCACCCAAGATGTAGTCGTTGCCTGCACCTCCAAGTCCGGTGTCGCTGCCTTCTCCACCCAAAATTGTGTCTTCGCTGTCGCCGCCGGTGATTGAGTCGTTATTGATACCGCCGTCGAGCAAGTTTCTGCCGAGGCTGCCGTCGAGGAAGTCGTCACCTGCACCGCCGTCTACAGTGTCGTCGCCTATGCCGCCCAATAAGGTGTCGGTGCCGGTTCCTCCAAGTATCGAGTCGTCACCGACTTCTCCCAAGATCGAGTCATTGCCTGTGCCGCCGTCAATGGTATCGCCATTGTCGCCGCCGGCTAGGATGTCATTGTCATTGCCACCGAACATCAGGTCGTTGCCTAGTCCACCAATCAGCGAGTCTATACCGTCACCGCCGTCGATCGTATCGTTGCCCAGTCCGCCATCGAGGGTGTCGTTGCCAATTCCGCCTAGCACCGAGTCGTTACCTGCTTGACCGAATTCGAGGTCGTCACCGCCCTTGCCATCGATGATGTCGTTACCGTCGCCCCCATACAGGGTATCGTTGCCGGCCCCACCGATGATGAAGTCGCTGAGGTTGCTGCCTGTAAAGGTGCTGGCTGGGAGTGCGGTGCGATCGACAATATTATCTACCACAGTGATACTGAAGGATGCCGGGGCGATCGTCGCAGACCCATCAGAGGCTGTAAACGTAAAACTATCGCCGCCACTTGTCGCTAGCAGATTGTATTTGACGATGTTGTTGTTGATGTCGTCTTGGGTAAATTTGCCACCGACGTTGAGGAATGTGCCGCCTCTTTGGACAAAGCCTCTGGTAGCATCGGGGGCTTTGGTAATCGTGTAAACGATTTCCGACGGATTGTTATCGGGATCTGTGACTAACAAATCAGCCGCCGTAATTGTCTGGGTAGGAGCACTTTTGGCAACCACCACACCGTTGTTAATCGCTAGCTTCGGCGGGTTACTGACATTGATGTTTACTACGGCCTGACTTGTGCCACCGCGACCATCTGAGATCGAATAGCTGAAGCTGTCAGTACCCGAGAACCCAGGATTCGGCGTGTATTTGAACGTGGTGCCGTTCAAGGCAACCAGGCTCCCTTTGGCCGTTGGAGTAAAAGTCGTGACAGTCAGAGGGTTCTTTTCCGGGTCAGTATCGTTGAACACAACGTTGAGACTGAGTTCTTGACCCGAAACCGTAGTGAAGTTGTCGTTAACTGCTACTGGAGGCTGATTCGGGAAGGGCGTGGGACTCAGACTTGGTGTCGGACTGCCTGTCGGTGTCGGAGTGCCTGTCGTCGGCGTCGGAAAGACCAGACTAGGCGTCGGACTGGCTGTCGGCGTCGGGAACATCGGCGTCGGACTGGGACTAGGTGTCGGACTGCCTGTCGGCGTCGGACTGCCTGTCGTCGGAGTCGGACTATCTGTCGGTGTCGGCGTCGGACTTGCTGTCGGCGTCGGTGTTGGACTCGGACTCGGCGTCGGCAGAGGAAGCGGGGTGGCGCTGCCAGGAACTGTGGGGGCAATTACAAAGGAGCTGCGCCCCAGGGTTCTGCTGTCCACTCCAGGTAATACTGCTAAAAAGTCGCCGCTGACGCCGTTGCGAATAATCGTGCTGCCGGCTTTGTTGTCTGTGCTTTGGAAGATTACTAAATCTTCAAATTTGAGATCGCCGCTTAAGCCGATCGCATCTTCACCTTGGCGAAAGTCTGTAAAAATATCAGCATCGGCGATATCCGGGCCACCAGTGGTGAGAAATGCCGGGTTAGTACCATTACTGCTGCTACCACTCGGGGAACTGAATGCACCGATCACAAAGACATCTCTGCCTTCGCCTCCTGCCACGATGTCTTTGCCTGCTTCGCCCCAAAGCACGTCATTGCCGGCACCACCATCTATGATGTCTTCCCCGGCACCGCCAAACACAATGTCATCGCCATCGCCCGCAAAAATTGTGTCCGCATCGGCATTACCGTAGAGCCAGTCGCCTCCTTCGTTGCCAAATAGCAAGTCATCGCCATCGCCACCGAAGAGCGAGTCGTTACCTTGATCGCCCCAAACGACATCATTACCTCGATCGCCCAAGAAGCTATCGTCACCAGAGCCTCCGCGCAAGCTGTCGTTGTTTTTGCCCCCGAAAGCCGTATCTTTACCTTCGCCTCCGATTACCGTGTCATTGCCATCATTTCCGTACAGCAAGTCTGGGTTATTTCCCCCATCCAGGGAATCATTACCTTTGCCTCCGTACAAAGTATCGAGTCCTGAACCGCCGTCGAGAACATCGTTGCCCTCATTGCCGAACAGCACGTCGTCATCGTCGTTGCCAAATAATAGATCGTCGCCAGCGGCTCCCCGGATATTGTCGTTACCGGCAAGCCCGGAAATCACGTCTGGCCCGGGACTGCCCACTAAGGAGTCGTTGGTTTCTGTGCCACGGATTACGCCGCCAACGATCGCGGGTACGGTACCTCTACCTCCGCCCAATGTGTCGTCTATCCCGCCAAATGTATCGTCGGAGGGACTGGGAGCTCGCGTCGGAGTTGGTGGTGTCGCTGGAGTTGGGGTTGTCGCCGGAGTTGGTGTTGTCGCCGGAGTTGGCACTGTTACAGGGGTAGGGGTTGGTCCGATCGTCTCGTCACCCCCGAGGTTAAATATCGGCCCACTTCCGAGAAATCCTGGTGGTACTGCACTTGGCATAATTTTAGCTCCTTTAAACGACGATCCCGATTAACTTTAAGAACTGATTAGTATCAGTTTGTCACCAAAAATCTGGCTTAAAATTGATTAATAATCCCGATCATTTCTAGCATACTAAATCAAAATTGCAACGGCGATCGATATTTTTTAACCCCGGCATCTTTCGAGCTAAAAATATTAATTGCACGTTTTGATGTTTGTTTTGGGTATACTTTAATATCACCTCATTTCGATCGCCACCTCTGCCTCCGTTCAATAGACAAGATTGCAAAATTCATTTTAGTCAAATTTTGTAACAGGCTCTCCGGCCTGTTCCACAAGAAAAAACTTTTTGTGGGATGGGCCGGAGAGCCCGTCCTAGTTATTTTTGCAATCTTGTCTAATGCTACAAATCGGGCTTCGAGTCAGCACTTCGAGTCAGCACTGCGAATCTATCCAAAGGGGAGAAAAATTAAAATCTCCGGCCATTTGCCCTATGCTATAGCAACCGCCACATCGGTGAGGGCATAAATGACAAAAATGAATCGAGACGAGAACCCACAGCATCAACGGTTTGATTGCCGTACTCTGTAACTGTCAACTGTCAACTGTCAACTGTCAACTGCTATAGCTGCTGACTAGAAACAGAGCTGTTAATTAGGGGCAGAAGCGGGCCAGTTTGTTCTTGTCCGTTGACGGCTAGTTCGCTGTGGCAAAGGTAAAGCAGGGAACAGCGACTTAACAAATCTACCAGAATTCGCCGCAGTCGCTGTTGGTCAGCTACGGTTTCGTCTTCGGTTTCCCAAGGACGCCCAATTTGCGATCGCAAAAATAACGGAGCACCAAACAAAGTCGCCGCACCGCCTCGGAGCCACAGGGGCGAGCCGGCATCCAGCCAAAAGTGCCATTTGTGGGCGTGGCGGCTGCTGCGGTACTGAAAGATGTTGGCGAGGGTGACGGCTCGGGCTGCTGCGCCTTCGGGACGGACTGGAAACGGGTTTGCGGTGACGGTTCCTTGGCGCAATAACTGGATGAACCGGGCGATCGTTTCTGAGTCACCAGCATTTGTAGATTCTAGGCGCTGCATTCGCCCGTGTATTTCCCAGTAGTGGGCGGCGGTTTCCATTAACTCGCGCAGGGCTGATAGCCGATCGTACGCCAGGTATCGATCGTTCATCAAAAATTTCTGGATCGCTCGATCGATCAGGGCAATTGGACTCGGCAACAACCGCTCCTGCTGTTGCGACCGCTGTTGCTCGATCCACTCCACAATTTGCTCATAGGCGACAGCGGCTCGGTGTCCCAATCTGTCCCACCGGGGAAAGGCTGTAATTGCCAGTAATTGAGGTCGATCGATATCTGGACGAAAACAATGATCGGCGATTAAACCTGCTCTCACCAAGTCGATCGATTTGGAATTTTGGCTGCTTGATTGTAGATTGAAAGTCGGATTAGGGTCTTCTGTTTCCACTTCCGGGTGTTTCTGGCTACCCAAAATTACCAGCATTTCGGCTACTGCATCTCGATCGACCAAACGGCCTAGTCCAGGATAAACTAACGCGAGCAGAGTCAGCAAAGCTCGAATCTCTGGCGTAGTCGATAGGGGACGCTGATCGTTGAGAGATACGGCGGCAATGCCCGATCGCGCCAGAATTTCCGTTAAGCTATAACGGGCGATCGCATCCATCCCAGGAGCAATTACGGCGATTTCCTGCGGCTCTACGGCTTTTGACTTCACCGCATCCACGATAATTTCGGCGGTTTCTCGCAGCAGTTGAGCGCGGGAGGTGGTTTCGATCGATCGAACTGATCGAGGCAAACTCAAGCCTAAAGGATAAAAACCATCAGAATTAACAGCTAAATTTACCGCCAACTCCCCAATTTCTGGGACTAAACCCGCTTTTGCATCCAATTTTTCCACCAAACAGCGGCTTTCCAGTTGGGCTAGGTATTCCGTGTCAGCGCCCAAGCCCACACGCACTCCTCCATCCCGATTGTACGAGAACGCCCCCGCCGCGCCTGTGTCGAGCATTCGATCGAACAAATGGCGGCTGATAGCCGGATAATCGTCAACATCATCTGCAATCACAGCTTGGTATCTCGAAGCCAACTGCTGCTGATAACTCTCATCCTGCAACAAATAGCGCCAGTAAAGTTCGCAAACAATCCCGTAAGTCAGGAATCCCCGCATCAAGCACCATTCCCGCCACCTTTCCAACAACTCTCCCATGCTAGTCCATAGGTGATTCGAGCCTCCCTCCGCTGCAAATCCCTGTTCCAGAATGCTCTTAATCTCTTCTCTCGGCGTACCGCTGACAGCGGCCAATTGTAATAAGTCTAGAGTTCGACGCACCATGCGGTTTGGACTTACCCCTGTTTGTTGCAAAATCCCTTCGTCTAATTCGCGACGCCACAGTCTCGCGGCAAGTTCCAATTCTGTTTCAGGTTGCAGCCGCAGCGGAAATTGAGCCCTCAAATTCAATGACTTAACTAGCAGCGGCCAAAATAGCAATACTTCCTGCTCAAAAAAGCCGAAGGGTGTTGTTGAGTGAAAGGCATATTTTCCTTGGGTAGCTACGGCGATGCGATCGGCAAATTCCAACCGATTGTCCCCGTTAGCTGCTAACACTAAAATTGCTGGGGCGGTTTGTCCCGCCCGCCACCGCCCGGAAGCGCGGCTTGAAACTGTTGCGGGCAGAAGCTTGACGGTTTTGCTCCAAATGCAGAACTGCTCGACTAAGCGAGCCGTTTTTCCACTGCGGGCGGCTCCCACAATCCAAATTGAATCCGAGGCGGTTGTTCCCAATTTATCTAAATTTGTTACCATACCATAAATACTTTAGTCACTAATGTATACAGCCAGCTAACCAGCTTAATTTATGAATACTTCTCCGTGGAACAGGTTTGTTAAATACCTCTACAGCGCTCACCAGTGGTACAGAGAAACGCCTGACAGGGCCCTGGAACAGGCCTATGATGCTGCGTTAGCAATTAAGGCGATCGAAGATGAGCATTTTGGTGGCCAAGGAATCTCCGAGCGATCTGGAGATTACGGACATAGCACCCTGTCTTACTTTAAATCCGAGCTGCAAAAATACCTCAAGGTCATCCAAACCAGGATGGTTGAGTTCAATGCCAGCCGTTCTTTTTTGGAATTGCCCGATCGCGTGGGAGCAAAACCGCAGGCGGGACACAGCGCCGATCATCACCCGCACGGATTAGGTTTAGACACTAAAGATCGATCGTCCCTGGTATTTGAGAAACTAGAGTTTATTGATGGCATCATCGACAAATATATTAATAATAGTAGATCGACTGCGATCGTTCCACTTGTTAGTTCAGTAAATGTGCAAATTAAATCTACAAATAGCAATTCTCAGCCTAGCACAAATAACGGTTTAGTTAATTCTAATCAAACTCAAGCTGGGGATATGGAAACTAACTTTGGAGAAGTAAACTTATTACCACGTTCACTTTTGGGAACCCTGAATCGAATCACCAAAGAGTTAGACCCAGAAGCCGAAAAAGAAGTAGTTAAAAACTTTCGCAATTCCAAAGTAAAAACAGTTATTTCCCTGAGATTTATTTTACTTTTGATTTTAGTTCCCTTATTGACAAATCAAATCTCCAAAAACTTTATAGTCGGCCCAGTAGTTGACCATTTTAGAATCAAGCAAAATGCTCCGTTATTCATAAATGTCGATTTGGAAGAAGAAGCCTTTAAAGAACTGGAGAGATTTGAGCAGCACCTAAAATTTGAAACATTAATTGGCATGGCTCCATCGCTTTCTTCCGAGGAAACAGAAAAGAAGATTTCCGAGAAAGCAGTTGAGCTAGCGCAGGAATACCGCTCTGAAAGTAATGGAGCCATTAAAAATATTTTTGCTGATTTGATTTCCTGCATGGCCTTTGCCGGGATTCTCATCACCAACAAGAGAGAGATTGAGATTTTAAAGTCTTTTATGGACGACGTGGTTTACGGACTTAGCGACAGTGCGAAGGCTTTCGTAATTATTTTGTTTACCGATGTGTTTGTCGGATTTCACTCGCCTCACGGTTGGGAAATAATTCTCGAAGGTTTATCGAGGCATTTGGGACTGCCAGAAAATAGGCAGTTTATATTTCTGTTCATTGCGACATTTCCAGTTATCTTAGATACGGTATTTAAGTATTGGATATTCCGCTATCTAAACCGCAGCTCGCCTTCGGCGGTTGCTACTTACAAGAATATGAATGAGTAATTGGCTCCTATCTATTCCTGTAAAATGACTACGAACGCGTTTGTTTTGAGGACTTTAGTCCTCATAGGTTTCTTTTGAGGATTTTAGTCCTCAAAACAAACCTATGAGGGTTATTTTATAATATGAAATAGGTCTAATATCGTTTCCCGTTGCATCGGAATTATTTAACCGCAGAGAGCAAAGAGCGAGATTGGAGAGATGAATAATTCTGATGAAGAGCGAATTTGATATTACCCGAAATCAGGACACTCAAGATGCCGTTTCTTGCGCGCCAGATTAATTGTAGGGAAACGGCACTGCCCTGTCCTCGCTTATCATTCCGGTGCAGCCGGAATTGATCTAATTTCCAAAGATAGTGTTTGATGCAAAAGTGCTTTTATACGCTACTCATAGGTAAGGTGCGCCGAAGAGCACCCTACATATACAGGTTATGGATAAGTCTTGAATGACCAATTACCAATTACCAATTGCCTAATTCCAACGCTTCTTGCGCTGTCGCTGGTTCGCCACCGACTCCACGAGTCCCAGTCCGAGAAAATTACTCAGCAGCGACGCATTTCCGTAACTCAGGAAAGGTAGCGGAATCCCGGTAACTGGTGCTAAGCCGATGTTCATCCCGATATTGACGAATACTTGGAAAATTAACATTGATAGTACGCCGATCGCCAGCAATGAACCAAAATTGTCATTTGCAGTTTGTGCGATCGTCACCAAGCGGAAACAAATGACCCAAAACACCACCAGCACGGAAATACAGCCAATAAATCCCAATTCTTCGCCGATCGCGGAAAAAATAAAGTCCGTATGCTGTTCGGGAATAAAGTTAAGCTGAGTTTGGGTTCCGTGAAACAAACCCCTGCCTTTGAGTTCTCCGGCCCCGATCGCAATCCGAGATTGAATCAAGTGATATCCGCTGCCTAAAGGGTCTTTCTCGGGGTTTAAAAACCCTGTCAAGCGCATTTTTTGATAATCCTTCAGGACGCCCCAAAAAAGATGTCCGACGTGTCCAGAAACCACGTTCACCAGCACTGTAGCGAAAGTCCCGAACCAAGGCCAAGGTAGGGTTCGCCAAGCGATAAGACCTGCAATCACTACCCAGGCTACCCAAATCGGTGTAGATAGGTTGTTGAGAAGAACTGAGATTAGAGGAGAAAACAGCAATATTAGCCAGCCGGGATTGACATTACCCCAGTAAAACATCCCGATTGTAATCGCGCCAAACACCAGGGAAGTACCTAAATTTGGTTCGGCAAAGATCAATCCCCAGGGTACGGCCATAATCGCCAGCATCTTCAACATATCCCTGACTGTGGGGACAGTCTTGTCGTGCAGGAGAGCTGCTAAGGTGATAATCATCCCTACTTTGGCAAATTCTGACGGTTGCAGATAGAAGCCTCCGATGTTGATCCACCGCTGGGCACCGAGTCCTGTAGTACCGATAAATCGCACTGCGATCAATGACAAGTTGATTGCTATGTAGATCGGCCATTTCCACTGAATTAATATTTCGTAGCGACAGCGGGAAATGATGATGGCGAGGACTAAACCGACTCCGCCAGTTACCCAGTGTCGCCACCAGTCGATCGATCCCTGGTTGATTTCGACGCTGCGGATCATGATTCCGCCGAAGATGGTGAGCCCGACGCAAGCGGCAAACAACCAAGGATCTGCTTCTTCCCAGGGTTTGAAGATGGATGTCCAGCGGTTTCTGACTTGTATTCTTTGGAACATGAGGATTTTAGGATTTTAGATTTTAGATTTTAGATTATCGAGCCAATTTTCGGAAGTTGTGGATATATTTCGGATTCAGGATCTGCACCGTACTATGGAAGAGTTGGTGTCAGTATGTTACTTGATTCGGCGACTTGTACGGAGGTTCCGGGCCTTGAGCAATTGGCTAGGGTGCGCACTGCGCACAAATCTTGTAGCGCACTGCGCACAAATCTTGTAGCGCACTGCGCACCTTACCCAAATTCAGCTTGATAAGTCCTAGAATCGAATCCTCAAGCCGGTTCATAAAGGTACTCAAAACCGTTACCGTCGGGGTCTCTGCCGTAAAAAGACGCTGTACCGTCGCGGTGTTCGTGAATGTGGGTAACGGAAACACCTTCGGCTTTTAGCTGTTGGTGGGCGGATTCGATTTCGGTACGATCGTCAAATACAAACCCAAAATGCGGGCCTGCTTGGTCGTAAGTCGGACTCAACAGCGCCAGTCCGTCCTCTCCTGCTTTCAAATAAGCCCAGTCTGCATCTTTCCAGACTAATTCCATGCCCAAGTTTAGGTAGAACTGGGTAGATTTTTCTATGTCTTGCACGCAGACGGCTACGTGTCCCAATCGTTTTAGTTTCATGTCTACAAAATTTATGGTTGTGCTTTACTTGATTGTATCTTTTTTATCATTTGTTGCTGGATTAGTTAGCTATTTTTTCGGCTTGTTTGGTGGTGGCTAACTGTACTTTTTCTACTTGTTTGCTGGCATCCATTTCGCTGAAAAGTTGAATAGCACGGTCAAAATTTTCTTGGCTTTTCTCGATATTACCAAGTTTTTGTTCTGTGAGTGCTAGTTGATAGTAAGCTTCGGCTCGGTCTAATTTGGCGCTGGCTCGATCGAGTATTTCGATTGCTTCAGCTAGGTGTAACAGTGCTTGGTCAAATTCTCCCCGTTCTCGGTACAGCGCGGCTATACCGCTGAGAGCTTTGGCTTTGATGGTGCTGTACTGGTTTTGGTCGGCCTGGACGATCGCCTGGTGGTACAAACTTAAGGCTTTTTCGGTCTCTCCGAGGTTTTTGTAGGTGGCGGCTAGAAATACTAACTTGTATCCCGTGCCTACCAACTGACTGTCTTCGCGATCGACATAAAGTTTGTCGGCGAGTTCCTTCGCGGCTTTTTTGACTCCGACACAGGAGTTGAGGAAAGCTAACCCGACATCGATCGAATAGCTGTTAATGCCGATTTCTTCCCGCGATTTTTTCAGTTTTACAAAAATTTCCATAGCTGGTTCTAATTCCCGCATTTCTATTTGACAAAATCCTATATTAATCGCAGCGTTAACTTTCCAGAATTCCAGATTAGCTTGTTTTTCATTTTCAGGTTCACTGCTTTTCGCTATACTTTGCAAAGATTTAGTGGCTTTTCTTTCGGATATTTGATGACATTCTATGGCTTGATTTATATCGCCTAATATCCGATAAGAAACACCTAAAATACTGTATAGACCGCTCAAATAATAATCAGAAGTCACATTGTTGACAATGCGAGTAGTTGCTGAAATTATTGGCTGCAAGAAACCTAGTTTGTAGAGCGCTCTACCGAGTTTGTAATCTTTGGCAAACTGGATATTGATTTTTTTGAGGATGATGCTTGCAGCCTGCTCGAAACAGCTAATTGCTACATAGTGATAGTAAGCTTCAAAAGCTTTGAGCGCATCTTCTACAGTCTCAATCGTCTCCACGCTCTCTGTCCAAAACTCGGCGGCTTTGCGGTTGGCCGTCTCCCAGTCTCCGGGCGAGAGCCGATCGACTGCTTCTTCGCGAATTGCCGGATGCAGCCAGTATTCGCCTTTCTGAGACTCGACTAGCGATCGATGCAACAGCGATTTAATGATTTGTCGCCGTCCAGCTTCGGGCACATCCCAAAGCAAACACAAAAGTCCGTCTGTGGGGACTGTCGGCACGTCTTGATAGCGGTAACAGCCCAAGCGGCACAGGAGTTGATAGGCTTCGTAATCTAGTTCTTGGAGTCGGTTGAATTGACTCGTCACTAAATTTTTTAAGTCGGTTTCAACAAGCGGATCGTCGCTGTTTTCTAGCCAGTAGGCTGTCATATCTCCATCAAAATCTTCTCGGATTGTCCCCCAAAGAATGCCCATTGCTTTGGCATTACCGCCGTAAACTTTGTGCATTTCTACGAGGGCGACAGGATCTATGTTGATATTACGATCGCCAAAAAACTGCTGCCAAACTTCCACCTCTAATCCTGGAAGCAGGTAGTGTTCGACGGTTACGTCAGAGTCGCAAAGCCGATCGCGACTGGTAATGAGCGTTACCGACTGCACCGCCGCGTCAGCCAAAACTCGCAACAGTTCGACGTAAAGTCGGTGCGGTTCAATAAACTTACCTTGTCCATCGAGGGCGGCTTCCAAGTTGTCAATCAATACGCCGACTTTGAGAGTCTGAAGCTGGCGCTTCAGGCGCCCGAGGGTGACGCCAAAGTCAGGCCCTGGTTCTTCCTGAAAGTCTTGCTTGAGCCATTCTTCGATCGCGCTGTCTAAGGCGGTGATGTTCTCTGTCTCTTTTGCCATCAGCAGTTCAATTACTCGATCGAACCCTTGAGACTTGAGATACTGTCTGGCCAAAGTCGTTTTGCCCATACCGCCGGCACTTTGGATCACAATCACTTTAGCGCCTTGGGCGACCAGAGTATTCAGATCCTCGATCGCCCCACACCGGCCCAAAAAGTTGGGGTTTTCGATTTCCAAGTCGGAATCATGTCCCAGAGGCGATCGCTGCGGAACAATTTGCCCGGACTGGGGTTCTAATTTAGAGTAGCTACGCCAATATCGGTCTACTACCGCTTGCAAGTTATCTTTTTTGACTTTTTCTCCTTCTCCAAACAAAGCTGAAAGCCGCTTCCACAAATTAGAAGCCGCGTCCTTTACAGTCCCTACTCCATATCCTTCACTTTCTGCCACCTGTTGGTACGTCCTGCCTTGCACCCCGATCCAAGCTTCGCGAAAGATAGCGCTGTCAAGGTTATCGAGATTTTTCAGGTTTCGAGCCACAAGTAACGAGTTAGTAAAATCCAGTGCTTGATCCGCTTCCATTGAGTCACCAGGTCTAGCGTTACCCATATGAAACAACTCTAACAGACTTTTTCCGACTCGCTTACCCCCTCAAACAGCCGACTTATATGGACTTTTGCCGACTGACATGACTCCTGGAGGCCGGCGAGACTGTTGAGTGTGGAAGGGAAGTTGACAGACAAGCTTCTGACATCCGCACAAATCAGGCTAATCTTTACACTCAGGAGCAAGCAGCTATGTCTATTAACAACGTTGAAAAAGCAATCGTCGATGAAGCAATCCGCCCTCAAGAATGTGGTAGAGTGCGTTTTCAAAGCAGTTGGTGGCCTGCAAGATGCGATCGAGACATGACTTTTCAACCCGGTGATGTGGTTCGGGTAGTCGGAATCGACAACATTACTCTGATTATTTCGGCCTAGCTGCCGATCGGGTAGCGATCCGAGCCATCAATTTTTCGCATCTCAAAGTTCAGGAAAATCTAAAATTAGGAACAGGCAATCATGACAGTCAAAAATTTGGAAAAAGCAATCGTCGATCGAGCGATTCGTCATCAAGAATGCAGCAGAGTCGATTTCCAAAGCACTGAGTGGGCCTTCATATGCGACGATCGAGACATCATTTTTCAACTCCGTGGCAGGAATCGCATCGTCGGAATGGACAATATTACTCTGAAAAAGTTAAAGCTAGTTCAGAATCAGGAGGCTACAACCACGACTATTATCAACCCAGAAAAAGCGATCGTTGATGAAGAAATTCGACCAGGCGATTGCGGGCGCGTTCATTTTCAGAACAGTTGGTGGCCCGCGAAGTGCGATCTAGACATGACTTTCCAACGCGGTGAATTGGTTAACGTACTTGGAATTGACAACATTACTTTGATCGTTGGGCCATAGTTGAAAATCAATGGATTAGCAAGTTAAAGCCGTCAGTTTGTTTTATTTCAATGTTTCGGAAAACTTGCAATTAGGAACTAAAAATCATGACTGTCAGCCCTTTGGAAAAAGCGATTGTCGAAGAAGAAATTCGGCCTCAAGAATCCGGTCGCGTCCGTTTTCAAAGCAGTTGGTGGCCTGCGAAGTGCGATCTAGACATAACTTTGAAACCCGGCGATGTAGTTCGGGTTGTGGGAATTGACAACATTACTCTCATAGTTGAAGGGTAATTCGGAGAAATTCTGTAGGTGGGGAGTCGTCAAATAGTTTCTATGCAGTTATCTAGAAGGCAGAATTTCATTACCAGAGTTGAATACCCGGGGATGGAAAACCTGACACTTTTATCTGAATGCAGAAGACACTTCGATGTAGAATCCAGAATTTTAGTCCCAGCTTGTAATTGTTGGGATGAGAAGTATGACACTTTTATCTAACTGCAAAAGCACGAGCTTTTTGCATCAATAAAGTTCAACACAACCTATCTTCAGGAGAAATCCGCCATGTCTACTAACTATGTCCAAGAAGCAAGCTTTGTTGAAGAAGAAGGAATATTAGCTTTCGCTGATGAGGAACAAGTCAGCGGTTTGCAAAATCCCATTAAAGGTGTAGGAGAAGAGACGGTGGCTAGTTCGCAAAAAGCTAGCGCTGTTGTTGATGAAAAAGTGGCTGTCGGTGATGTAGAAACAGACCATCATCATCTAGCACCAAAAGCGATCGCTAAAGACGAAAAAGCGATCGTAGAAGAAGAAATTCGTCCGGGCGAATCTGGTCGCGTCCGCTTTCAAAGCAGTTGGTGGCCTGCGATATCAGACCAAGAAATTACTTTTAAACCCGGAGATGCAGTTCGAGTCCTCGCGATTGACAATGTGACTCTGATTGTTGAAGGGTAGTTGCTTTCGCATCTGTTTGTGGGGAGTCAGATTATTTTCGATTTTCGATTTGGCATAACTGATAATAATCGGGTTTGGAGTTGGCAGACAGTTGTATTCTTTGCTGAAACTAATGTCATTAGATGGCATTGATGTAGGAGGCAAAATTTAAATTTCAGACTTGCAATACGCAGAGATTTAAATTTTTAGCTATCAGGAGCAACTGTTCGTCTTCTCAACTAAATCCCACCCATTTTTAGGAGCAGTAATCATGTCTTTTGACTATTTTGAAGAAGCAATTGTTGCAGAAGAAATTCGACCTAATCAATGCGGTCGCGTTCGCTTTCAATGCAGTTGGTGGCCTGCGAGGTGCGATAGAGGTATAACTTTTAAACCAGGAGCACTGGTTTATCAAAAATTTGGGTTTAAAACCCTGTCCTTCTAGGACAGCTTTAATTTCTTAAAACTTTTTTCAAAAAGTCCGATAAGTTCCGATATCTGGGGTATAGTATAAAAGTCAAGGTTAAACTCCTTTGCGATCGTAAAACAGGACATGAGACACACTTTTACGCATAAACCGGGGGACAAAGTGCGGCGAAAACACTATAAACAGCCGAAACCGAAAATGTAGGTTTCAATCCAGCAAACACAACTTTTCTACTGGAAATCGTTAAGTAGGGTAGGGCATACCCGAACTCGCTTGCTTGTATCAAGCGTACGCTTTTGGAGATAAACTCGCTGGGGTTGTTGTGAGTCAGGCTTGTTAATTGGTGGTATACCACGGTTAAACAGTTTGAGTAATGCCGCAAGGACATAACGCTTTAAGGTATGTCGCAGAATTAAGAATCCTCGCACCGACCGGGCGGGGAGTGTCAAGTAGTCGGAATCGACAAGATTACGTTGCTGGTGGAGGGTGTAGCTTGAAATGCGCGAATGTGCGATCGCGCCGTCGCTAAGAAGGCTGTCTCTTCAAATCTCTTCACAGCAGGTGCGATCGTCCTTTTTACCTCTTTTGGCTTCAATTGTTCTAGCGTTTAACCTCAACAAGAACTAGCCGTCGGCAATATTGTCGGCGCTTTTTTTGCTCCAGGAGCCGATCGCCACATCTTTGACCAAAAACTGGCGATTGATTTAAAAAAACTCCCCTAGATGGCATGGGACTGGTGGGCCCAATAATTGGTACGGTCGATCGCGCGTAAGCAGCCCCATCATCGACAATCGGCATCGGCGCAACATCAACATCCGCGCCAGAGGCTCTCAAAGCTTTGATAATTTGATAGTTAATCGATTCTCTGTCTTTGATTTGGGATAATCCGAACGTAATCCGAATCAGTGCTGAACTTTTTTTTTTAAACACAGTCAGGTCATCGCTACCCGCAGACCGACTAAACTTTTTGTTAGTCTAATTTAAATACATTGTGGAAGTGAAACAGCGTGAATATTGAAATTGGGCGGGGCAAAAGCGCTCGCAGAGCTTACGGCATAGATGAAATCGCTCTCGTGCCCGGACAGCGCACCCTCGATCCGAGTTTGGCGGATACTAAGTGGCAGATTGGTGGGATCGATCGAGAAATCCCGATCATCGCTAGCGCAATGGATGGAGTAGTCGATGTCCGCATGGCTATTTTGCTGTCGGAATTGGGAGCAATGGGCGTGCTGAACCTAGAAGGAATTCAAACCCGCTATGCCGACCCCCAGCCAATATTAGAGCGCATCGCCAGTGTCGGGAACCACGAATTTGTTTCCTTAATGCAGCAACTCTATGCAGAACCCATCAAGCCAGAATTAATCGACCTGAGAATTAAAGAAATTAAAGCTGGAGGAGGGATTGCCGCCGTCAGCGGTACACCGGCCGGTGCGAGCAAATACGGCTTAAAAGTTGCCGCAGCAGGAGCCGATATATTTTTTGTACAGGCAACTGTGGTCTCGACAGCTTTTCTTTCCCCAGAGTCGATCGTATCTTTAGACTTGACCAAATTCTGTCAAGAGATGCCAATACCAGTAATTTTGGGCAACTGCGTGACCTACGAAGTTGCCATAAATTTAATGAAAACTGGTGCCGCAGGCATTCTCGTGGGCATAGGGCCGGGGGCTGCTTGCACGTCCCGGGGCGTATTGGGTGTCGGCGTTCCCCAAGCGACAGCGGTAGCAGACTGCGCCGCCGCGCGGGACGACTACTATCGCGAAACTGGCAAATACGTGTCGGTGATTGCTGACGGCGGTTTAATTACCGGTGGCGATATTTGCAAGTGCATTGCCTGCGGCGCTGATGGAGTGATGATTGGTTCGCCCTTTGCCAGGGCCGCCGAAGCTCCAGGCCGCGGCTTTCACTGGGGGATGGCGACTCCCAGCCCGGTTTTGCCGCGCGGCACTCGGATTCGCGTGGGGACTACTGGGACTGTGGAGCAAATTTTGCGGGGGCCTGCGCTGTTAGATGACGGTACGCACAACTTGCTCGGAGCTCTGAAAACAAGCATGGGTACCTTGGGCGCTAAGGATATTAAGGAGATGCAGCAAGTGGAAGTGGTAATTGCTCCTTCTCTGCTGACTGAGGGTAAAGTCTATCAAAAAGCTCAGCAGTTGGGCATGGGCAAGTAGATTTATCGATCGAATCTCAGCTTACCTTGACAAAATTTATGGGATAGTCTCGAAATTTACAAAATCTTTTGCAATTATCGAGAAGTAGGTGTCAGAATAGAAGAAGCGGAGACACAAGTTTCCGTTCACTCCTCACACCACACTCCGCCCGGACTACTGTTCGGGCGGTTCCTTTTGTGACCAAAATCTTGGCTGTTGCTTACTAGGTAATGGATTGAAGGCTTTTAACTCCCAAGGGTGGGAGAGTAGCCAGAGGCAGGACTGTTTCAGTCTCAAGAATAGGCGTTGCTGAGAAAGGAGTATGAATTGCCTCCGAAATTGAGAGTAGGGGCAATTCATGAATTGCCCGGGCAATCCCTGGAATTTCCCGGGCAATTCATGAATTGCCCGGGAAATTCCAGGGATTGCCTTCGCTAGGTGAATCATACCTAAATTCAGCAACGCCAAGCTTTTGTATGTAGGGTGCACTGGGCGCCTTGCTCCTATGGGTAGCCTGTCAAACATTTTTTTTTGCTGAAGTCCATATTCTTCCTTGTGCCTTGTTCCTTCAAAAACATCAGCACCTTCTGCCTTTGGAAGTCTGCTGTTCAAATCGTTGATGCAAGTGGTTACACTTTTTGCTAGACTTGTTATCCGAGAAATAGTATTTACAAGGATGGCTAGGGATGTCAGCAGCCGCACAAGTAACCGACTCTACCTTTAAACAGGAAGTGCTCGATAGCGAAGTTCCAGTTCTAGTGGATTTTTGGGCTCCCTGGTGTGGGCCCTGTCGGATGGTGGCGCCTGTCGTAGACGAAATTGCTCAGCAATATGAAGGGCAGGTGAAGGTAGTAAAAGTTAATACCGACGAGAATCCTAACGTGGCCAGCCAATACGGTATCCGCAGCATTCCGACGCTGATGATATTTAAGGGCGGTCAACGGGTGGATATGGTGGTTGGGGCAGTTCCAAAAACTACTCTGGCCAACACTCTGGAAAAGTACATTTAACCTTACCGAAGAGCACCATTGTCAATAACTCTTTGACGGGCGGACAAAATGTTCACCCAAAAAGAAAATTCACTCTAGCGTGAAACAGGCCGGACAGCCTGTTAAAAGAGAATGGTGCAGGATCTAAGTTTAGGCAAACTGCGAGAAGCTTAACGCTGCTTTTTTGGGCAGCGAAAGCTAACTCGCGGACAAACCGGGGCAAAGCTAGTGAAAAAGTGATTAGTTACCAGCAGGGCAATTTGCTAGTGAATATTAACTTCTAAATTTGGCTTTTGCCCCTTAATTTTCATGATTTGACAAATTGTTACCGTTTCGGAAAAATTCATGATTCCTTCTGGTCAAGGTTTTGAGTCCCTCCAAGCTGAAGCGATCGACTTAATCGATCGATTGCCAATGTTGAAGCACGAAGAGTGGATCGAACGATCGCTCTCGACGATAGTGCAAATGGCCGGAGACGAGCTCGATCGCCTAGACTGGAAAATTATCTCGTCGTCTCTGCGAGATATGGAAAAGGCTTTCTCTATGTTTTATCCTTACCGCCACGTTCGCAAAATTGTGATTTTTGGTTCGGCGAGGGTGTCGCCAGAATCCCCAGAATATCTAATGGCGAGAGATTTTGCTAGAGCCATTGCCGAGCAGGGATTTATGGTGATTACTGGTGGGGGCGGCGGGATTATGCAAGCAGGGAATGAGGGCGCGACTGCTGAACGTTCTTTTGGGCTGAATATTCAGTTACCTTTTGAGCAAGGTTCTAATCCTTTTATTGCGGGCGACTCCAAGTTGCTCAATTTTAAATATTTTTTCACTCGCAAGTTATTTTTTCTGCGGGAAAGCGATGCTTTGGCTCTGTTTCCGGGCGGTTTCGGCACTCTGGATGAGGCTTTTGAGTGTCTGACTTTGACTCAAACTGGTAAGTTTGGGCCGGCTCCTTTGGTTTTGATCGATCGACCAGGGGGAGATTATTGGCACGATTGGAATACTTTTGTGCAAAAACAATTGCGGGGCCGGGGTTTGATTTCTGCTAACGATCGCAGCCTCTATACAATTACAGACGATATAAATGTTGCTTGCGAGGCGATCGCGAGTTTTTATCTGGTTTATCATTCCTGTCGCTACGTGGAGGGAAAACTGGTACTTCGCTTGAAGTCTGAACTTTCTGATGAGAATGTCGATCGGCTAAATACCGATTTTAGCGATATTTTGGTAGACGGTAAAATCGAAAAAAATCAAGCTTTGCCCGCCGAAACTACAGATGAAACTTTCGATTTACCGCGTCTAGTTATGCACTTTAACCAGCGGGATTCGGGGCGGCTTTATCAGCTAATTGCTGCGATCAATCAAATGGGTGCAGCTTCGCCTGCGGCGGCGCACCCAGAACAAAAGTAGTTATTGGTAATTGGGAATAGGGAATTAATGTATGGCTTACAGTGATTTTAGTTTGGCAAGCGTCAAAAAATCTTTAAATTTAACGATTTCGCCCAGACAAGATTTGTTTTCTGCCGTACCTGCTTTAGAATGCAGCAATCATTTAACAGAAACTTTAGCTTACAATGTGCCTTTTGCTCTGGCGAGTAATACGGAAAAATCACGATCGGAAATGATTATTGCACCGATTTTGTTGGAACTTACTAAACAGTTTCCCGATCGCATTAGTTTGTTTTCGGGAGTCGATTTTACGGTTGACAGCGACTTGGGATTAAACGGGAGTTGCGATTTTCTGATTAGTCGATCGGTAGAACTTCTGATTGTTAGCGCGCCGGCGATTTTAATCGTTGAGGCGAAAAAGGAAAATATTAATGCTGGGTTGGGTCAATGCGTGGCGGAAATGTATGCAGCTCAACTGTTTAATGAACGGGAGGGAAATCAGGTATCAAAGATTTATGGGGTTGTGACAACGGGAGAAATTTGGAAGTTTTTAACGCTGGAAGGTCAATTAGTTAAAATAGATTTATTAGAGTATTTTTTGAATCAGGTTGATCAAATATTGGGGATTTTGGCGATCGGCATTCAGAATGGGTAATTGTTAATCGTTATTTGTTAATGGTTATTTGTTAATTGTTATTTGTTAATTGTTATTTGCTGCTGATTTATTTACAATTTGGTAAGATCACATATCCTCAAAAAACATAAATATTGTAGGGGCGGGTTCGCCAACAATATTTGCCTAAAACCGATAATTTCGTAAACCCGCCCCCACCCAACGGTTGATCGTAATCTACCTCTTTTGAAATACCATAAAATACAACCCAAATCTGTATAAAACCTTAAAAGTTACTTCACCTACAAATAGTCACTAATTTTTACACTAGATTATAACCAGTGTTAATTCTGAAACTTGTGCAAGCTCACTTCTCTTGAACTGACCAAAGGATGAAAACATGGATATCTTATCTAACACCGTGGCGCTATCGCGGATGCAATTTGCGCTAACTGCCATATTCCATATGCTGTGGCCGGTTTTGACTACTGGAATGGGGATTTATCTGGTAATTGTTGAGGGAATGTGGCTCAAAACTCGCAATCCTGACTATTACCGTCACGCTCGCTTTTGGTCTCAACTTTATGTCCTAAATTTCGGGATTGGGGTGGCTTCCGGTATTCCAATGGAGTTTCAATTTGGCACAAACTGGGCACCATTTTCTGAAGCAGTTGGTGACTTTTTTGGTAGCATTTTAGGGTTTGAAGCTTCAATGGCATTTATGCTAGAAGCTGGCTTTTTAGGAATTATGCTGTTTGGTTGGGGGCGCGTTCACCCGATCGTCCATTATTTCGCTACAATCATGGTAGCCTTCGGCGCAAACCTATCCACCGTATGGATTTTAGTCGCTAACTCCTGGCTGCAAACTCCTGCGGGTGGAGAAATGGTCAACGGCAAATTTGTTGTCACCGATTATTTCCAAGCAATTATGAATCCCTTTGCATTAAACAGCATTTTGCATATGTTTTTTGCAACCCTAGAAACATCCTTGTTTGTAATTGGTGGGATTAGCGCTTGGTACATTCTGAATAAACGTAACGAAGCTTTTTTTGCCAAATCGTTAAAAATTGCGATCGCGACAGCAATTGCAGTTGCACCTTTGCAAATATTCATCGGACATTTGAGCGCCGAACAAGTCTATCACTATCAGCCCACAAAATTAGCAGCAATCGAAGCTAAATGGGAAACTTCCCCAGCCGGAAGTTCAGCCGATTGGACTTTATTGGCTTTACCTAATGAAAAAGCCCAGAAAAATGACTGGGAAATCAAGATTCCTAATGGCTTAGGATACGTTCTAGAATTCAAACAAAAACTCTCGGAACCAGTCCTCGGCTTAAAAGAATGGAAGCCAGAAGATCGACCCCGAATGGTGGGTTTAATCTACTACTGTTTCCGCATCATGTCCGGGATTGGATTCTTCTTTTTAGGATTGATGTTGTTCAGTATCATTCAGTGGAGTAGAGGCAAACTTTCCGCTGAAAATATTAGCAGTCAATCTTGGCTGATGCGCGCTTGGGTATTAGCAGCACCACTGGGATATATTGCCGTAGAATCGGGTTGGATTGTGCGTTGTGTGGGGAGACAACCCTGGGTTTTATACGGGCAAATTCGTACTGCTGATGGAGTGTCAAACATCCCCGCTACCAATGTTTTAACTTCTCTCAGTTTCTTTGCAGTTATTTACAGCTTTTTGTTTGTTTGCGCCTTGTATTTTGGCAGTCGTATTATCCGCAAAGGCCCTAATTTAAATCTGCCGATTCCAGGTTTGGACAATCAACCTGCGATCGCAACTGAACCCGCAGAACACATTCCCGATCAACGTCCCGTAGAAGCACAACAATAGGAGATTATATGCAAGCTTTGGAGCATTTTCTCCCGGAAGTTTGGTTCGTGATTTTAGGTATCTTTCTCTTGCTTTACGTCATGCTAGATGGCTTTGACTTAGGCGTGGGAATCTTATCCCTAACTGCGGATGACGATGAACGTAGGGGCATTTTAATGACCAGTTTGGGCAACGTTTGGGATGCGAACGAAACTTGGCTGGTTTTGATGGGAGGCGCTTTGTTTGGCGCATTTCCCCTTGCTTATGGCACGATTTTAACTGCTTTGTACATACCGATTTGTATGATGCTCTTCGGTTTGATATTTCGGGCTGTAGCCTTTGAGTTTCGCGAGCATTCTAACCGCAAGTTATTCTGGAATTACGCCTTTGGTGCGGGAAGCTTTTTAGCGGCTTTAGCTCAAGGATTTGCCCTAGGTGCGGTGCTTGAAGGCATTGCGGTTGATGAAGCTGGGCATTTTGTGGGTACTACTTGGGATTGGCTGGATTGGCGATCGATCTTGGTGGCTTTGACACTCGTTCAAGGCTACGTTTTGATCGGTTCAACCTATCTAATTATGAAAACAGATGGGGAACTACAAACAAATCACTATCGCACTGCTAAAATTGCGGCAGTGACGACATTGATCGGAGCAGTTTTAATTACGATTGCAACTCCGGTTTTTTATGAAAGTACCAGATCAAGGTTGTTCGATAAACCGCTAGTTTATATTTTTGCGGCGATTCCTGTGCTGGGATTGTTGTTGGTTGGACTCTTGCTGAGAAGTTTGGATAAAAAGCAAGAACGAACACCGTTTATCTGGACAATTTTGATTTTCTTGCTAAGTTTTCTCGGCTTGGGATTGATTGTTTTTCCATACATTATTCCCACACAACTCACGATTTATCAAGCGGCTGCTGCACCTAGTGCTCTGGTATTTATGATTGTGTTCATTGGCTTTCTGATCCCGATTATGATTTTCTACAACATCTACAATTATGTGGTGTTTCGGGGGAAAGTCGCTGGCGGGCATTACGGGGAATAAAATAGTTTTGTAGTGAGGTTTTCAGCTTTTTATGAGGACTTGCATTCCTCACTACAAAATTATCTAATAGACATCCCCAAAAAAGCCAGATTTGAACAGGCCCGAAAGCCTGTGCCACAATAATTATTGAAGATGTCTAATTTGCATTAGAGTCACTGACAGCGAGATTATTGATAAAATATTTATCGGTTAAACTGGACAGTCAAGCTCGCAAATCTCGCTGTTCCTGTAGTGTTTCACAGTTAATAGAAGTTGGGATATAGCCTTTCTCAGAAAGATGACGTAGCCGACGTGCATCGGGCATCGGGCATACCTTACTTTTTTGATAACCTCTGTACATAAGGTATAAAATAAGTATTGGAGTGAGTAAACTTAACCAGCGAGGCGAGAGAAATGCCCTCCCCATTTCCGGGAATGAATCCCTACTTAGAACAACCAGAATTTTGGTCAGAAGTTCACAGCCGAGCCATTGTAGCAGCCGCAATCGCGATCGAACCTGAATTGAATCCCAACTATCGAGTTGCGGTGGAAAAGCGGATCTATCTCAGCGCATCCTCTGAATTAGTTGGAATTCCCGACATTTCCCTCGTCTCCAAACAATCAAACCCAATTCCATCGGTTTCTGGCACTACTACCCTCACTCGCACTGAACCTATCCTTGTTCAACTTCCGCTACCAGAAACTGTAGAAGAAAGCTATTTAGAAATTAGAGAAATGCCCAGCGGTAGAGTTATTACTGTTCTCGAACTGCTTTCCCCCAAGAATAAAACCGCAGGAGAAGGACGAAATGCTTATGAAACTAAACGGCAGCAAGTGTTGGGGAGTCGCACCAACTTAGTCGAAATTGACTTGCTCAGAAGTGGCAAACCCATGCCGATTTTAGGAGTCACAGAGCGCACCGATTATCGGATTTTAGTCAGTCGCGGTTCTCAACTTCCTCAAGCTGAATTGTATGCTTTTAGTGTTAGAGATGTCATGCCTTGTTTGCGAATACCTTTGCAACCGCTAGATGTAGAACCAGAACTCGATTTACAGGCTGTATTAATGGGTGTTTACAATCAAGCTAGATTTGATTTAGGTATTGATTATTGTCAAGAAGCCCGCCCGCCTTTGAAAGCAGCAGATAGGGAGTGGGCAGATAATTTGTTGAGGCAGCAGGGAAGGCGATCGTAAGATGATTTTAGCTTTTAGATTTTAGAGAGCAATACGCTTGGCTTAACACTATTTATGCCAAGCGTATTAATTTATAACGGAATACGGTTTACTTAAGAGGGCGGGTTTTGCCTTGATACAGTCGATTATTTCATAAATTATGATCTGAACCCGCCCCTACCGCAATATGGTTGACTCAAGAAATTCGTCAAAAAGTGTTAAGCCAAGCGTATTGATTTATAACGGAATCTCGATCGCAAATTCCGTGCCCTCACCCAAAACCGAACGGCATATCAAGGCTCCGCCGTGTTTCTCTGCGACAATTCGGTAACTGATGGCCAACCCCAAACCGGTGCCTTTCCCCATCGGTTTTGTCGTGAAAAACGGGTCAAATAACCGGAGACGCACGTCTTCTGTCATGCCGATCGCATTATCGGCAATTCTGATGCAAATACTATTTTCGTTAAGGGCTGCTGTGCTAATGCTAATAGTTGGTTTCCAGTCGCCACAACCTGTTAGCGAAGCCCTCGGAGAGGATCGCCTTTTTTGCTTCCAAGCATCCTCCAATGCGTCAATACTGTTGCTAAGCAAATTCATAAATACCTGATTTAGCTGACCTGCATAACATTCAATTAAAGGCAGTTTACCGTAGTCTTTGATCACTCTAATTTCGGGATATTCGGATTGAGCTCGCAGTTTGCTGTGCAAAATTATTAGCGTGTTATCTATGCCTTCGTGGATGTTGGCAGGCTGCTTTGCCGAGTCGTCTAAACGTGAAAAGTTTCGCAGACTCAGAACTATTTCGCGAATGCGATCTGCTCCCATTTGCATTGAGGATAAGATTTTTATCAAATCTTCTCTCACAAATTCTAAATCGATGTTTTCAATATATTCTTGAATTTCTACAGTTGGCTGAGGATAGTGATTTTGGTAAAGTTCCACAAGCTGCAACAAGTCTGTCATATATTGGCTGGCATAGGAAATATTGCCGTAGATAAAACTGACGGGGTTGTTGATTTCGTGAGCGACTCCTGCTACCATTTGACCGAGACTGGATAGTTTTTCGGTATGAATTAGGTGAGATTGAGTTTCTCGGAGTTCTTTGAGAGCGATTTCTAGCTGCTGGGCTCTGTTATTGGCGATCGCCTCGGAGAGCCGCAAAGCATCCTCCGCTACTTTGCGCTCTGTCATGTCAAAAATGGCGCCGTTGAGCGATAAAACTTGATTTGCTGCGTTGAAAATGGCTTGACCTTTTTCTCCAACCCACCGCACATTTCCGTCGCAGTTAATCAGGCGATATTCGATCGTATATGGTTGTTTTGTCTGAATCGCCCGATCGATAATTTGCTCGATCTGCTCCGCGTCATCGGGATGAACTATAGTCGGAAAAGCCTGCACCGGTTGCAGCATAAAGTTAGCTGCGGGATAGCCGGAAATAGCTTCTATGCCGTTGCTGATAAAAGTTAAGCTCGATCGCCCCGCATCGCTACAACGGTACACTGCGCCGGGAATATTGGAAACTAACGATCTAAATTCTTGTTCCTTTTCCCGCAAAGCTGCCTCAATCCGTTTGCGCTCGCTAATGTCGCGAGCAAAGGCACACTGATATTCTTTGCCGTTAAATTCCAAATGGTCGATCGTAATTTCTACCGGAAAAATTCGACCGTACTTAGTGATATGATGAACTTCAATATTTACCGAACCGCACCGTTTTAAGACATTCCAGTGTAACTTCCAAGCAGTTTCGGGAAAATCTGGATTAATGTCGTGGATACTCAAATCGAGCAATTCTGTCGCAGAATATCCCAAAGAAGAACAAGCGGCATCGTTGACGTACAAAAATTTACCGTCCAATCCGATCCAGAATACCGCATCTGCCGATCGGTCGATCGCAAACTGAGTCAGTTGCAATTTTTCCTCAACCCGGTGGCGCGAGGCAATTTCTTTTTCTAACTGTCCTTCCAGCGAATCAATATCTAAAGTGCGATCGACAATAGTGTCTTCGTCGAAAAGATCGATCAATTCTTTTTTTGCCAATTCTTCTATCTGGGTATGAGGCTGATCCTGATTTTCTTCTACCTGTTGTAACGGCTGTTTTTGCAGATTTTCTGTTTGATTTAAACTAGCATTAGCAATTGCTTGTGGCACGAGGGCGGCGAAAAGTACAAAAATCAAAGCACTTGCAGCTTTGAGAGTTACTGACAGCCAATAAATGGAATGCCAAACTGTCCAGATTGCGGTTAATTGAGCTACGCCGCAGAGCAGAAAACCAATGGCAAATACCAGAAAAGCCTTGCTGTGAGAACCTTGACGGGTAAAATAAACTAAAGATAGGGCGATCGAGCAATAGGCTAGCGCCGTCAGCGAATCAAAAACAGCGTAAAGTTGTAACTCCGAGTGAGCGTCGCAGCCGAGTGTGGGAGATACAGCAACTGTTGAAAAAAAAATTGTTAATATTTGTTGCATAAAGTTCAATAAAACTTATCTGTATCAATACAAATTGCATCAAATATAATCATTTGATTTCGGTTGTGGAAATATTCACATAATTATATACTTTTTTCATTTTTTATTAAACAAAATTTTGGACTGTTTTTGATTAACAACGGTAGAATCTGAGTTTCAGGGCGATTGAGGCACAGGATAAGCTTGCATAAAAATTAAGTTTCTCATACTACGACTTAAAAACTTAGTTCGTTGGCGCCCATAAACTTCAGAAACCCGGTTTCTGAGAAATCAGGACACGGCAGTGCCGTGTCCCTACAATTAATCGGGCGTAACATTGGAATTATTAATATTACCGAAATCAGGATACGGCAGTGCCGTGTCCCTACAATTAATCTGGCGTAGCATTGGAATTATTAATATTACCAAAATCAGGACACGGCAGTGCCGTGTCCCTACAATTAATCTGGCGTAGCATTGGAATTATTAATATTATCAAAATCAGGACACGGCACTGCCG
>CASBQF010000029.1 GCA_949127775.1 Oscillatoriales cyanobacterium PMM_0080
ACTTGATTTAACTGACCAGGATAACATTCAACTAAAGGTAAGTTACCATATTCTTTGATAATATTAATCGGCGGGCGATCTGCTTTATTTTTGAGGCGGTTTTGCAAAATCATTAGCGTGCTTTCAATGCCTTCGTGAATGTCCACTTTTTTCATTTCGGCTTCGTCGAGTCTTGAGAAAGTCCGCAGGCTCAAAACTATGTCGCGGATGCGATCGGCTCCGACTTTCATAGATGTGACAATTTTTGGTAAATCTTCAACAATATAATCAATTTCAAATGCTTCTCTGGCATCTAAAATTGTGGCGCTAGGCTGCGGATATTCTTGCTGGTAAAGTTGTAGCATTTTTAGTAAGTTTTCGGTGTATTCGCTGGTGTAGCTGAGATTGCCATAGATAAAATTAACTGGGTTGTTGATTTCGTGGGCGACACCTGCGACTAATTGTCCCAAACTAGACATTTTTTCACTTTGAATTAATTGAGTTTGGGTGCGCTGGAGTTGGTGCAAAGTTTGTTCTAGCTGTTGGGTTTGAGCTTGCGCTAATTGGGCAGTTGTGCGGCTTTGGGTGTACAATTCGGCGTGCTCGATCGCGATCGCAATTTGAGCAATCACCGCTTGCATCAGCTCGACTTCCGAATCGCTCCAATTTCGCAGGGATAGAGCCTGATGACAGCAAATTACGCCAATATCTCCCGACAGAGTTTGAATTGGCAGCGACAAGACTGAATTCACCCCAAACTCTCGGTATATCTCACACAATCCTGAATCTTCAAAGCTGCTAACATCATCAATTCGGATCATTTTTAGTTCCAAAAGATGCTGTATAAGAACGCTAGATTTCTCATTAATTACATAGGAACTAATCGCACTTGGCAAGCTGGACTCTTTTGCCTCACAAACTGTTTCCCAAACCGGGGGATTGCTGTGGGCACGATACCAAGTGAAGATGCACCAATCTGGCTGAATCAAATTGCGAACTTCTTGAACGGCGGTTGCTAAAATTGTGTCTAAATCTAAAGAATTGCGGATTTGGTTGGCAATTTGATTCAGCAGTTGTTCTCTCTGAGCTTGTTTTCTCAGGGCTTGTTCCGATCGCACTAATGTTTCTTCTGCCAGTTTGCGATCGGTTAAATCTTGAACGACTGCTTCAATAAGTGTTTGATTGCCAACTTTGATGATTGTCAGCACGACTTCTGCGGGAAAATTAGTACCGTCTAAGCGCTGATGCAGCCAATCAAAACGGTTATTGCCGCGCTCAAAGGCGATCGCCATCATTTCGTTCGCCATACTCAAAGAATCTCTGCCGTTGGGTTGGAAAGGTGGCGAAATTTTGCCAGGATTTTTTCCGACAAACTGGTCTTTACCAGTGCCTCCAAATAGTGCTATGGTGGCGTTGTTGACATCACAAATCCCATTTGCATCTAACATTAAAACTGCTAAACTGGTTAATTCGTAAAGCGATCTAAATTTAGCTTCCGACTGCTGCAATGCGGCTTCTGTTTGCTTGCGATTTGTAATGTCGGCAACCATTGCCAAAGCACCGATATAGCGCCCTTCTTTGTCTGGCAAGGGATTAGTAGAAATCATCGCCCACAAGTCGCTCCCATCTTGGCGCAGGAACTTAAAATCGTGCTGTTCGCGAATTCCTTCGCGGCGGCGGTTGAGATTGGCTTGGGCGATCGCCATTCCTTCTGCATCCATGAAAGCAAATAGTGGCTTCCCGATCGTTTCCTCTGGGGTGTAGCCGAGCATATCGGCCATTTTTTGGTTGACAAAAGTAGTTTTACCCTCCGCATCGATCATCCAAATTCCTTCGTCTGCTGTCTCGACAATGCACCGATATTTTTCTTCGCTTTCTCTGAGGGCTTCTTCTGCTAATTGGCGCTGGGTAATGTTTTGAGTCATCAGCAATCCGCCGGTGATTTCTTGCCGTTCGTTTCTGACTGGCAAAGTATAAGCGAGGTAAATGCGATCGCCATAGGTAAATTCTGTAACAACTGTTTCTCCAGCCAGCGCCGCCCGATAATTTGGCTCGACAGCAGCGCAAAAATCCGGCTCGAATACTTCCCAGATTGTCTTGCCTTCCATCAACTCTTTAGAAAGCCCCACAGCGGCTAATTCTGTGCCTTCTACCAGGGTAAAGCGCATTTCGCGATCGAACAGCATCACCGCACCGTTAGGAATGTTGCTTGCCATAGTGCGGTAGAGCTGTTCGCTTTTTTTGAGTGCTGCTTCTGCAAGTTTTCGATCGCTAATATCAATGACAACTGCACCAATGCCGATCGCCTCACCGTCTTTGTCGAGCAGAGGAAAATAAGAGCCTGTAATATCTCGAACAACCCCCGGCTGTCCTGGACTTTCACCGCTCATATCTATGTTAATTAGCGGCTCTTTCGTTCTGAATATTTGTTCGTACAAAGCCTCTGCCATTGGAGCGATATCGGGCAATATTTCGCGTAGAGTGTTGCCGATATGCTCTGCGGGACTCAGGGAATTCATGTCTGCTAGAAATTGATTAATTTGCACGTACCGCAGTTGGGAGTCAAAAATGCAGAGTCCCACCGGCGCATCCTTGAAAAAAGCATCAAATAGTGCTTGTTTCTGTGCTAGTTCTTGTTCTAAATCTTTGCGATCGCTAATGTCCCTGATGCAGCCCACACTCCCAAAAACTTCGCCACCAACATCTTTCAGTAGAGCAACTGACAAGTGCGAGCAGAAGTCTTCCCCAGACTTGCGCTGCATTGTGATTTCTCCATCGAATTCGCCTTTTTCTAATAACTGTTTGAGAACTAATCTTGATAGTAATTCTCGCTGTTGCGGCGGATAAATTAGACTAATATGTTGACCGATAACTTCACTTTTTTCATAGTCATAGATTCTTTGAGCGCCTTGATTCCAACTGGTAATCGAGCCGTTTATGTCAATGCAAATTACTGCTTCACGAATTTGATCTAAAATCTGACTTTGCAGCCGCATTTGCGATTTTCCAAGTTCGAGTTCGGAGATTTTTTGTTGAAGTAGTTCCTGAGTTATTGTCAATTTGGCAGTCTGGTTTGCCAGCAATTCTTCTAGTTGTGAATGGCAGTGCAGTGGTGTTGATTCAAGATTTTCATCTCGATGATTCCAAATTTCTTCAGCACTTAGATAAATCGCCCATTCTCCATCAGTTTCAATTGCCCACTCGGAAACTCGCACGGATACGAAATGGTTATTTTTATGTTTGTATGCTGCTTCGCACGGGCTAGTACAGCTATTTTTGGCTGAAATTTCTAAATAATTTTCTCTCCCAGGGCAATCTGTTTGCAAAATTTCCCAGTAATTGAGGTTGAAAGTTTCTGCAATTGTGTAGCCGATAATGCTTGCAAAAGCTGGATTGATGTCTAGAAAAGTCCCGTCTGTCCGGCACAATGCCAGTCCTAGTGGACACAGTTCTAACAATTTGCTGTTGCTGCGATCGGGCTTGACTTCTCCTAACTGGCTTTGCATTTTACCTAGCTGGGCTTGGGATACTTAATTGTATCTGTTTATTATGTTAACTGCTGTGACTTTTGTCACTCAGTAGCGAAGTTCGGCCTCGTTGCCGAACTTCGCTCTATCCGTTATACCAATTTAATGTGAAGTTGCACATATCTCGATCCCCCTAAATCCCCCGAAAGCAAGGGGGACTTTGAGCGGAATCTTGTCCCCCCCCTTATTAAGGGGGGCGCCAGGGAGATCTGATTCTATGCAGCCTCATAAAAAATTGGTATTACATCCGCTACATCAGTTAAATAATCCGTTGCCGAACTTCTTGCAATTAATCGCGGGCGATACCTTCGGATCGGGCCGCCAACTGCACTGCACCGGCGACGGCAATGGCAACTCTTTCGTCAAAAACAGATGGTATAATGTGCTCTTTGTCAAGCTGAGAAGGGCTGACTAAAGAGGCGATCGCATAAGCTGCACCCAAATACATACTTGTGGTAATCGTGCGAGCTTTGCAGTCCAAAGCACCTCGAAATATCCCCGGAAACGCCAAAACATTGTTAATTTGATTGGGGTAATCACTGCGTCCGGTGGCGATGATTGCGGCATCCTCCATAATCAATTCTGGCTGAATTTCAGGAATCGGATTTGCCATTGCGAACACGATCGGATTCTCAGCCATCGATCGCACCATCGATCGCGTAACCACCCCGGGCGCACTGACACCTAAAAATACATCAGCACCGGCCATCGCATCTTCCAAAGTACCGCCCGAAGCCACAGCAAATTCTAGTTTTTCTGGGTTCATATC
>CASBQF010000030.1 GCA_949127775.1 Oscillatoriales cyanobacterium PMM_0080
CGCTCATAGTTAGATGGGTTTTAAGTGCGATCGCCAATTGGCAGTAAAATCTGAGAAGGACAACTCCCGCCACAACTTACTGTCAGCGTGATAATTTTAGCATCGATCGCCCGCGCTGCACCCGGAGACTGAGCAGTTCCCGGATTCACGTCATAGGCGGGAAAACAAGCCGCACTCAAACTCAGGCGCAAAGCATTACCTCGGGCAATTTGCATACAAGTTGATTGCAGCACAATTCTCACAGGTATTGTACCTGAATTCACGCGCACGTAACCTTGAGTAAAATTGTAAACACTGCCATTATCTTTGACTTCCGAAAGTATCGCACACAAGTCAAAAGTCGGCGCATCCGCAGTACAAAATACTTCGATAAATACCTCTCCTGCAAGGTGCAAATCGGCTGTGAGGGGTGCAGAAGTGTATGTTAACACGTCGGTGCGACAGTCAATTGTCGATCGATCAAATGAACCAGCAGGAAAAGCCGCGTGTCCTCCCAAAGACGGCACAGCCCGCCAAGGATCGTGTACAAATATATCATCAGTACAAAAATCCGCGTAACTCTCACTTAAAATCCCCGCATCTTCTCGCATCGCCGCCAGTCCATTAGTTGCTAAAAAACAGGATTTATGATTATTGTGAGGCCACTTATCAAACTTCCGCCAATCATTCCTCCCCATCTCAAATAAAGAAATCGGCGGATTATCTAATATTCCTGTATCAACACCTTTGAGGAATCGATCGAACCAGCGAATTTGCAACTCATCCACAGGATTTGCAGCAGCAAAACCATAATCCAATCCACCCACTTTTCGCCCCCAAGGTAAATGTGTCCAAGGGCCAATTATCAAATGCTGCGGATAAGAACTCCGGCCAACCATTTCTTTGTAAAGATGGATTGTTCCCCGCAAATAAGTATCAAACCAACCACCAATGTGCAGCATTGGTAAGTCTAAATTTTTGAGATTTGGTGAAAGTTTCTTCCAATACTCGCTCGGTTGATAATTATCTAACCAATCGTGATAATATGAGTCTGGTGTCAAATTTTTAATAATCTCAGGACGCGCAGGCACGGCATCATATAACGGGAGATTTCTCGAAGCTGCATAAAGGGATTGATGTGCAGCAATATCGGTTTTTAAGCGAGCGGTTTCGGCGGCTAGCTGAATCGCCCAGCCGAGATTTGATTGCAAACAAAATGCGCCGCCTTCATAGGCCCAATCTGCGTATAAATCGCAGCCTACCATTGCCGGACAAATTGTTGTTAATGCCCTGGGTTTAGCAGCCGCCGCGTAGAGTTGAGTCATGCCTTGGTACGAAAAGCCGTACATTCCCACTTTGCCGCTGCTTCCCGGCAAATTAGCAGCCCAATTGACGGTATCAAAACCGTCTGCTGTTTCGCTCGCAAATAAGTTAAATTCACCTTCGGAAGTGCCGCGCCCCCGTACGTCTTGGATGACAACGATGTAGCCGTGTTTAGCGTACCATGCGGGATGGGCATATACTACCGTAGATGCGATCGCCCTGCCGTAAGGTTGCCTCATTAACAATACTGGAAATTCGCCCGCCGCATCTGGGCGGTAGATGTCAGCATCCAAACGCACGCCATCTCTAGTTAGCATGGAAGCGGTTTCTTTCGGACAAACTTTCAGCATAAATCATCAAAATATTAACTGAAAAAGTTACGATCGAGGACTGAATTCCTGAGTAGAAACCTGATGATTGTTCGTAGGGACACAGCACTGCCGTGTCCTGTATTTCATCCAATTAAAAACTGCTATACTACAAACCTAGCACGATACAAGTACATCCGATCGCCCTAAAACCCTCATATCTTCCTCATCAAGTTCGACTGGCGTACCGCTGCGAATTAGTTCCACAAAATCCTCATTCGGCACCATGATACACAAAGTGTAAAGACGTTCGCTACCCGTATTCTCAATGACGTGAGTACCCATTGGAGGCACTAACAAACTATCTCCCGGTTTAATATTAACTGTTTTGCCGTCGCAGGTTGCTTGTCCTCTTCCTTTGAGCACAAAAAACATTTCTACTGCCAGTTGATGGCGGTTGGGAGGAGTTTTTCCGCCCGCATCGAAGATTTCGACGCAAACAGTTAATGAAGCATTCGCGGTGGTCGGATCGAAGACGATCGCTAATCTATTAGTATCGCCAGGGCTGATGCGAAATGCTTGGTAGTCTTTCGGAGACTTCATAACAGGAATCATGCACTGATTTGTCATTTTTTTATTGTTAGTTGTGAGTTGTTATGTTTCTGCTGTCATTAGTGTCAATCCAGAGTCATTAGCCCGTGGCTCAACCTCCCAAATTTATTGCTAATGACTACTGACTAATGACTAATGACTATTATTTAATTGCTTCTAACATAGCCTGAGAATCAGACAAAAACCCAAAACATTGTTTAACGTTATAAAGAGTAGCTTGCCAGCAATACTCTGGAGATGTGGTAGCTGTACAATCTTTGACTAAAATGCAGTCGTAATTTAAAAAACAAGCATCTTGCAGCGTAGCCATGACGCACTGATCGGCGTTTACTCCTCCAAAGAAAAGTGTAGTTCTTCCCAGGTTGCGCAAGATACTATCTAAAGGAGTATCCCAAAAGCCACTCATCCGATATTTATCAACGCAAATATCCTCCGGTTTAGGTGTCAATTCATCCACAACGGCGGCCGCCCAACTCCCTGCCATCAATACAGATGCGCCGTTTTTTGGCAGCGGATCTCCTAAACCTACGCCGTCGCCTGTGGGATTGTAAACGTGACGTGAAGCTGCACTAATATTGAGCAAATCGGGGCGGTTTCCCCAGTTGAGCCAAATAATTGGCATGGCGTGCGATCGCAATTTTGGCATCAACTTTCCAAGCATTCGGCGGCACGCCCAAGGTACGCAGAGTATCGGGATTCATATTAATTGTGACTCCAAAACAATTTTAATTTTATAACTATTTGATTCTTGATAACTGATCATATCTTAAATTTTTGTGATAATTAAGTATCCGGTGTACCATGATTGATAAATTTTATAATTAATTAACTTTAAGGGCGATTCACGCTCGGAATAGCTTCGCTTCACCTAAATCTTGCAAATGTTAGCGCCAAGCAATTATAAAATAGAAAAAGATGTAAATGCACAAAAAGGGTAAATCTGTGAGCTTCACTATTCAAAATGCTTTAATTCCGGTTGAGAGCGGTTATGAAACGGTAGACGTGCAAGTCGTAGATAATTACATAAGTGCGATCGA
>CASBQF010000031.1 GCA_949127775.1 Oscillatoriales cyanobacterium PMM_0080
GACGCTGGTTTGTCTTAATTGAGTGGTCGATATATCACCACTCAAACTTCCCAGGCACGGTACAATACCGATCTCTTTGATTCTACCAAAACGTGATAACCAAGCGCGATTATTTCTATGGCGCGGATAATTACGGTAAAATTCAGCAAATCAATCGACAGGACTAAACTCTAATTATTTTCGGGTTATGGGCGTCAACTGAGTCGTGACTAATGGTTCTCGGGCGATTTTGCCGAGTTCGACTGAGCTGAGCACTTCTGACCACTTGAGCGCTAAACTGGCATCGCTGGGAGACTCGATGCGCAATTGAGCTAGAGTTGCCAGGTACTCGTACCAGAGACCTTGTTGAGCAAATATGCTGAGCTTGGCGCGATTGTCGGGCGATCGATCTAATTCTTTGTTAACGGTTGGGGCGAGTACGGTGCGGTTGATCCACCCAGAAACGAGAACATCATCTGTATTTTTTGGGTTGCATTTGATCGTAAAGTACCATTGATAGTTTTTGCCAACTTCCAGGGCTGGGGAGTTGTCGTCGGAGCCGAGGCTGACGCTAACGATACCAGCACGGCTAGTTACCA
The DNA here is from genome assembly GCA_949127775.1 of Oscillatoriales cyanobacterium PMM_0080. Classification (GTDB taxonomy): domain Bacteria; phylum Cyanobacteriota; class Cyanobacteriia; order Cyanobacteriales; family Microcoleaceae; genus Microcoleus. The sequence continues at coordinate 579 of CASBQF010000031.1, forward strand.
TCCGAAAACTTTTTTTGTATATTGTTTTGTCTCTTTCGTCTGCTAACTCAAACTGAACTGTTTTGTCGAGGGCTACCGGAAGGTAGTAGAAAAATGTTGGCTTTGCTGATATGGTTTTCCCCATAGTTGATTGGGGAATCAGGGCAGTTATGGCAGTGGGGCATACTAACCCACGGGTTCCTCCCCCTTCTCGCCTTCCGGGTACTCCTTGCTCCGGCGGTTGAAAGTTATTCCAGACGGCTACTGGTTGCTGGCTATTCGGTTTGCTTCCGGTTTGTCCGGCTAGTTGAACTTTTTGCCAGTTAAGGGGTAGCTGCGGTGTTGAGGGCGGGTGAACGCTGTTTGCTGTGCTTTTGAGAGCAAGAGCTGGTGTAAATAAACTGCCGGCGGCAACTGCCTGTAAAGACAGAATTAAGGAAAGAGTACCGGTGTTTAGAGCAGACTTCCAATCCATGACGAACCTGCCTTTTTGTGAACATAGGAACTTGATCGCACGGTCTTATTCTACCCAAGGTTTTGACGGATATAGTAATCTGCTGTACTTAATTTATATCTTTAGGGAGATACGATTAGCTTGGCTACTCTGAAAAATATGTAATTCTGTGTTGCATTTTTCGGTGGTAGCTTAGTGGTTATACTTACTTGCCTTCAGAGCAGCAGGTTGGGTTGAGGTTGTTAAACCCAACTTTGAAAAACACTAATATTCCGGGTTTTTTAAGTCTGGCAAGAGGCTACAACGCGTATTTACGTTAAAAACCCGGTTGATGCGTCAGTCCTGGATCTCAGGAATCTCGGCAATTTTACTGGTGAACTTCCAGCGATCGACTACAAGTGAAAAATCAGGTCTTCTGTACAATACCGGCAAGAAATTTAGCATGAATCTCGATTCACCAGTTGTCTCGGACAAACAGCCTTCGGGGCTGCGGATGGTAAGACCGATCGGAGTCTTGGCACTACATGGCATTACTTTTTTAGGAAATAGGTTGTTCGCGGTCGATCGCGCCGAAGGGCTGCTATTGGAGATCGATCGAGAAACTGACAACACTACTGTTTTGAATCCCAATCAAACGGCTAAGTTTGCAGGCGCAACCGGGCTGGCGATTTCGGAGGATACTCTCTGGTTTTCGCGGGATGAGGATATTTGTTGTTGTCCGGGGGCAATTCGGGATGGGGCGATGGCTGAACTCAAACCGGAACATTTTGTTTCGCTTCCTTATCCTGCTGACGGGATTGCAGTTTGGAAATCTACGCTTTACGTGACTTGCCAGAGATTGGGTTATATTCTGGTTTTTGACCTGAAAACTGGTCGGGAAATTACTCGGTTTTATGCTCCCGGTATTGGGGTAGAAAATATCACTGTCCGGGATGAAGAACTTTGGGTTTGTGACAAAACTGAGCAAACAGTTTACTGTTTGGAACGGGCTACTGGGGAGATTAAATTTAGCGTTTTGACTCCCTTTGAGTGGCCTTCTGGTTTGGCTTTTCACAAAGATTCGGAGACGGGGAAAGAGGTTCTGTATGTGGCCTATGCTGGGGATGAACTTTACATCCGGGATGACCCGAATTCGGAAGATCCTTTTCAGTTGACGAAGCGCGATCGCACTTTTGTTCACCCTTTGTCTTTTCAGTACAATGAAGCCGAAAAATACGCTCTGTCAAGCGGTTTTTTGATGGAGATGTCCTATGTGGAGGAACTGTCTCCTCTGGATGAGGTGGAAATCGATAATTTGGAGTGGCGGATTGCTTTGCCTTCGGAAACTCACCGCCAAAAGGTCAAGAAAATTACGCCGATTGGGATGCCTTTTACTGAGGAAATTCAGGAAGGGGAACGGGTGGCGGTGTTTAAGTTCGATCGCCTCCAGAAGGGGGAACGCCGAATTTTTGGCTGGAAGGCTTTGTTAGAAGTGCGATCGATTAAGTATCAGTTGTCACCTCGAAATGTGGAAAAGATTCCGCCACTATCGCCGGAGTTTGCAGCTAAGTATTTGGTGGACAATGATAATTTGGCGATGGATACGGAGATTGTGCGATCGGCTGCTGTGGCATCTATTGGCACAGAAACTAATATTTTGAGGAAGTTACTAAGCATTCGCAATTTTGTTTATGACCAACTTTCCTACGGGATTAGACCTCATATTGACACGCCAGATATTGTACTACGTCGCGGTGTCGGTTCTTGTGGGGAGTACGTGGGCTTGCTATTGGCTTTGGCAAGGTTGAACGGCATTGCTTGCCGCACGATCGGGCGTTATAAGTGTCCGGCTTTTGCTGACAGAAAAGGTTTGCCGCTAGAACCCGATTTCAATCATGTTTGGCTGGAGTTTTATATTCCTGGTTTTGGCTGGGTGCCGATGGAATCTAATCCTGATGACATTCAAGACAAAGGCCCTTATCCTTTGAGGTTTTTTATGGGTTTGGCTTGGTATCACGTAGAAATTGGCAAGGGAGTGCGGTTTCAAAGTCTCACCAGCGGGGGTCTTCCTTTAAACAAGGAGGATGTTTCCGTAGGGACTCTGGCAATTAATCATGTTAGGTTTACAATTTTGGAAGAGTTGTTGACAGTTGACAGTTGACAGTTGACAGTTGACAGAAGGAGGATTTTTCTGATCTCCCTCTTTCCCCTCTCTCCGAGTCTCCGAGTCTCCGAGTCTCCCTCTCGCCCAATTCAGAACACGTTCGGTAGAATAACGGTTATTAGGTTTGTAGTGAGGACTTTAGTCCGCAGAGTTTGATGAAGATTTCTATGCCTCGCTACAAACTAATTTTAGGGCGGTTGTGCGATCGCACATAATCTCAAGTCTAAATCTCAAGTCTAAGTTTGTAGGAGGGGTTGTGGGATTTTCTATTGCTAATGTTCTTGTTTTAGTGGCTTTTGTACTGCTGATCACCGTGACTGGCGGGGTCGCCTATTTGACTGCGGTTGAGTGGGGCGATCGCAGACGGTTAGATGAGGTTAAACGGAAAAAGAAATAGCTATTTGCTGTTGACAAATTGCCGTTATTATGATATTAAACGAGGCTGTTTCATTCTATTGTAGGGGCGGTGCCCCCGTGTCCGCCCTCTGAAACACCTGCAAAATCGTCAATCAAGAGGGTCGGCACGCACCATCCACGACAAGAGTCAAAATTATCGTTTTCTTGAGAATGAAACAGCCCTGGATACTAAACAAGGCGACCTGTTTGGGTCGCCTTGTTTTTTTGATTTGAGGAGTTCGAGTCACAGATTAACGGGGATTAACAGAGTTGATGCCGATCGACTATTGGTCAATTATCCATCCGCGAATCAGTTCGTTTATCTGTTCTGGTACTTCGTCGTGGGGACAGTGACCTGCTTTGATAAAGTGTTCGGTTAACTGCGGATAGTGTTTGCGAAATTTGGCACTTCTGTCTGTGGAATTCATCCACGGATCGCCTGTTCCCCACAGCATTAGCAAGCCACAGGTTAATTGACTCAGCAATACGTCAATTTTTTCGCCTTGGGGTGTTCGGAATACGGAGGCGAATACTTTGGGTGCACCGGGATCGCAGGAGGGTTGATAAATTTCTTCTACTAATTGGTCTGTGACGGCGCTTTGGTCGAGATACACTTTTTCTAGGGTTTTCCGAATGGTCGATCGCTGGCGCACGTACTGGAACAGCAGAAAACTTGCCCAATCTTGCTTAAATAAGGTTTTAGCGATCGCAGATATCGCTTTTTGCAAGGGCGGCGCTTCGGGTGCGGGCTGGGTTTCGGTGAAGGGGCCAGCGCTGTTGATTAAGATCAGTCCGGCGGCTGATTCGGGGCGCCCTGCTGCTACGCACAAGGCGGCGTAGCCTCCGAGGGAGTTGCCGGCTAGTACGGCGGGCCGGCCGATGATGGTGGTGATGAAGTCGTGGAGTTGGTCGCGCCAGAGGTCGCCACTGTACTCGATTTCGGGTTTTGCCGATCGCCCGAATCCCAAAAGGTCGATCGCCCACACTTCAAATTCTTTGCTCAGCTCGCTGATATTTTTGCGCCAATGGTCTGTGGATGCTCCAAAACCGTGAATTAACAGCAGGGGAGGACGTTCTGGATGCCGATCGCTCGCTAACGAATAGGATCGAACGTAGTACACTGAATGACCCCGCCACTGCCAGTATGTGCCGGGAATGGGGGCTGCGGTGATGGCTGGGGTTGTTTGCATGATGTAAAGAAATAATTATTTACTTTAACTATTATATCGCGACGTTCAGATTTATAAAGTTTGGCAAACGCGCTGTGGTTTTGCCAGCACCAGATTCGTCAATTTGGGTTCCTGCGCCGGCGATCGCCGAACCCAACTCATGGTGATAAGTTTTGTAACCAATATTGAGTTTGATGAGGATCGCCGCAGTCTCATCGGGCCATTTTGGACATACATCGGGTCTCGGCGGCAACATACGTAGGTATGATGATTTGGGTGTCTGGCAACAATTGCTGACTAGGCGGCGATCGACTCAAAGCTTTGCTGGCTAGGGCCGATCCCGATTGAGAAGGAGTCAAGGGATCGATTTTTTTAAATATATTTCCGATCTTTTCAGGGTGGGGATCGATTTTTTGGAGAATTGTTGATGGCTTGGGGGAGGCAAGTGCTGGGCCTTACGGATGAGGAAAAACGGGCATCAAAAATCTGGTGATAGGTGAAATTTATCAGTGAAATTACTGATTGTTACTGGCAGCAGTTTCTGAGAATCACAGAATATTTTGTGATGTTGATAGCTTTTCTTAACTGCTTTAATACTCTAAGATAGAAGTAGAGCTGCGCTGCTCAATTAATTAGCATTTTGAATACTAGGGAGCCAACTTATGCAGGGTGTGAAGTTTATCCACCTGAAAGTTAGGGAGTTTTCTGAGTGATTGCTATTTCAACCCGTCCGGTCGGACGCAATTGGATTACGATTAGCTTCGCTTCTACTCTATACCTTTGTCCTGTTTTGGATCTGCTCCTAGCAGAGGTTCCGGATCACTGGCAAGCAGAATTACGCTTGGGGCTTCAAGAAGCTTTGGTAAATGCTGCTAAGCATGGAAACAAGTTAGACCCATGTAAAACTGTTGGAGTCCGTTTTTCGATCGTCCAAAATCAATATTGGTGGGTGATATCGGATGAAGGTTCTGGCTTTAATGCCCCTTGTGGTTGTGACCTTTATACCGATGATTGCAACAGTGATGTTACGAATCACTCTGCATTTCCCCATGTTGAACAAGAATGTGGTAGAGGGCTGTTTATTCTTTACCAAATATTCGATCGGGTAGAGTGGAATTCCCAAGGTACAGAGTTACGACTGTGCAAAGAAATTCCGAGTCGCTACCGACTACCTCGCTTACGCTAAAACTACTGTTTGACGGTATTGTCAACCTCAGACACATAATCAAATTTTTCGTTTCCCGGTTCTCCCAGTGCGATCGGGCAACGATGATTTGTAAGCTCTGTGTATTGATAGTTGATAATACTACCAAATGTCAGTTTTGAGTGAGAAATATGTCAACTTTTTTGACTCGCCATCGCGTTGCAATCTGGCAGCGCGATGGCGAGTGAGTTTTGAGCTAGAAATCAAGTCTTTAGATCAAAACTCAAAATTATCTGCCGTGAGTGGGGCAGGGAGGAGCAGAGATCGATCGATCCAGCCATCCTGCGGCTTGATTTAAGCGCGGGAGGGCTTCTTCTGGCTGTTTTTTGAGCAAAAAGACTAAAGCGGCCGCAGCTTGCTCGCAGGCACGGGCGGAACGGTTGGCTTTGAGGCGATGCCAATCTTTTTCGGCGATCGCCAGACGCGCAGCCAGAGCTTGGGCTAGTTCTACTGTGCTAAGCTCGTTGAGGTTGACAGTTTGGGTTGTTTGTGTAGTTTCAAGCATAATTGGTAATTATAGCGATTTGCCGACAGTTCCTTAATTTCAAAAATATACGGAACATAATAACAACTAAATTGTAAATTGATTTTTGGAATTATTGTCAGGTTTGCCGATCGAAATGCCTCAACAGCCGTCAGAGTTAAATCCAGAGACACCGAGAGATGAAAGTGAGTTTGTTGTAGCGCTGGAAACTGTGGAGCGATCGCTCGCGGCAGTCAAAGAACGGTACACTCAAATTCAGGTCGATCGTCTGCGCCAAGCCGAACTTAGGCATAGGCGGGAAGATACCCGCGAGTCTGTGCGCCAAAATCCGATTGCACAACTTAAGCAAGAATTGCGGGAGATTGAACAAGAATTGGAGTCGATCGAGTTAAATTTAGAAAGCAGTCTGTTTTCTTGGGCAAGCATAAAACAACCTTTTTGGCAAGCAGTTCGCTTTGGGGGACTTGGCATTTTGGTCGGTTGGATTTTGAAATCCTATGCGGGATAGTTTGTGATTTTTTTACCGCAGAGGGCGCAGAGGGCGCAGAGGAAGAGAAAAGAGAGAAGTATGGTACAAAATAATATTAAATAAATGGGAGTGGATATGACAAATCAACGAATTGCAGCAATTTTGCGGGGCGGTGAACCCGATCAAACTGTCACAGTTCAAGGCTGGGTTCGTACTAAGCGCGAATTGAAAGAATTTGCCTTTGTCGAAGTCAACGATGGTTCGGCGATGGCTAATTTACAAGTAGTTATCAATGCTGATTTGCCAGACTTTGAAAATGTTCTCAAACAAATCAACACAGGTGCATCTGTAGAAGTTTCGGGAGTGTTGGTAGCATCTCCGGCCAAGGGACAAAGAATTGAGTTAAAAGCATCCCAAGTACAAGTTTACGGTGAAGCAGACCCGCAAACTTATCCGTTGCAAAAAAAGCGCCATTCCTTGGAATTCTTGCGCACGATCGCCCATTTGCGGCCCCGAACCAATACCCACGGTGCTGTTTTTCGCGTTCGTAATGCTTGTTCAGCAGCCATACACCAATTTTTTCAAGAACGCGGTTTCTTGTGGGTTCACACTCCGATTATTGCTGCTAGCGACTGCGAAGGTGCGGGGGAAATGTTCGCTGTTACTAACTTTGATTTAAAAAATATCCCGCGCACTGATTCCCAAGAAATTGATTATGCGAAAGACTTTTTTGGGAAGCGCGCTTATCTGACAGTTAGCGGCCAGTTGGAAGCAGAAATCATGGCGCTGGCTTTCGGCAATGTTTACACTTTTGGCCCGACTTTTCGAGCGGAAAATTCTAATACTTCGCGGCACTTGGCTGAGTTTTGGATGATTGAACCGGAGATGGCTTTCTGCGATTTGCTGGGAAATATGGATTTGGCTGAGGCTTTTTTAAAGTACATTTTTAAGTATGTGCTGGAGCATTGCCCGGAAGATATGGAGTTTTTCAACGAGCGGATTGATAAGACGGTTTTAGCGACTGCGGAAAATATTATTAACAATCAGTTTGAGCGGATTACCTACACGGAGGCGATCGCACTTTTGGAAAAAGCAGACAAAAAGTTTGAGTTCCCGGTAAGCTGGGGATTAGATTTGCAGTCGGAACACGAGCGCTATTTGGCTGAGGATTTGTTCGAAAAACCGACGATTGTCAGCGATTATCCCGTCGGGATTAAAGCATTTTATATGCGGTTAAACGACGATGAAAAAACCGTGCGAGCAATGGATATTTTGGCTCCTAAGCTTGGGGAAATCATCGGTGGTTCTCAGCGGGAAGAACGGCTGGATGTGTTGGAGCGGCGCATGGAAGCTCAAGGCATGAATAAGGAGGAGTTGTGGTGGTACTTGGATTTGCGCCGCTACGGTACTGTGCCTCATGCTGGCTTTGGTTTGGGCTTTGAAAGGCTGGTGCAGTTTATGACGGGAATGGGAAATATTCGGGATGTGATTCCGTTTCCGAGAGCACCTTTGACTATCGATTTTTAATTAAGGTTCGTAGTGAGGACTTTAGTCCTTCTTTTTGCGGACGGAGGACACGGCAGTGCCGTTTCCCTACAATTCATTGGGGTAGGGACACGGCATTGCCGTTTCCTTTCCTGATATTGATTTTTAATCAAGGTTCGTAGTAAGGACTTTAGTCCTTCTTCTCTCTTGGCGGACGGAGGAAACGGCAGTGCCGTTTCCCTACAATTGATTGGGGTAGGGACACGGCATTGCCGTTTCCTTATTACCGATTAAGTCGCCGAGGGAATTGTGATATCGACAGATTGGACTTTTACCTCAGTTCCCAAACTCGATAATGGCGGTTGAATCCCCGCAGTATTTCCGACTACTAATGTCACCAGATTCTCCGGTTTTAAGTAAGTTTTAGCTACGCGCTGCACGTCGGCAATTGTGGCTGCTTCGATGCTGCGGCGGTAGCGAAAAATGAAGTCTTCGGGATAACCGTAGTATTCGTAGCGCATTAGTCGCGACAAAGTTTGACTCGGGTTTTCAAATTTGAAGATGAAAGAATTGAGGGTGGAATCTTTAGCAAAAGCTAATTCTTCGGGGGTAATTGGTTCGGTGCGGATACGATCGATCTCTGCGCGAATTGCCTTGATAAATGGTACTGTCGCGTCCGATCGCGTTTGGCCTCCCGCCACAAATACCCCAGGATAGTCAAATCTTGGACTCCAAGCCGCGTAAACCGTGTACGCTAAGCCTTGGCGCGATCGCACATTATTGAACAAACGCCCGCCGAAACCGTTCAAAACCCCATTCATCACGTCCAAAGCACCGTAGTCTGGACTGTTCAACATTCCGCCCAAATGCCCCATCTGCACGTAACTTTGACTCAATTGCGGCTGATTTACCAAAAATACGCCGCCTTGATTGGCTGCTGATACGGTTGGTAATGGTGGCACTTCGGCGCTCTGACTTGGTTGCCAATTCCCGAATTTTTGCTCGACGAGCGATCGCATTTTAGCAGTATCAAAGTCGCCAGAAATACCCAAAATCATATTCTTCGGGTGGAAATACTTCTGGTAGAAACCCACCAAATCGTCGCGGGAAATATTGGCCAGAGTTTTATATTCTACCGTGCGCGCGTAGGGACTGCGATCGCCATAAATCAGCTTTTCAAACTCGCGACTGGTAATATCGCCAGGATTATCATTGCGACGGGCGATCGCACCTTGGGTTTGATTCTTCGCTAAATCCAACTTTTCTTCTTCAAAAATTGGCTCCCGAATTACTTCCGCAAACAAATCAAATACAGGCTCAATATCTTCAGCTAAAGCACTAAAATTAGCGCTACCAGAACTAACATCAATCCCCGTTTCTACAGAAGCTGCTCGCCGTTCTAGCAACTGATTGAGTTCATCAACCGTATGCCGACTCGTGCCTCCAGTTCGCATTACTTCTCCCGTCAAACCACCCAGTCCGATTTTATCAGCCGGTTCAAAGCGATCGCCCGTGCGAAATAGCGCCGTCCCCCCGACTAACGGCAGTTCCCGATCTTCCATAAGATATACCCGGATGCCATTTTTCAACTCGAATCGAGTGTATTTAGGCAGTTTAATTTCTGACAGCACGGGGAACTTTAATTCGTCATAGTGTTTGGGCGCAGCCGCGAAGGAAGGTAACAAATTAAACGTGCCTAGTGAAACAGTAAAAAAGCAAAGGGATAGCAGAAATAACTTTACTTTTTTCAGTTTCAATTTAGTCCTTTTCATTTTTTCTCCTAAGTTTCATGTATTGACAAATGTTGACTGTTAACTGTTAACTGTTGACTGTTAGTCAAAGTCAGGACACGCCACTGCCGTGTCCCTACAATTAATCGGGGTAGGGACACGGCACTGCCGTGTCCTCTATATGTGCCGTGTCCTCTATATGTGCCGTGTCCTCTATATCATGCCCAACCGGAAACAATGACTAATGACCAATGACTAATGACTTCTTACAGTGGCAAAAGCTTACCAATTGTCTTATTTTCCGGGCGGAAAGTTGCCTGGGAAACACGTTGAATGTCAGCCGGAGCAACAGCCACGATCGCATCTAATTGCTTGAACAAATTTTGCCACGAACCAGTTTTGACTTGATAATCCAGCAGCGAAAATGCCATGCCCATATTAGAATTGAGCGATCGCAATAAACCAGCTCTCGCCTGAGTTTTCACTTGCTCCAATTCCGCAGCAGAAACCGGCTCAGTTTTCAATCGCTCGATTTCTTGACTCAAAGCCACCGCTACTTCATCCACCGTCTTACCCGGAGCAGTTTGAGCATAAAATAACATCAGATTTGGATATTTTTCCCCTGGATAACCGCTAAAACCTTGAGCCGCCAAAGCCAATTGCTTTTCTACTACCAAAGATTTGTACAGTCGAGAAGTGCGGCCACTGCTGAGCAGAGAACCAATGATTTCATAAACCGCATTGTCGGGATGATTCATCGCCGGCCTGTGGTATCCTTCCAAATACCAAGGTTGAGTTTTTAGCTTCAGTGTGACTTCCTTGGTTTGCGTTTGTGGAGGCTCCACAATTTGCAATTTAGGAGGCGCTGGTTTCGCCTTGTAGCGGCCAAAATAAATTTGAGCGAGTCGCTTCACCTCCGCAGCTTTTACATCTCCTACCACTGCCACAGTCAGGTTGCTAGGGACATAATAAGTATCAAAAAACTTCTGCACGTTGCTGCGAGTCAGGTTTTTAATGTCTTCAGTGTAGCCAATTACTGGGCGACGGTATGGATGGACAGAGAAAGCTTTTTCGGCGAAAACTTCGACCATTTGCCCGATCGCCGAATTCTCAGTTCGCAGCCTACGTTCTTCTAAAATTACCTGTTTTTCTTTGTAGAATTCGCGAAATACTGGTTCTAGAAATCGCTCCGATTCCATCGACATCCACAGTTCTAATTTGTTAGCTGGGAGGCTATAAAAATACATGGTTGCGTCGGTAGAAGTCGCTGCATTTAGTCCAACTCCGCCTGCTTGCTCGACTATTTTTCCGAATTCGTTGCGCTTGACAAATTGCGCAGATTCGGCTTCAACTTTGTCAAATTCTGCTTTTAATGTGGCGACTTCTTCGGTTTTGCCGATCGCCTTGGCTGCTTGGATTTGCTCGAAGAGTTGGTCTTGTTTTTCTAGCAGTGGCTTTTCGGCTTTGTAGTCGGTAGTGCCGATTTTTGGCGTACCTTTAAAGGCTAGATGTTCGAGGTAGTGCGCCACTCCGGTTTGGCCGTCGGGTTCGTTTGCGCCACCAACATCAGCGTGGATTAGAAACGAGGCTACCGGGGATCTGGGCCTTTCGAGCACCACAAATGTCATGCCGTTGTCGAGCTTAAATTCGGTGACTTGTTTGATTACTCGATCGAGCGACGGTTGAACAGACACTGCTTGGGGGCCACTGACGGGGTTGGGGCGGGCGAAGGCTATTGCGGGCGAAATTCCCCAGCACAGCAGCACAGCAGCCAGTAGGGAGGCAATAAATCGAGTTTGGCGATCCTCTTTGAGGGCTTCGCTAACGGGCGAGTCCCTAGGGGATAGCTTCGGCGCGCGTGGTTTTTGGAACTGCGGGATCATTCGATTTCAGATTTTAGATTGTAGATTTTGGATTGTCAAACAAAAAAATGTTTCTGCTGAATGCCAGAGATTATTTTCTCAGGATAAAGATTTTTCGAGGCATAAGCAATCTGTTGCGCCGCAGATGTTAGGCTGATACAGCCAATTTCAAAAAAAGTCTGGAACCCGGCGAGGAGTTTTAAGTTTGGGATTAGAGTCACGCACAGCTTAAAACTTAACATGATTTAGCCATTCAGTTCCAAATCCACAGTTCCAAGTCGCCAATTACCGATTGCAAAGCCATGCGAATTTTTAATCAGTCTCCTCCTTCTGAAACAGACACCAAGAAGCGGATTTTACAAGCTGCTCAGCGGTTGTTTGCCCGCAGCGGATATGACGGCACCACAACCCGTGATTTAGCAGCGGCGGCAGGGGTTGCCGAGGGTACGCTATTTCGGCATTTTGATAATAAAAAAGCGATTTTGGTTGAGGTGGCGACGGAAGGATGGGTGGAAATATTGACAGATTTGCTGACAGAATTGAGCGAAATGGGCAGTTACAAAGCAGTGGCTCAGGTGATGCGCAGGCGGATGCTAAATATCCGCGAGAATAGCGACATGATGCGGGTGTGTTTTTTGGAGGCACAATTTCACCCAGATTTGCGCGACAAAATTCAGTTGGAAGTCATCGGAAAAATGAGTGATGTGGCTGAGGCTTTTTTTGAAACGGCGATGGAAAAAGGAGTTTATCGGAAGATGAATCCGAAGATTGTCGCTCAGGTATTTTTGGGGATGTTTGCCGTCGCTGGTTTCAGTCAAAATACGATTATGGAGCCGAATGCTTCACCGCAGCAAATGCAGGAAATGGCCGAAGGATTAGCTGATATTTTTCTGAATGGGGTTTTAGTTAAAGATTAGTCATGAGTTATGCGTTTGTAGTGGTATAGCAACCACCAAGAAGATTAGGATAAATTGTAGCGATCCTAATTTTTTTCTGGTGGGTTAGCTGCATAAAAAAACATCCCAAAATCCTGTAGGGGCGGGTTCACCAACTATCTATGAAACCCTAAAAAAATCTCATAAACCCGCCCCATGCCCGCCATTATTTGCATCAACATCTTACCAACCATCCCCGCCATTATTGGCATCAACATTTTACCCAATACGCTTGGCTTAACACTATTTACGCCCCGGAGATATCCCAAAATCCCCCTTCCCAACAGGAGTAGGGGTTGACTTTGAGAGCTTTCTTATCCCCCCTTTGCGATCGGGGGCTTAGGGGGGGATCTGTCTTAAGTGAACCGTATTGCATCTTACCGAATAAATTCACCGTACATTTTTATTGTTGGTGGGTGGGGGCGGGTTTATGAGATCATTCATTTTCACCATAAATAGTTGGTGAACCCGCCCCTACAAATTAGGTATATCGTAATGTCCTAACTACCGGGTGCGGTTGCTATAACTAATCGTAGTTTGTAGGCTGCACCCATCTACTCGTTACCAGGTTCTGGCGAAAGTAACTCAGATTCTTATGCTTTGCCTCGTCGATATCACTCATCGTTAAACTCGTACATTTGCCGTGCCCAATTATCCCGATTTTCCTCCCATTCATCGGCCACTACTTCCCAAGTTGTATTACTTTCTAGTTCCAGCAATAAACTTGATACTTCTTCAAGAGTCGAGGCTACCTGACATTCTTCTACCCAACTTTCCCGGCGCTGTTTCCAGTGATTTTGCACCGCTTCCCACTCGATGTCTGATTCCAATTCAACTAAAAATTCTGCTAGCTGTGATGGATCAACTGCTGCTTGCACTTCACTCATCCAACTGTCGCGACGTTGTTTCCATTGTTCCGTCACGGCTTCCGATGTGAGGTTGCTTTCAAACTCTAACAGTAACTGGTTCAGTTCTACCATATTCAATATTTTTTTGTTGGCAGTTTGTGCTAGAAATATTATACACAAGTTTTAATTTGACCATGTTAAAAAAACAATTAAGATTCTAGCCTCAGTGAAAGTACGGAATAGATGATTGAATAATGAGCGATGGATTTACGTTAGATATGCTAGGTATTCCCAGTAGTTGGAATCGCGGTACGGGGGACTGGATGGGAGTTGCGGCTGTGATGAAGAGAGGGGAAACTGTAGAAGTGATTCAAGAAGTTGGTTCGACTTTGTGGCGAAATAGTCTGCCAGAAAAACATTGTTTGTATTGGGATGGGGGAAATCTGTTACCTATTAAAGGGCGAATTTGGATTAGTTTTACTCAGAGAAGATTTGCGCCGGAATCGGTTTTGCCAAAGGTTCAGTGGCATCCGAGGGTGTTGTGGATTGGGATAGGTTGTCAGGCTGGAACTTCGAGGGAATTAATCGAAACTGCGATCGCACAAGTATGTCGCGCCTATCATTTAGCGGAAGGTGCGATCGCAGGTATTGCTACAATAGACGCTAAATCGGGTGAAATCGGGTTGCTGGAACTTTGTCGATCGCGAAATTGGCCGTTAAAAACCTTTGCGGCTGATGTTTTAAGTTCCGTCGAAGTCCCGAATCCTTCAAATGTTGTAGCAAAAACAGTCGGCACGCCCAGCGTAGCAGAAGCGGCTGCACTTTGCGCGATCGCCCAAATTGTCACCGCCCATCAACAGCAAGAAACGCAGATATCTATCAATCATCTGCGTTTCTCTCAGTGTATCTGGGCTTCGCATTCCCTTTTAGTTCCGAAAAAAGTCTTTCGATCGGAAAAAATGCCAGGCTCTGTTACGATAGCGGTTGCAGTTTGCCCGATCGACTATCCCACATAATACCTTACGACTCGACACTGCCAGCATTCACAAATCGACCAATCAAGCCCGAAACAAAGGACAACACAATTGCACCGAACAAAGCAGGCCAAAAACCGTTAACTGCAAAACCAATACTAAACGCACCAGCCAACCACGAAGCTAGGGAAAGCGAAATCGCATTCACCACAAACAAAAACAAACCTAAAGTAAGAATGCTCAAAGGCAGCGTCAACAATGTAATAATTGGTCTGACAACCGCATTCACAAATCCAATCACCACAGCAGCCACCATCGCCGCCGGAAAGCTCGTCACCAAAATACCTGGTACAATCTTAGCTGTAATCACCAGCGAAACGGCCGCTACTATCCAAGTTAAGAAAAAATTTAGCATATCGTTTTTTTCATCTCCATCACTATTAATTGAGATTGTAACTGTTTAGTCGATCGACCAAAGTTCGGGATACACTACGAAATACCCACCTTGCGAGAATCTCAGATTTATGAAACTTCGGCAACTAGCAGCATTCCTATTGGCACTAACCATCTTCATCCTACCGCGCGCAGCCCAAGCTCAATCTAAATATTATCCACCGCCGCTGTCCTTTAGCAACGCTGAACTGACAAGACGCGATTTTTCCGGCCAAGTGCTGCGGGCTGCTGAGTTTTCTAACGCTAATATGGACTTAACTAATTTTTCTAATGCCGATTTGCGGGGAGCAATTATGAGCGCTTCGGTGATGACTCAGGCGAATTTGCACGGAGCAAATTTAACTAATGCCATGATCGATCAAATTAAATTTACTAAGGCTGATTTAAGCGATGCAATTTTAGCAGAAACGATTTTGCTGCGTTCTACTTTTGACGGAGCTGATATCACTGGTGCTGATTTTACAGACGCAATTATGGATGGCGCACAAGTTAAAGAATTGTGCAGCAAAGCCAGCGGAATTAATTCTCAGACTGGGGTTTCTACTCGCGATTCCTTGGGATGCCGATAATTTATTTAATAATCTCATTTTGTGGAACAGGCATCTTGCCTGTTCCGGGCGGGCAAGATGCCCACCCCACGCTATAGATTCTTCAAGTTACGAGTGCAAATATGATTGAAAAAACTCGTTTTCTCCCTCAGACTGACCCGCCACTTTCGCCCCGGCAAACTCTGCCAACAATGTATGATTTACCAAGCGAAGATCCGGAGGAACCTGGTTTCCCTGACGAATTTCATTGCTACCAGTCGCCTTTATTGCGGCACACTTTTGAACCTGTCAATGTTGATTTAGATGAGGTTTTTGTTGGTATTGACCTCAATCTTTATTACGATTGGCAACATTCCAATTGGTACAAACGTCCTGATTGGTTTGCTGTTTTGGGCGTGTCTAGACTCTACGAAGGCGAAAATCTGCGTCTCAGTTACGTGATGTGGCAAGAGCAAGCTAGCCCGTTTGTTATAGTTGAATTGCTATCTCCAAGTACGGCAGATGAAGATTTAGGTCGTACAGTTAGCCAGACAGGAAGACCTCCGACAAAATGGTATGTTTATGAGCAGATTCTGCGCGTTCCTTACTATGTTGTTTTTAGTGGGACAACCAATGAAATTTTAGGATTTCGCTTGGTGGCTGGTGTTTACGAACAGGCAGAACTTATTGGCGGATGTTTGCCAATTCCTCAGTTAGGATTGAGTTTGGGTTTGTGGCAGGGAATTTATGAAAAGATCGATCGCACTTGGTTGCGCTGGTTTACACTCGAAGGGGAGTTAATTCTGACTCCGCAAGAGGAAGCTGAACAACAAGCGGCTGAATCTCAACAACAAATGACTGAATCTGAACAACGAGTGGCCCAAGCCCAACAACGAGCGGATGAATCTGAACAACGAGCGGCTGAATCTGAACAACGAGCTCAAAGACTAGCAGCAAAACTCCGCGAGTTAAATATCGATCCCGATGAACTCGATTAATTAGTAGGGTGCGTCAGCTTTGAACGGTCAATTATTGCTCAAATAACTCGCTGCTGACGCACCCTACAACTTCGCTGTCAACTGTCAACTGTCAACTGTCAACTGTTACTAAGGCTTGGCTTTTTTCTGAGCAGCCTCATAATGTTCAGTCATCAACTGATTAACTTCTGGATTGTAAATTCGTAGATAATTCCAGTAATTCTCAAACACCGATTTCACATATCCTTTCGTTTCAGGAAATGGAATCTTTTCGGCAAAAGCATCTGGATCACTAAAATCAAACCTTTTCAACCAATCTGCTACTGCATTCGGCCCAGCATTGTAACTAGCCACAGCTAACATCGAGTTATTTTTGTACTCGTCGTGGGTGTGATCCAAATACCACGTGCCGAGTTTAATATTGTCGTCCGCATTCTCCAATGAATACTTTTTGAGACCGATTTTATCCGCCACCCAAGTTCCGGTTTCTGGCATTACTTGCATTAAACCTGTCGCACCAACTACTGATTTAATTTGGGGCATAAACCGCGATTCTTGCCGAATTAATGCTGTTACTAATACTGGATTTATTTTGCGTTCTTGCGACCATTTGACAATGGTTTCTAGGTAGGGAAAAGGATAAAGTGCTTGCCAATAAGCTGGCTGCTGTCTGAGAGCCAAGTATTCGGTTCTATCATCGGGTTTTTCGCGCTGTCGCAAACTCCCAATCATCCACAAACCGTCTAAATTGTCTCCGACACCGACTCGCACTAAACCGTCGGTAAATTGTTCGGCAATAGTTGGCTCTACGCGGTTGGTAAATTCTATTTGCCACAGATTCCAAGCGTCTCTATCTTGACCTAATTGATAGAGTTCTTTTAATGCAGGAGAACCAGCCGTTGGTTCGGGGCGCTGAGGGAGTTGCACTACTTTGGGAGACAAGTCTCGGACTGTGGTAAAGTCGCCTACTGGCCAGCCGAGAAATACTGCCGATCGCCATGCAAAATATGATTCTGGATAGCGTACAATGGTGTACTCAAATGCAGTCTTGGCATCTGCTTCGCGGCCTAGTTGCTTTGCCCATTTCCCGACCCAAAATGCTGCTTCTGGTGCTTGTTCGCTGTTGGGATTGTGGGTGGTTAATTCCCTCGCCCACTGCCAAGCTGATTTTAAATCTGCGCCTTTGGCGTACTGTTGCGCGATCGCCCAACGCAACTCACCTGCTTTATCAGAATTGTTGTATTTTGTCAATAGCAACTTGCGGGTTTCTGAGGCGGATTGAGCGCTGCCTGCTTTGTCTAGAAGTTTGGATTTATCTAGCAAAGCTTCGGCGGCATAATTGGGAAATTTGCTGATTACCCGATCGAGATATACGATCGCATCCTTGGCATCACTCACCCGCGACAGCCGGATTAAACCCATACCAGTATCTTCGGCATCGGGGAAATCCCGCACTAATTCTTGATAGGCAATTCTCGATTCCGGGATTTTGCCGTCTAGCCACAAACCGCGAGCTTTGCGGTAAAGATTTTTGGCAGTGCGGGGAGCTTTCCCGTAAGCAATCGCTCCTTTACCGTAATCCTGTTTTTCCCAATAGCCAAATGCTATTTCTTCCCAATCTTCTGGTTTCAAAGTGGCGCTGTTTCGCAGTGCCAGTTGTTCTAAAATAGTGCCATAATCTTTGACATAATGACCGTGCTTTGCTACTAAAAGCATCAACTCCGGCTGATTCGGATTTTGTTTTAACTTATTCAAGGCAATTTCTACGCTACGCGGATGTGCGGGAAATTCAGTAATTGCCTGCTTCCAATATTCTGGTTTTGACTTGCCTAAAACATACAAAGCTTCGGCAGATACTGGGTCACTCGGATAGTTTTTTAGTAGTTCTTCCCAAGCTTTTTGTGCTTTGTCTTTGTCGCCGCTCAATTGGTAAGCTTGGGCGCGTTTTAGGGCAATTTGAGCAGCTAAAATTGGATATTCTGGCTCTAATTTGTCCAATAATGTTAATGCTTTGGCGGCATTTCCTTGCTGGATTAAATCATTGGCTAGCAGGTAACGGGCGCGGCTTTGAGGGGAGATTTGCTGTGGCGGGTTCGTAGTTGCAGACTGAGTGGCTGCAAGTTCAACCAATTTCGCCGATCGCTCGATCGGTGACAATGACACCAGCATTTTGACTTCAGAGACGGAATTTGCTGCATTCCCGGGCTGCTGAGCCTTCTGGAAGGGGCTTACACCCATCCATTTCGCCGCACCAACCACAGAGCCGATCGCCATTACGCCAACTGAAACGCCCATTAAAACATAAACTCGGGTTTTGCGTCGCTGATTCATGGGAAAATTTAAGATAATTAAGAATAAAGAATCGATCGCCAGCGGACTTGGCTGATATCGTACCAGAATTTATTTATATCTGTAGCAGAGAATTTGGGCGATCGATTTATTTACCCGCATCAAGTAAAAACGACAAACCACCAAGGACAAAGTACAATCAAAAATCTAAAATATAAAGTGTAAATCAAAACATGGAATTTCTAGTCACCGATACCGCCCGCTCTGTTTGGACGGGAGATGCCTTGGCAATTGGTCTATTTGAGGACGCGGTAGAGCTTACCGGCGACTTAGCAGAATTAGACGCACAACTGTCTGGCACGCTGAAAGAGCTGATTCAGGAAGTGGATTTTAAGGGCAAAGCGGGCCAAAGTGCGATCGCCCGTGTCGGCGGCAATAGTCCGATCCGCAAAATTGCGATCGTCGGTTTGGGCAAAACAGAGGACTTAAAATTGGACACCGTGCGGCAAGCTGCGGGTGTTTGCGCCCGGTTAGCCAAAAAGGAGAAATGCCTAACTCTCGGAATTAGCCTTCCGGTGTGGAAAAACGCGCCGGATGTTACAGCAAGTGCGATCGCCGAAGGTGTAGAATTATCCCTGCATCAAGACAACCGTTTCAAATCGGAACCCGAGGATCAAAGCCCGCAAGTAGCACAAATTCATTTGCTCGGTTTTGCAGGTACCGAAAGTGCGATCGTCCGCGCCCGCCAAATCACAGCCGGAGTCATTTTAGCACGGGAATTAGTCGCAGCACCGGCCAATTATGTCACCCCAATTACGATGGCCGAAACCGCTCAAAGTCTAGCAGCAGAATGCGGTTTAGAATTAGAAATCTTAGAGCAAGAAGACTGCGAAAAACTCGGCATGGGAGCATTTCTCGGTGTTGCCAAAGCATCCGACTTGCCGCCGAAATTCATCCACCTGACTTACAAACCCGCAGGCACACCGCGCCGCAAAATTGCGATCGTCGGCAAAGGATTAACCTTTGACTCCGGCGGTTTGAACATCAAGCCAACGGGTAGCGGCATCGAAATCATGAAAGTAGACATGGGCGGCGCTGCGGCTACCTTCGGGGCCGCAAAGGCGATCGGACACATCAAACCAGATGTCGAAGTTCACTTTATCAGCGCCGTCACCGAAAACATGATTAGCGGCCGCGCCATGCGCCCTGGAGATATCCTCACAGCTTCCAACGGCAAAACAATTGAAGTCAACAACACCGATGCAGAAGGTCGTTTAACCCTCGCTGACGCTTTAGTATTTGCTGATAAATTGGGAGTTGACGTAATTGTCGATTTAGCAACTCTGACTGGTGCTTGCGTAGTTGCTTTGGGCGAAGATATTGCGGGTTTATGGAGTCCTCAAGATAGCGTCGCCGCCGAAATAGTTGCCGCCTCAGAATTGGCAGGCGAAAAGTTTTGGCGAATGCCGATGGAAGAGAAATATTTTGAGGGCTTGAAAGCATTGCACGCTGACATGAAAAATACTGGGCCGCGTTACGGTGGTTCAATTACAGCAGCGCTCTTTTTGAAGCAGTTTGTTAAGGATACTCCTTGGGCACATTTAGATATTGCTGGCCCAGTTTGGATCGAAAAAGAAAATGGCTGTAATGCACCCGGAGCAAGTGGCTTTGGAGTTCGCACTTTGGTACATTTGGTACTGGGTGACGCTTAGTTAGTTGGGTCATTTTCAGATATAGAAGACACGGCAGTGCCGTGTCCCTACGCCAGATTAATTGTAGATATAGAGGAGACGGCAGTGCCGTGTCCCTACGCCCGATTAATTGTAGGGACACGGCACTGCCGTCTCCTGATTTCGGTAATATTAATAATTGCGATGCTACGCCCGATTAAGTGTAGGGACACGGCAGTGCCGTGTCCTGATTTTGATAATATTAATAATTCCAATGC
>CASBQF010000032.1 GCA_949127775.1 Oscillatoriales cyanobacterium PMM_0080
ACGCTGTGGCGCTTCAGCCAGTGAGTGTAAATTAGGACGTAGAAAACGATGCCAGACATCGCTAGCAATGCTGATAATAAGTTGGCAACTACTGTCAGCAATGTAAAGGATATCGTAGCTAGGGCGATCGCAAATATCAAAGCATCGCGCTTCTTGACACGCCCCGAAGGAATCGGCCGCCACCGGGTGCGCTCCATAATATAATCGATGTCACTGTCGTAGACACAATTAATCGTATTCGCCGACGCGGAAGCTAAAGCGCCTCCGGTAATAGTTGATACCAGCAATAGCGGATCGACTTCTCCTTTGGCTGCCATCCACATTCCTGCTGATGTGGTGATTAGCAACAGTAAAATAATTCTGGGTTTTGTAAGTTGGTAGTAACTTTTCAACACTTGCGAAAAGTTTTCGTGGAGGCGAGGGCTATTGTTTGTAAGAACTTCTTGCATTGTTATTAATTGTTAGTTGTTAGTTGTCATTTAGTCCGCCTGCGCGGACTTCGTTTGTGTAGTAGCGGTTTCAACCGCCGAATCAATCAACACGTCTATTTCTAGCGGACTTCGTTTGTGTAGTAGCGGTTTCAACCGCCGAATTAATCAACACGTCTATTTCAAGCTGATAAAACCCGATCGCGCCAAGCCAACACACTAAAGGCTACCAAAGTTCCCAGCAATGCAGCACCGACGGCTTGGTGGGCGACTGTCAGCGGCTCTACCTGAAGATGTAGCCGGAAAGTTGCTAATCCCAAAGTTAATTGAGCAATCAGACAAACACTAGCTAAATTCCCTAATTTTCGCAAGTTTGCACTTAGGGCGGGCTGCCGCCAAGCCATGATTGCTACTACTAAAGTGGCTGCGGTAGCTGGTACTATACCGATGATATGGCTGTTCATTACTGAGCACAATTCTGAGGAACCAAAACATTGGTGCAGCGCCCATCGAGAGCCGACTAATGCTCCTAGCAAGCTTTGCAGGTAAACTAACAATGCTGCGATCGAACTTATCCAAGCTAATTTACCCGTATTGCCTGTATGTTCGTAGGGAGTTAGCATGAAACCTATGACTAGCAAGGCGCTGAAAAATAGTAAAGCTGTTCCCAAGTGAGCGGTAACGATGTCAAATCTGAGCAGTTGTGTGACAGTCAAGCCGCCCAGTATGCCTTGAAAAACGATTAAAAATACTGCCCCAGCGCTTGCCCAAGGGAGCCATTTTGGAATGCGGCTGCGGTAAAACACAGATAGTCCTAAAAGCCCGATCGCGCTTAAGCCGATCGCCGCCGCATCCAAACGGTGAAACCACTCCAGAAATACCTGCAAATTCATTTGCGCTGTGGGGATTAATTGACCGTAGCACAGCGGCCAATCCGGGCAAGCCAGTCCCGCATTCATCACCCGCGTGGCGCTGCCTACAGCCATTAATAGCCAGGTGGCGATCGCAATTTTCCACACTAAGCCGCGGATAATATCTTTTGGCTGCCACTGCACTCCTGCTGCTGCGGTTGGCTGATTTAAAACTGAGTTTGCCATGAACTTTACCTTAGCCTTTGTTATCGATCGAATTTAATTAAATAGCGAGCCTCTACTTCTGTTGAGCTTAGCCGAGCTTAACACTCTGTTTCTGCCAGAAGCGGTCATGTTTACTACCTTAACGACAGCACAATCCAATTAGTTTGTTTTTAGATATTTTTCAACTTTCCTCTTTACGCTATAGAGTATTGCAGCTATTTTTATAAATTTCAACAAACTTTAATTATTTTATCGAATTTGTGGCCGTTACAGCCTCATTCGCTGTTGAATATCCAGGAAAATCTAAAGACATAATTAAGAAAAAGACTTGTTGAAGTTTTTTATGTACTTGTAATTGCGAGTTCTGCGAGGCGATCGTCAATGCTAGAAATTGCTTCCGAGAGTTGGCGATCGCAAATTTAAAATCACTTTTTGTCCTTATCCTTAGCAAGTGCAGGCCAATTTTTATCACCCTTAGCAACATTCCCAGAAACATCTTTTTGCCAACCCCACTGTACAGCAGAATTGTAGTTCAGATAAAGTTTACCATGATCAATTTTCCAAGCATCGGGATCGGTAGAAGCTGTATAACCTTGACTCACAGCCCAAGCACAGAAGCCACCGTATTGAGGCGCATATTTTTCAGGATTTTTAGCAAATAGATCCCGATTTTGAGCGCTAGCAAATTGCCAAGTAGTATTGCCCCATTTGTGAGTAAATTCTGGGTTGCCTTTGACAGGCTTGTTTTGGGTAAAGTAGGCTACAGGATCGGTACCTCGAATCGCTACTCCTCCTTCGCTATAAAATACATTCGGAAGCACTTTGTCAGTTTTGACAGCAGTTGGATTGGTATTTTTTTTATTAACAGCAGTTGGACTTGCTGATGCTGTGGCTGCGGCGTTAGGAGTTGCTGTGTTGCTATCTGAGTTGCCGCAGCTAGTAGCTAGTCCTAAAGTTACAATTGCAGCAGTGAAAATGGTTGCGAAATAACTGATTTTCATATCGCCTCTGTTTGTAATTTTTGTTAATGTTTGATGCAAAAATAGGCGTTGCTGAATTTAGGCAGGATTCACTCGCTATAGCTATCCCTGAAATTTAGAGTAGGGGCAATTCATGAATTGCCCCTACTCTAAATTCCGGAGGCAAATCATACTCCAAATCAGCAACAAGAATATTGGTTATAGGACTTGGTTTATGTGCTAGTGATAGGCTAAGGTGCGCAGTGCGCACCCTACATAAGAAATGAAGCTTGACTACCCTTCGGCGAAGCCGATCGGGGAAGATAACTAATGACTAATGACTAATGACTAATGAATGCTTCTCGGCCACTTGCCAACCCATTGTCCGCCCCGAAACCGCCACCGAGGAAACAGCAGCCGCATCATCACCCAAGCAGAAAGATAGACGGATACCCAAACTAAACTGTAATGCAGGATAAAGGTTGGTATCTTAAAATATTCTTGCTGAATGTAGGGTAAGCCAAAGATTTCGATTGTGGAACCGAGGAATACTCCTTCGACAATTGCAGCAAAGAATTGAAATACACCGGGCCAATCTCGATCCCACATAAATTGCTGCAAAAAGTTGTAGAGGACATCCCAAGCTAATCCTAAAAGTCCTACATAAAATAATACCCAAAAGTAAATTGGGTTGTATTGAGTTCCTAAGTAACCCAAATAAAATGGTAATGAGGCTAGAACTCCAACGGTAGCTAACAGAAATATGCGCGTTTGCCAGCGGCCAAATAGTGTGGGTGTCATAATTGATTGTTAATTGTTGACTGTTGATTGTTGACTGTTGACTGTTGGCTGATGACTGATGACTACTGACTACTGACTAATGACTAATAACTAAGGAGATTGATTGGTTGCCCATTTCAGCCATTGCCAAAGGGAGCCAATACCTTCGAGATGGCGAATTTTGGGAGCTTTGGCTCGGGCTAAACCTTCGGCTGAACGGTGTGCGGCGTATTGCAATCCCAAAAAGGTGTCAACTGGTGCATAAGGCCCTCCCAGCGTCATCACTCCAGCAGCATAAATTCGAGCTTTGTCGTTCCGCATTTCTACTATTTCAAAGTCGTTGGCAACGTGAAGTCTGCCAAAGGGATTGAGTAGCAAATTGTAGTGAGTAATTAGATCGTCTAACAAAGGATTGTCTTTTGGCTTAGCTTCTAAACCGGTGGAGTCGATAATAAAATCGGCTTTGATTTTTTCTATTCCTTCATAATTTCCACTTTTGATATAGGTGATTAATTTGCCAGCTTGTTGCTCTACTCGCTCTACTTGACCGAATTTAATGGTGTACCATCCTGCTTGGATTCCTGTCTTAACTATGCTGCGCCAATCTTGACGGCTGGCGGTAGTTGTACCGCCCAAAGCTGTTAGCATTTCGTACCTTCCTTGGGGACTGGCTGCTTCTAAGATGGCGCGCATATCGCCGCCCCAAGTGCCTTTTGGCCAGTTATAAGGTTGGAATTCCCATTGATTTTCTACGTATCTCTGGGCGAAACCGAATTTGTTGCCTTGGGGTTTGGGCGATTGCATTAAGTTTATAATGTTAATCTGATTGTTTGAAGAGCGAATTTCATTGAGTCGCTGCAAGATTCTCGAAGCAACAATTCCTCGCCCGCGGACAATGACAATGCCGCCTTGGCTCGCTAGCTGTTTGTAAACGTGTTCGTGTTCTTCATAAGCGTTTACTACTGATTTGAAATCACCGGTTTTGGCGCGGTATTCTTGCAAATCTGGCAAAAATCTAATTGCTGGGTAGCCGGTGGCTAGCTGGATATATTTTGCTACTAAATATCGGTGTTCGCTGCTGGAATTTGGTGTGGGTACGGAGTAGGCGATCGCATATCTGCCGTCGTCGGTTTTCCGAATACCTCGAACACGCCCGTAACGGAGTATTTCGTCCCAACCAATCCGTTTTGCTTCTCTGTCCATTGAGGCGAAAACGTTTTGAGCTTGTGGTGTATAAGTATCGGCAAATACGGGTTCGGAAAAAACTTGCCACAGGTGCTTTAATCCAGAAAGAATTTGACCGGAAGCGAGTTTAGTGGCGGATTCTCGTAGTGCGTATCCGGGCCATCCCCAAATATTGTCGGGACAGGAATCGGAACCGGATCGAATTCTTTCGTGGGGTGGAATTTGGGAGTTGCGGCAGAGTCTTTGATAGCGTCCATAGGGCTTGGTTTCTAAGCTGATGACTGCTATTTGTTCGCGGGGAACTCCGCAAGTTCTGATCGTATCTACCCAAACAAATGTTCCCATGCCGCCGCCAATCCCTACGTAGGTTGTTTCTTCAATTTGCTTGCCGGTGGCGCGCAATTCTTGGACGGATACTCGATCGCCTGCAAATATCTCTGGCGGCGGAAAAGCAGTTAAAGTATGAGGAGTTTGAGGGATTTGAGGTATTTGTGTTTGGAGGGCGTCGGTATCTAGATTGAAAGATATCGTGGGCGATGGGGCGGCATTTTGTTGTACTTGGGCTTGTTGAGAATTGAGAACGTTTGTATTGGGATTGAAGATAATTGTTGATTCTGGGGCGAGAACTTTGGTGGGTGCTGCTGCTGCTACTAATAGTCCGATCGCCAAACTGTAGGGCCCAATTTGGATTGTATCTCCGTTAGCTATGGGTTTCGTAGCTCCCACAATCTTTTTGCCGTTGAGGAATGTACCGTTGGCACTGCGATCGGCGATCGACATTTGACCACCCACTGATGAGATCAATGCGTGAAACCGCGAAATTTCTTCACTTCGGAATACTGCCCGCGAAACAGGCTGTCCATCAATGCTGGCGGGCATCTGACTGATTTCTCTGCCTAATGCCACAGGAATATTGAAAACAGGCTGCCTCATTTCTCCGGTGACGGGATCTTCCCAACTCAATTGAATTTGCATAACCTTCCTCACAACAACTAAATTACTGATGTGCGATCGCACATTACGATTTTTCTAAACTTGATAATTTACACTTTTGGCGATCGTCATTACTCATTCCAACTTCTAAAATTTCAAATGGTATTATCCCGATATTCCTGACTATCATCACCTCAATACTTGTGATTCTCCCGATTGTATGCCTTTGCCGCAGTGCGGACAAAAAAGACCGAGATAATCATGGGGCAGAATGTGACCTGTGGGACATTTTATGCCGTAAACTGGCTGAGGGGAAGGCTGATTTATTTGTGGTTGCTGTTGCTCGATCGCTCTTATTTTTAAAAGTATTTTTCCCAGTTGAATCTGACTGCCAACTTTCACAGGTGCTTCTTCCTCCAAGATTTTTTGCCCGTCAACAATTACCGGGTTGCGTTTGGCCAGTAGCTGTTCCCGCGTCAGGTTTCGCACCCAGAATTTATTAGTGCTGGTGTTAAAAAATATTTCAACGTGCAAGCGAGACAGACTTCTTTCGTTCTCACTTAGTACCAAGTCGCACTGGTCTCGATCGCGACCGATACGAATTGCACCTCGTTGTTTTGTATGGCTTGTGGAAGTGAAGGTTTGCGATCGCTCCTGATTCCCTTCCATCCATTCCAGAGTTAACTTATACATAGTTACCTGCAAAAATAAAATCCTGCCTAGGACTTGGGGATATTATACTGCTGAGTGCCTCGCACTTAGTCTAAAATTAATAAAAAAAAATGTAAAAATATAATTAGATTACTTTTTCTGCCTCCTGCCTCCTGCCTCTTCCTTCTTCCTTCTTCCTTCTTCCTTCTTCCTTCCTGAGTTGAATCTAAAACCTAAAATCTCAAACTGTGTCGTCATGTCCCAAAAAAACGAAACCGTGGTTCTCGTATTATCGCTCCTATTTACGATCGGGCTAGGAGGTGCAGGTATTTGGTGGCTGACAAGCCGCAAGGATATCAATGTTGGAGGTTTATCACCAGAAAATCAGACGATTTCCAAGTCTTCGACAGGAAGCTCGCCGCAGTCAGAGCAGCAAATTCAGCAGCGTCTGAGTGGCGGAAAAAAACTGTTAATTCCAGAGCAAGCAACCACAACCAAACAATCAGCAATACAGGCGATCGCCTCTGGCAACTACAACGCGGCTATTTCCGACTTACAAGCATCGCTAAAAACCAATCGCAACGATCCCGAAGCACTAATTTACCTCAACAATGCCCGCATCGGCGATCGCAAATCCTACACAATTGCCGCAGCGGTTCCCATTGGTGCTGATATGAATGCTGCTCTAGAAATTCTGCGGGGCATCGCTCAAGCTCAAAATGAAATCAACGAAAGCGGCGGCATTAAGGGTACTCCATTAAAAGTGCTAATTGCTAACGACGACAACAACCCAGAAATTGCCTCACAAATTGCCACTGCTTTAGCAACTAACTCAGAAATTTTAGGAGTAATTGGGCATTTTGGTTCTGATACAACGCTAGCAGCTAGCAAGGTTTATCAACAAAATCAATTAGTCGCAATTTCTCCCACAAGTACGTCGGTACAGCTTTCTGGAGTTGGCAGTAATATATTTCGGACAGTGCAGAGCGATCGGTTTGCGGCTAATGCTCTCTCCCGCTATATGCTGACAAAATTGCAAAAGCAAAAAGCTGCTATTTTTTTCAATTCTGCTAGCGGCTACAGCAAATCTTTAAAAGATGAATTCGCGACTGCTCTTTACGGAGATGGAGGACAAATAGTATCGGAATTGGACTTTGCTAAGGGCAATTTTAATGCTGCCGAAAGTGTTAAAAGTGCGATCGACCAAGGAGCAGAAGTGATTATGTTAGCATCCAATTCAGCCACTATCGACCAAGCTTTGCAAGTAGTGCAAGTAAACGCCAAACGACTACCACTATTAGCAGGAGACGGCGCTTATACGTCGAAAATGCTGCAAGTCGGAGGCGCGGGAGCAACAAATATGGTGCTCGCGGTTCCTTGGCACATTCTCGCAAATCCGCAGTCAAACTTTCCCCAAACATCCAAACAACTTTGGAATGGAGAAGTAAGTTGGCGCACAGCTTTAGCCTACGATGCGGCGACAGCATTAATTGTCGGTTTAGGGCGCAATCCGACTCGTACCGGGATTCAACAAGCTTTATCGGCGTCGGATTTTTCGGCAACAGGAGCATCGGGGCCGATTCGATTTTTACCTTCGGGCGATCGGAATCGAGCAGTGCAATTAGTAATTATTCAACCGGGAAATCGCACCAGTTATGGTTACGAATTTGTCCCGATATCGGGTTTATAAATTATTGGCAAGTGCCAAATGTAGGTTATAATATTCAGTAGTAAATTCTATCGCTGGCCAACCAAAAATGCTTATGATCGCAAATTAAATAATTTACAAAAGTTTGTGGGATGTCCGGCCCGTCTTGAACAGGCAGGATGCCTGTTCCACAATAATTAAAATTGTAAGTTATTTAATTCGCGATCCTTATCAAATACGATTGATGATTTATAATGTACAACAGGAGGTTATTGTTCAATGGCTATAGAGCAATATCGGGAATACATTCGTCATCTACTTTCAGAAAGGCGAAAGCGGGCTTCGATACAACGCAATGCCCAAGAATATGAAGTGCAAACTCTTTTCGATAGCGAGCAAGATCATTATCAATTGCTGTATGTTGGTTGGCGTGGAAATAAACGCGATTTTGGCTGTATTTTGCATCTTGACATCAAGGGTGAAAAAATTTGGATTCAGCATGACGGTACTGAAGTCGGAATTGCTAACCAACTTGTCGAATTGGGAGTGCCTAAGGAAGATATTGTTTTAGCATTTCATGAACCAGAGGTGCACCAGTTTACAGATTTTGGCACAGGGGAAGAGATTTGCGAAGAATTGCCCTCAATTTCTGGTATGTAAATTAATTTTAATCAATTGACTAGGTATGATTTATCTTATAGCTGAAATCTTAAATTTGGTAGTTATGTCCCAAAAAAATAAAGCCCCGGTTTTTATGTTATCTCTGATGATGACGATCGCGATCGTAGGCACAGGTATTTGGTGGTTTGCAAGTCGCAGTGGCGCAAAGATCCAGACTCCACCGCCACCAACTCGTACTCTTCCCAATGCACCAACCCCTAAACCGCCATCGTCATCTTTCTGATAGATGCACGATTTTTCAAATAAAGCGGGTTATTTTGAACTTAGTTCAAAGAGGATTGACAACAAGAATACCTTTACCGGGGCCTTCGTAAATTTCAACTCTAGAGACTTTTCCACTACCGGCATAAAATGTTACTCCGGCGAGGGATCGAGATGGCATTGATTGCCAAACACCGTCTTCTGAAGTCGCCACATTAGTTGTGAATCCATCCTCCCAGATAATTGTAATTTGGGTGAGACTCTGCTTGATTGAGCAGTTGATCGATTGTGCCTGTCGTTGATTTTGTCCGAAAAAACTACATTGAGCTTTATAATTTTTGGTAGAGCTTCTTGTCTGGGCTTGAGCAACGATACCGAAAGAAGTGACAGATGCTAAGTAGTTGCGCAGAATTAATTACACAAAATTTTTACGGAAACCCTTGCCTAGCAAGCAGTCTTTATGTAATTAATTTTGTCTGGTTACTTAGGAGCAAATTTGTTACCAAAACCGCTTTATAAAATAAAGACGAGTTGAGTTTCATAGGTGGGAAAATTTTTGCAAAGATAACTAAATTTATGTTATCAATATATTTATATTCTGTCAATATATTTATATTCCAATACGGTTTACTTAAGGCAGATCCCCCCTAACCCCCCTTAATAAGGGGGGGATAAGAATGCTCTCAAAGTCCCCCTTCTTAAGGGGGATTTAGGGGATCTCCGGGTATAAATAGGTAAGGACATGGCACTGCCATCTCCTGATTTCTGGTAATATTAATTACGATGCTACCGGATTTGATTTGATATCTACTAAAGTTGCGAAACTCCGATCGCCCTAACTCGCCGATTTCTCTCAAAAACCGCCCTCGGTTTAAAGGCAATTCTCAACAACAGCCACAGCGATCGCCATTCTCCGGGCGTTTCCTGGCGCTTCCACTGCCCAGGGCGACAGTATAGCATTTCGATCAAGCAGCGGTGTTGACTAATGTTTAGGCGATCGAACACAATTCGTACAGTCGGAAATTCCGCCAAACTGCACCCTGCTGTATCCCTAAAACCAGACTCCAACTGAGATTTATCGCTAATCAACTCAATCTTAGCTACAGGAATCAAACATTTCTCTTCCATAATTTCCAGAGTCGCCGAGTCGCAATCAATCAAATCTTTAGCAAAACGATTCTTTGTGTCACACTCAAGCATTGACTCCACTGGCGAGATACTCGATTTGACTATTGTACCCTGGGAAAAACTTCCTCTAGTAGCATATTTTGACAAAGTTTCTTCCGCGATAAAAGCATCTTTTCTGCCTTTATTCTTCACCGCAAAACCCGGCCGCTCAGTCAGAGCAACTTCAGCGCCACTTTCCGAAATAACAGTAGTTATTCCCCAAAAACTTTTACCACCCACATTCAACTGCACCACCCGGCGTAAATTGAACCATTCGTAAATATCCGGCTTAGGAATATCCACCAAAATCAGCAGTGCAATTCCCAGCATCAGCAAATTGTAAGCGCTCCAAATCCATCCCACACTTACACCTTTAAACAAATCTGTACTTTCGGATATTGACTGTAAACTACCCACATTTTTAAGTAAATGAAGGTTTAAATTTTGGCACAAACTGAATGCTGTAGCTGCGAATAAGACAATCAAAGGCCATCCCATATTCCAGTTAAAACTAAAGCGATCGCTCGCAATTCCTTTCGGCGTTACCTTAAACCCTTTCTCAAAAGGATTCAGCATCGCACTTACCACCGTCACCGCTAAAGGGATACACTGGACGAACGAATAAACATCCGACAGCAGAGCCGATCGCGATCGACGATTTAGCCACGAAAACACCGTAACTTGCACCAAATAGTAAGGCAAGAAAAAGTACAGCAATTCCTGGGCATTTGTCCGCAAAGGAATTACCCCTAGAAACGAATAAGCTAAAGGCATCAACAAAAACAAAACCCTGGTTAAACTCGTAAACCAGTGCAGCAATCCTTCCAGATGAGACAACCTTTGTACAAATCTGAGGCCACGAATTGTCAAAGGATTGGAATCAATAAAAAATGCCTGAAGTGTGCCTCGCGCCCAACGCAACCTTTGAGTTAGATGAGCTTCTATATTTTCAGCCGCTAAACCAGCACTCAATTTTTCATCTAAATAAACTAAGCGATATCCAGTTGCTGACAGCCGAATTCCGGTAAAATAATCTTCGCAGACTGAATCAGTGACAAAGCCTCCCGCTTTCTGTAGGGCGCTGCGCCTAACCACAAAAGATGTACCGGAACAAATCACGCTATCGGCGCTATCTTTGATGATTTCAATTTGCCTATAAAATACTTCTTCTTCCGGTGCGAGGACATTTTCTAAACCTAAATTTCGGGCAATGGGATCGTGGTTATAAAAACTTTGGGGTGTTTGAACGAGGGCAATTTCAGGATTTTGAAAAAAGCCAACTGTTCTGGTTAAAAAGTTGGTAGTTGGAATAAAATCTGCATCGAAAACTACAATTAGTTCTCCCTGAGTTAAGCCTGTGGCGTGATTGATATTTCCAGCTTTGGCATGAATATTATCTGGTCTGGTTATATAATGACATCCCAGTTCTTTTGCCAGCAATTTGATTTCAGAGCGCTTTGTATCGTCGAGTAAATATACTTTTTTGTTGGCATAGTCTAAAGCTTGACAGCCGATGACAGTGCGCCGCAAAATGAAAGCAGGTTCGTTGTAAGTTGGAATCAAAATATCTACGGACGGGGCAAAGTTGCCCTCTGCAACTGCAACTGCCATGCGATCGGCTTCTTGACGCCTGTCTTTCACTCTCAGCATTAAATACAGTTGAATGCTGGTGGTGAAAACCATTAACATTTCTAGGAAAAACAGCCCCAAACTAAAAATACCGTTGAGCGGATCGCTTAAATTGAGAGTAGCGAGCGATCGCCACAAAACGTAGCGAATGGTTAAAGCCAGAACTATGGCAACGACAACAGCACGCGACCATTTCTGTGGCTGAGGCGAAATTTTGATGGCAGCTAAAGCGGCCGAGACGAGTACAAAAGTCGGCACTAACAAATACATTTTGCTCGCAGCAGGCACTTGCAGCAACACAGGCGGGTTTTGCTGCCAAGTGTCGATTGTGGCAAAAATGCTGCTGACATTGCCTTCACGGGCAAACCAGGCTCCGGCGATCGCACTTACGAAAGCAAAAGCTCCCAACACGACTAGCGTTGCCGCCGGCACACGCGAAATCCGCCCAAAAAAGAGGCATTTCAAGTCTTGAAGGTTAAATCTTGAAGTTGTCATAATGTGAAATTCCCGATCGTGTCTGCAACAGTCAGGGTTTCCTGCTGTTCCTGTTGAATCCAGTTGAAAATTGCGACACCCCATTTACTATATTTACATTTTTTAACATTCTGACAGTCAATATGATAGTTCACTGGCTGCTTGGTGGCAAACTGCTCAGCAATATCCAGTCTAGGCAAAGTATAGTAGAAGTCAGAATGAAGAAGGCTTTAGTTATCGTCGCGAGAGAAGTCAAAAGCCATCTTCCGCGTAGAGGTAGCTGTCAACGGTCAACTGAATCAAATCTTGCAGCCTCTCAGCAAAAGGTTAGGAGGGAATGTTCCAAAATAAAAAATATTTTTGGTGGGGTGGGCACGCGAGATCCCCATAAAAAGCTTATTGAAAATGGTGTAACATCTCAGTCCTAAGCGTTGGGCGCGGTTGTTCTCGTGCCCAAAATTATGGTCTATACAAATCAAAATAGGACTGCTATATCAAATTATAGCAATCCGTAAAGGTTAATAATTAGACGAATTTTACATCTAACTAAAGGTAGATTAATTTTATATTAATTTAAAAAAGTTACCGATTTTGCAACACAAAAACTCAGCTATCAAACAACTAATCAGAAATTGCCAATTGCGAGATTGCATAGCGGGCGACAGCCAGACCAACTCTGGCCTGTTCTATTTCCGACAATTCAGTCCAAGATTTTCTAGAAGTCATGACCAATTCTACTCCTTCCGAATCAACCTCTCGCATTGCATAAGCCAAAGGACGCGCCAACACCTGCAAATCTTCCTCATCCCACTGAGGCAAAATATCTAACACACACTCAACCATTTGGTCAGCTAAAGCTTGATACTTAACAGTTGCGTTTTGGACGCTTTTAGCGATGCGGGATAGAAAATCTTGAGGAACACAAGCAAATTTCTCGCCCAAAGACTTTTGTAAAGCAGTCGCGAGCCAAACTTGTTCTAATTGCGCGAATAAAATCTGCGACTTCTCGGCAATATCGCTGTCGCTGAACGAATCAAATAGTGCAAATTCTTGGTCTAGCTCAGCCAAATAAGATTCTGATTCAAGCTGTGCAGGATTCCAAGGATAAGCAACATCAGTCTGAACAATTGTGGCGAGCAGTTCCATCTCAGTTTGAGTTTGCGAGTCGGAAAAATATTGAGAATCAGGAGATTGGATAGCCATGATGTAATACCTAAGTGGGAAAAGGAAAATACAGAATGTGGACTCTGCCAAGTGCGAGTTGCCAGTTGTGAGTAACTCTTTTAACTTGAGATTTGAGACACGGGCGTCCGAAAGTTTACTGTTCCGATCGCCGATCGCCTTCATTAGCTACACCCGCACCTTAATTCGTTCCGCAATCAGTCTCACTGTAGCCCGAAGTTTTTGGAACCTCAATAGTGAACTCAAAAATTTGACCTTGAGAACTACCAAATTTTAGCTGAGTACCGCTGCGCAGCAATAATTCTTGGTGGTGAACTCTCACCCATCCCTCAGCCCCCAAAACTAGAGTGCCGTAGCGGGAAAAATCGCGCAAGAAGTAGCTAGACTCACCCCGGCTATCTCCAATACTGTTGCGACAGAAAATCTCGGCGTGTTTCTGGGAAACCCACTGTTCTCGAATCACTACGTCGTTTTCTTCCCAGCGTCCGACTCGAACCATACCAGCGGTAATCGGCCAAACCTGATTGCTAGATTCGCTAGATTTGACATTTGGTCGATCGCGCCCCCGCAAATAAGCACAAGACGGCAAACGTCCCAGCCAAGTAGAAGAATTCAAAGGTAATTCAGTTTTCAGGTCATCTACTGGTTCAGTCAGTTGACCGTCAAACTCTGGGTGCATATACAGTACGGGCAGTGTCCAAGCCGGTTGATTGAACTTGTACAGTGTCAGTAGCTGCTGTCGGGCGACGGCGACGGCGCGATCGATCGACATTCGTCCGGCCAAAGCTTGGGCAAAAGTTTGGATAAAACTCAGGGCCTCGCGATCGGCGATCGAGTCCCGCATTCCCAACACCGCCGGCACCCCGTGATGGATCAGCACCTCGGCTAAACTGCTGCGGGCGATCGCCTGTTGCTGGCCGTTAGTTGAGTCAACAAGCCTCTCCACCGCCGGCTGAGCTCCCCAACAGGCATTAAACACCGCCAGAGTCACGCGGCACCGAACCAAAACCTGAGCCAATTCAGTACCATTAATCGCGGTATCCGGCCCCAAAAACAGCAAACCGCCGTCGGGGCCAGGTATTCCGTGGCCGGCGTAGAACAGAATGTTATAATCTTCCGTTTCCAGCCGAGCAATTAGTTCCGCCGGAGTCGGTTCGATCAGAGTATCAACGCGAGTCGGAACACTGATGTCGAAATATTTGTCGCTGTCGTCGTTTTGAAAAGCACTTTCGAGAACGCCAGCTAGGGCGAGTGCTTCTTCTTCCAACTGCAAATAACGGTTATTGCCACTAGAAAATACAGAATGAGCGCTGCGGGCCGGTTCTGCTTGTCCCAAAACTAGCAAAATATTCAGCGATTCCGCAGGACGCAGGGGCGGCAAAGGCTCAACATTGCTCGTAGTACGGCTAAAAAGTAGTTGCTGCGACAGAGAAATTGCCGGTTGACCGGCTTGAGGCTGCATAATTTCCCAAGGCAAAGCAATTAAATACGGTTCGCGCAAGTCTATACGCACTCGCAGAGGTAGACTTTGCCCGATCGCGATACCTTTACTTTCCTGAAGACTACCCTGAATCGGCCCTTCAAACAGCCATTGCCAAAGATTCATCCCCAACTGCTGCATCAGGCGACTGCTGTAGCTAGCCGGCGGCTGCTGCGGATTCTGCTCTCCCCTGTTCACCCACCCCTCTCGACCGAGTTGGAGCGGCCCAGAGCGCATCGGTGGAGATATCTGTAGCGAGTCTGGGGTTCGTTGTTGAGTTTCTGTCAGTATATTCTGGTTGTTTTGGGGCGAGACGAAACTGCCATCAGGATTTAGGGGCAATTCGTGAATTGTCCCGGAGGGCGAAAACATTTCCTGCCAAGCTTTCCAAGATTCGGAAAGGGTATCAGGCCACATACAGTCATGGTGAACGTACCCGCTCGGATATGGAGCTTGTAGAACCCAAGTGGCAAAATGGTTTACCCCAGAGGTTCTCAGGCGAGCGATCGCTATACTGAGGCAAGGACTTTCAGGGCGCGCCATTCACAACTACCAACTTGCTGATATAGAGGTCGATCGACTTTAACTATTCGTAGTTTATCGGGTTTGGGTGCGATCGAGCGCGAGAGATTGCTTTCGGAGTTTTTACTTTTACCTGCCGCCCAAAAATTTCTCTAACTTTGGTACATCTACCCAAGTTCCCGTAGCATTCGACTCCTGAGTCAAATCCATCAACAACTGAGAGTAAACCCCTTCTCTGAGCGACGGTATCAAAGATTTTCCCGCATCAATCGCTTCTACCCACCTATCTACTACTCGAATAAACGGCGCAATTCTGCCATCTGGATAAACTTGAGGAAACTCCAATCTTTGGGGAATTTTGATTTCAGCCAAAGGTTCTCCACCTTGAGAACCCCACAGGCGAAATCCGTGGACGTAATCTTGCTGATTGTCGCTTCCCAAAACCAAAGTACCCTTACTCCCGTAAATTTCCAGCCAATGTCCCCGCCCTTGATAAGTAACAGAACTCAAACAAACTTGACAAGGTATTCCCCCGCCTAATTCCAACATCAACGTGCAAGAATCATCCGCATCAACTAATTTTAAATTTCCCGAATCCTGCGGATCGGGCCGCGCCGAAATCCCTGTAGTCAATTGTCCAGAAAGCCTTTGCACCGGGCCGAACAGCCAGCTAATATAATCAAAAACGTGAGAACCTGTAGCGCCCAAAACTCCGCCGCCGCGCTCTTTTTGCGCGTACCAATTCCAAGGGCGAGTCGAAGGGGCGCGGCCGGAAACCAACCAATCAATCTTAATTAAACGCTTTTCTCCGACATATCCTGTTGCTAATAATTCTGCTAGCATTTGCCATGCGGGGATGAAGCGAAACTCAAAGTCCATTGTGGCAATTGCTCTCGAATCACCATTTTTAACATCGGTTTGAGATTCGTTGTTTGCCAAGCGGTAAAGTTCCTTGGCTTCATTTGCTGTCAGGGCTGTGGGTTTTTCTAAAAATAAATGCTTGCCTGCTTCTAAGACAGTTTTTGCCATTTCAAAATGCAAGAATGGCGGTGTGGAAATGCTGACACCCGCTACTTCGGGGATGGCGACTATATCTGCGATCGAGTTGCAAGCGTAGGGAATATTGTGGGTAGAGGCGATCGCCTGAGCTTTGTCTAAATTCCGGTGATAGACAGCCACAACCTCTGTTCGGTGATGTGCCTGGAATCCGGGAATGTGAACTTTTTGACCGAAACCTGTACCGACTATTGCAACGCCAATTTTTGACATAATTTAATTATTGGGGATTGGGGATTCAGTCTTTGATTGAGAGGTCAACCGCAGATTGAAAGCAGATTAATGCAGATAGATTAACGCAGATAATTTTAAGATAGGAAAGCTTCGGAGTGCCATCTTGTTTTCTCGTACAAAAGCTGGCCCATAGATGGATTTATGAAGATATTGTTGAATAAACTGGTTTTTTGTAATTTTGTTAAAAAATTTCCTAAAAAAGTAACTATTGCCTATTGATTTTTGTAGATTATCGAGGTATACTTTAGATAATGGGAGTGGTGACTTAAATTTTAATTTTGTCACCACTCCCATTATCTAATGGTACTTCAAACGAGTCTCAAAGTCAAGCTTTTTGCTCTAAAAAAAAGACGTTTTTTTTTGATTTTAGGAAATAAAATTATCTAGCCCATGACTAATTCTCTGTTAGCTTCTTCCTTCTAGCTTCTGCCTGCGAGACAGTCCATTCAATTACTTGTTTGCCCAAACTAACACCGTCAAACAAGTCAATTTCTCTGATCCCTGTAGGGCTGGTGACATTAACTTCGGTGAGATAACCGCCGATGATATCAATGCCGACAAAGTACAATCCGTCTCGTTGCAGCACTGGTTCTAACTGAGTACAAATTTGACGTTCGCGATCGGTGATTTCGGTTTTTGCGACTCGGCCGCCAACAGCCATGTTGCCACGAAACTCATTACCTGTGGGAATGCGGTTGAGAGCACCGATCGGCTTCCCGTTCAAGAGGATGATTCGTTTATCTCCGTCTTTTGCTTCCGGCAGATAAGTCTGAACCATGACTGGAACTTGCCCTTGTTGAGTGCTAATTTCGACCAGGGAGTTGAGATTGCGATCGCCCGGCTCAAGAAACAAAATTCCTTCGCCAGCTTTGCCACCCAAAGGTTTAAGAACTGCTGCGCCTTTTTTCTCAACAAATTGCCGAATTACCTGCTTGTTTTGAGAAACAATTGTCTCGGGGATCGCTCCCTCAAATTGCAAAGCGTACATCTTTTCATTCGCCGCCCGCAATCCTTTGGGACTGTTAACTACCAAAGTTTTGGTGGGATCGATGCCGTCTAAGAGGTAAGTAGCATAGAGATAAGGAACGTTGACTGGCGGATCAGTCCGCATAAATACTGCGTCCATTGTTTCGAGAAGCTGCAAGGTAGGCTGTTGAGCCTCGTACCAAGCCTCAGTCGCCTCCCAGCGTCCCTCTACCAGCTTTACTGGAGTGAGCATCACACGACTGAGCATTGCCCAGGTTTTGCCACCGATGACGCTTAATTCGTTGGCTTGAGTCGCCCAGACTTCGTGACCCAACTCTTGAGCGGCCTCCATCAGCGCTACGCTGGTATCGTGTCCTGGAATTAGTCGATCGAGCGGATCGATGATGAATGCAAATTTCATGGTCAGTTATAACTAAAACTTGTTCGTAGGAAAATTTGGGGAAACTCAAAATTCAACGGCGAATCGCTTATTTTGCTAGCAGCGGATCTAGTAGGCCTTGAGCATCAAGTGCGTGGATTTCGTCGCAACCGCCTATGTGTTGGTCGTCAATGAATATTTGGGGTAGGCTGCGGCCTCCGTTGGCTCGATCGGTCATTCGATCGCGTGCTGCGGCATCTCCGTCGATCGCATATTCTGTAAACTCCACCCCTTTTCGCTTTAGTAGTGCTTTGGCACGAATGCAAAACGGGCAGGTTCTCCAAGTGTAAATTTCTACTTTAGGGGTCATTAAACGCTCAAACAATCACAATATTTTTTTATTTTGACATACTCCCCGCGCTTAAGCGACAGGGATTCTTGACACTTCGCTGAGATGTGCTGGCAAGCCAGTCTTACCTTCTCTCTGTGCCCATTTAGAGTCGTGCCCATGCCCGGTGCCGACTTTTTTAATATTCTTAGCTGCGTTCTCGTCTCTGTCGTGGACTGATCCACAACTCACACAAGTGATAGTCCTGACCTTAAGATCGAGCTTGCCCCACTTGAACCCGCAATCAGAGCAAACTTGACTTGTCGGTTCCCACCGACTGATCACCGTGAACTGACGACCAAACTTTTCAGCTTTAGCCTCACACAACACCCTGAACTCTCGCCAACCCTGCAAGCTAATTACTCTTGAGAGTTTGCGGTTTTTGACCATTCCCGACACGTTTAAATCTTCCAAGATAATGGATTGGTTTTCTCTCACCACTTTGGTTGATAGCTTGTGCAAGAAGTCTTTGCGCGTGTCGGCAATGCGGTTGTGCTTTTTTGCAATCTTCAAACTGGTTCTCTTCTGCCTGTTAGAACCTTTAACCTGGCGCTTCATTAGCTTCCGCTGAAGCTTCCTAATTTTGCGGTCTAACTTGCTATAGCTAGGGCTTTGGCCCTTTTCACCGTTGCTCATAAAAGCAAAGGTTTTGATGCCTAAATCAATGCCGATACTTTGGTTTTTAACGGCAACATTAATAGACTCAACTTCAACTACAAAGCTCAAAAAATAGCGATTTGCAGTATCCTTGATGACCGTTACTGAACTAGGTTCAGATGGCAATACTCTAGACCAAATTGGATTTAGATCCCCAACCTTAGCCAGGTAAACCAGTCCATCTTTGATAGAGAATGCATTGCTATTGAATCGTGCCGATTGCTTGCCCTGCTTCTTTTTGAATCGGGGCAATCCCATCTTTGACCCTTTCCGCTTGCCATTGCGAGAGTTGAAAAAGTTTTGATAGGCTGTCCCTAAATCTGCAACTGACTGTTGCAAAGGAACAGCAGACACACCCGCAAGCCAGACTCTTTCATCAGTTTTTTTTGCCTGAGTGATGACGATCTTTTGCAGATCCCCATTTTTAGGCAGCTTTTCAGAGTCCTTACAGATCCCAAGAGCATCATTCCAAACTACGCGAACACAACCAAACAACTGAGCTAAGCTCTGCTGCTGGCTTTTGGACGGATAGAATCGATACTTATATCTTGCTTTCATGCTACTATTGTACAGCATAAGACCGGAAATAGTATGAAGAAGCGACTAGATTTCAGGATCGAAGAATTTGAGTTTGAGATTTTAGAAGAGTATTGCAAGGCTTTTGGCAGAACCAAGACAGACGTATTGAGAGAGTTAATTAGGAGTCTCAAGACAAAGAAAAAGCCGTCGTGAACGACGGAGCTTTAGACCCATTTCTTCGGTAATCTTAACCAATCTTATTTTAATTTTTATATGCTTGCAGCCAGCAAGCTGTGAAGTGATTATTTATACAATTTTATTTAATTTAAACCTAAAAATAAAAAAAAACACCCACGCTTCAACAAAAAACGGAGAGATTTTGAAAACAGGCAGCAGCTTGGGCCTGCCTACCGTTGCTGACCAACCTGCTTGTTTCGTTTTTTACCCGAACAGATGATTCCTACGCCTGTTAGCAGGAGTGCTACCACAGTACCGGGTTCTGGGATAGCTGTTGTCCTCAGAGCGTTGTTGTTTGATCTATAGATGTTTACAAAACTCGACTGCGAAGGCAGCACTATTGGTGGAGCCGAGGGTGTCGGGCTTGGGACTGGCGTCAATGGTTGGAGTACCGACGGTGGAATTATTATGGCTGCTGGTGGTGGTGATAATTCGACTAGCGACGGCGGCACTGTGGGTTCTACTATCGGTGGTGGTGATGCGACTACCGGCGGCGGTACTGTGGGCGGTACTGTCGGCTGTACTATCGGTATCTGTGATTCAACTACCGGCGGTACGGATGGTAGCGGGTCTGGTATGCCCAGCGACGGTACGGATGGTAGCGGGTCTGGTATTGCCAGCGGCGATGGGACTATCAGCAGCTCTGGGGTGGCCAGTGGCGATGCTACCGGATCTCGCAGGGATTCTGGTGATTGAGTCGTGGCCGAACCGCTAGGAACGCAGGCACTTGAGAAGTTTCCGGGCCCGCACACGTCTATTGCTGAAGCCGGAGGGGCGGCAGCTAGATAGTAGAACCCTGTTGCCATTGTGGCCCAGATTCCAATTGCTAGTTTTGCCAGTGGCGTACACATAACTATTTAGTAAAACAGTGGTAAAATCGGGGAGTAGAAATAGTGTTACAGATTAGCGTTGCAAGACGGGCAAGGAGTTCAGAGTTGCTAGAATAAGTAAGTGGGTGTTGTCTCTAGTGGACGCCTGTAAAAGATAGTATAGCGCTTGAGACGATCGCCCAAACACTTTAGTAGTCTTATTTTCTTTTACCTTTTTTCTTTGACGTTGACATCACATTAGGGGTTTGTACTGCTTGAAGCAACATCTTTTTTTGCAACCTCTCAACCAACAGCCGTTACAGCCATTAACAAAGAGTGTTTTTACCTTGACCGCCTCCTGAGATTAATTATTCTACCGATCGCAAACTTGAGTTGCTGTATTGTACATTGCAATGCACAATCTAACTACTCTTTTATGATCTCATATTTTGACAAGGTATGTCCTCAGTATATGTACGTGTATTCCCGAATGTCAACTACTTAAGGGTAATGTTTAAGTATTTACCGAGGGTAGAGAGCGTATTGAATGAGCTGAGCTAGTCGATCGCGGAGAGTTTCCATCCCCAGACCTTTGGCCGCAGAGATAAATACGGCTTGAGGAAACTCTTCTCGGGCGAGGGCGAGAGTACCTTCATCTACGGCATCGATTTTATTGAAAACGACCAGCGCTGGCCCGGGAGTTACGGGCATATCTGTCAAAATATTCATCACCGATCGAATTTGGCTCTGCCACGCGGGATGAGACAGATCGACCAGGTGCAGCAAAGCATCGGCGTCAGTAACTTCTTCGAGGGTAGCCCGAAAAGCGTCGATCAAGGCGGGGGGTAGTTCGCGAATAAAGCCCACTGTGTCTGTGAGGACGATCGACAAAGGTTCTCCGGTGATAGCGCCCGGAATAGTCAGTTTTCGGGTGGTGGGGTCGAGGGTGGCAAATAGTTGGTCTGCCGCATAAACCTCGGAATTGGTAAGCAGGTTGAGTAGAGTCGATTTACCCGCGTTAGTGTAGCCGACGA
Organism: Oscillatoriales cyanobacterium PMM_0080; assembly: GCA_949127775.1. GTDB lineage: Bacteria > Cyanobacteriota > Cyanobacteriia > Cyanobacteriales > Microcoleaceae > Microcoleus. The sequence continues at coordinate 21,276 of CASBQF010000032.1, forward strand.
TTGCGACTGAGGGTACTTCATGGTGGTGTCGGTTCTGTCGCAACCGGAAGCGGTGAGCGAGTAGTTGATTGACTTCTTGTTGCAATCGAGAAATGCGTTTGGCGATCGTCCGCCGTTCGGTTTCTAGCTTGGTTTCCCCTGGGCCTCTGGTACCGATGCCGCCACCCTGTCTCGATAGTGCCTGACCGCGACCTCTGAGCCGAGGGAGAGTGTACTCTAACTGAGCGAGTTCGACTTGCAATTTACCCTCGCTCGATCGAGCTCTTTGGGCAAAGATGTCGAGAATCACCTCCGTGCGATCGACTACACGGATACCAATTTGAATTTCCAAATTACGTATTTGTGCGGCGGACAAGTCACGATCGAATACTACGAGGTTAGCGCTAATCGTCTGAGCGGTGAGGGAAATTTCCTGCACTTTGCCTTCGCCGACAACTGTCTGCGGATGGGGGCGCGATCGTTTTTGGCGCACTGTTTGCAGTACCTGACCCCCGGCGCTTTCAACCAGCCGCGTGATTTCTGCGAGTCCGTCCTCAAAATCCAGTAGAGTCATATGCTGAGTCATTACACCCACAAGCAGCACTTTGTCCTGGTCTGCGTCAACCTGCTTAGCAACAAACTCTGCTTCAAACTCTGCTTCTAGTCCTTCCACCAAATCCAGAAAGTCTTGGTCTGCGAGGTCGTCCAAACTCTGAGGTTCTGATATTTTCCAGGGAAAGTTTTGAGTTTTGATTGGTGAGTTTTGAATAGAAGGCTCTTGAATTGAAGACTCTTCTATTTCGTCAGTTGAAGCTTGTTCTAACTTAGCGCTCAAAACCGAAAACTCAAAATTTGGTCGCTCTCCCTGGGGTATCAGGTGAGCAAGATAAGTTTCTTTGATGTAACCAGTCCCACCACCGCCACGGCGCTGAAATCCTCCGCCGGTCAGCGTGAGCCAAACCAGGGCGTCTAGGCGCTGAATTGCCATTGCTGTGAGGGCTGCTTCGCTTGGGATTTCGGGCTTCAGATGGGTGGCGATGCAGCGAATACCACTGAGGCGGCCTCCTCCATAGCGGGGCAATTCTAGGGGCGCAATCTGGGTTTGGCGGGGTGTACCGACGCCTACGCGAATTACTTGTCCTCGGCGGTTGATGTAGGTGCAGATCGGTTTGTCTATTTCGTTGCTGATGGCGGCGACGCGCTGAGCGAATTCTACCGTGGTGATACGATCGCCCGGTAGTCGCTGATGGTAAAGCTTTTCGAGCTGCTTAAGCTGGCTGGACTTGAGACCTTGAAGATTGCCGTAGATGGTTTCGATAACTGTTTCTCCCGATCGATCTGTTGATCTCCCATTTTAGGTTAACTAAGGGGCGATCGTGTTCTGCTTTGCAGTTTAACTTTACTAAATATTTTTCTCTCTAGGAGCTCCCAGATTCAATATTGTCGAGTCACCAGCACCGTTGTTTGTCGCTAGGGGAAGATTTAGGATTTCACAGCAGCTATCTCAACTTGCGGTTGTATTCAGTATCTAGACATATAGGCGATCGCTCAAAGAGTGTCCCTCAAAAGAACTTAACACATTATTTTTGGTTTCAAAATCCTCCTTTAGACTTGTGTATATCTTGAGCCTACAGGCAGATAGCAAACTAGAAATCAGGTGACTATGATGATAAGCGAAACATTGTTAAGGAATGTAAAAACATGGAAACTCGTCCTACTAACTTACCCCCTACCGCTAATGCCTACAACGGCAAAGATCGGAATGCCTTTTTGTTTGGTTTCAACCCACAAGCAGAACTTTGGAACGGTCGCTTAGCGATGATCGGTTTCCTAGCTTATTTGCTGTGGGACGCGTCTGGATTTAGCGTTCTGCGGGACATACTTCACTTTCTGCCTACCTATATCGTTAAATAATAACGAGCAGTCTTTCCTGTCTGGCAGCATGAGCAAATGCCACAACTGCCAGACAAGCTAAATGTTACAAATGGCAGAGACTATGGTTTTGTAACTTTGTACCTTTAGTTACTTTGGAATGGCATTAAAAGATTTTTTGCTGTAATTCGATGATTTCGGGTGGGGGCGAAGGCGCGGTGAATATTGAGAGCAAAACAGATATTTATTCGCAAAAAAGCTCGCCCCTGCTGTACTTTTGGCAAGAAATCTCATCGAGCATCTCTGATAGTTTATGAAAAATAGGAGCATCAACCATGATCAACTCAAATTTACTGGCAGTAGTAGAATCGGCTATCGCTGATACAGCATCGGGAAATTGGCAAAAACCAATAGTGATGTTTGTTTGCAATATCTTAGCATTGCTAGTTCTGAGCCGGGTAATTTGGCATCCCCACGTTGGCCCGAAAATGCCTTTGCCATTCCCATCTCTGTTTAACAATGTTAGCGTACCAGCATTTCTTGCATCAATGAGCGCCGGTCATTTGCTGGGAACACTGATGATTTTGACCTTTAGCATTGACAAGTATATTTAAGAGCAATTACCAATTTGTTGCAGGTATACAACCCTTTCAAAAGAGTTTGATCGACTTGTCAGATGGATAAGTTATATCAAATCCGGTAGCATCGGAATTATTAGTAGCTGAAATTAGGAGACTGCAGGTACCGTTTCCCTACGCCAGATTGTAGGGAAACAGCACGTGCAGTCTCCTCTATATTAGACCTTTTGCAAAAGTCCTTTTAATCAAATTTTGGAACGGGCTCTCCGGCCCATCCTAGCTATTTTTGCAACAGGTCTATTATAGAACCCATTTGAGATATATTTTGCGTAAATCTCAGAAACCGGGTTTCTCTTTATATTTCTCGTCACCCAACCCAAAAACTCGTAGAAACCCGGTTTCTCTGCCATGAGCGTAAATCTCAGAAACTGGTTCCTCTCTATATTTCTCGTCACCCAATCCAAAAACTCAAAGATTTCAAATGGGTTCTATAAGGAGTGCAACCGAAACTGATATTAAATACAACCTTTAACTATCGAGATATTATGAGAGCGTGTATGCTCATCTAATAATCATCTAGTTGGTAGTGGGGACTTCAGTCTTCTCTCTGGGGATGGGAATTGATTAAGACTAAAGTCCGAACGATCAAACCGTTGAGTTTGTGTTGCTAAAATATTAGTTTTTTAGACTATTAACTGATGTCATCTCAAGTAGTTTTTGGAAATGCGGGCGCTGAAGGTGCAAGTCGCGGCGGTTGGTTTGCCGGTCACTTTGTCACTCCGGGCGACGACGCGCGATCGACTTCGGTGTTAGAGGTAAAATGGGGCGTTCACCCCGCCGGAGATTGCAGGACTCAGTGGGCGGTAAATGCGGCAGCAACTACGCTTTCTATCCTGGTAAAAGGGCGGTTCCGCCTGCAATTTCCGGCGCTAGAAATCTTGCTTTCTCAGGAGGGAGATTACGCTTTGTGGCGGCCGGGGGTACCTCATTATTGGTCTGCTTTGGAGGATTCGGTTATCGTGACTGTGCGCTGGCCTTCTTTGTCGGGAGATAGTTCAGAAATTAAGAATTAAGTTTAACTTCGGGAACCAAAATGCGGCCGCTATAACCCGCGCGCTGGTAGCGATCGATCGCCTCTGATGCAATAACATTGGCTTTCCCAGTCTCAACCAGTGCTACGCAAGCACCGCCAAAACCTCCGCCCGTCAGCCTTGCGCCGAAGACTCCGGGGATTGACTGCAAGATTGCCGCCAGGGCGTCTACTGCTGGTGTCGAAACTTCGTAGTCGTCGCGCTGGCTGGCGTGGGAAGCATTCATTAGCTCGCCGAAACGCTTGGCGGATGATTTTACTGCTTTGAGCACGCGGTTGTTTTCGGTAACGACGTGGCGCGATCGTCTCCTAAGAGGTTCTGGCAATATTGCCACTGCTTTGGGATCGGCGATATCCCTGAGAGCTTTAACTCCTAATATCCGTGCGGATTCTTCGCACTCGGCGCGTCGCTTGTTGTAGCCGCTTGCTGCTAGGTTGTGGCTTTCGCCGCTGTCAATTACTAAAATTTCTGTACCTGCGGGAAATGGTACTGGGCGGTATTTGAGACTGCGGGTGTCGATCAATAGCATGGTGTTGGTGTCTGCTAAACTCGACGCCATTTGATCCATAATGCCACAGTTCAAGCCGGCATACCGGATTTCGACTTGCTGTCCGATTTGAGCTAGCCGCAAGTCGTCTAGGGGGATTTCCAGCAGGGCGCGTATTCCTCTGAGGGTAGCTATTTCTAAAGCAGCGCTGCTGGACAAACCGGCGCCGATCGGCACATTTGAGGTAATGTAGAGGTTTATTGGCGGTATTTTGTATCCTTCTTTTTCTATAAGTCTGAGGCAGCCACAGATATAAGTGACGAATTTTTGCGGTATGGTATCGTCGTCTGAAAAATTTATGAGCTCGTCATATTCTGCTGAATAAAAATGGTGTCGATCGTCGCTGCTAGGGCCGATTTGTACTGTTGTACGCTGGGGAATTGCAGTCGGGAGTACAAATCCTTCGTTGTAGTCTGTGTGCTCGCCTAGCAGGTTTACTCTTCCGGGTGCGCTGGCTTGGGTTTTGGGTAATGTACCAAATACTCGTTGAAAGTTCATTTTTGGGTAATTGCGAATTGGGAATTAGGAATTGGGAAGAGATAAACTTATTTTTGATTGTTGATTTTTTTTACTACGGGACGATCGATCGGCTTTTTTTAAACTGCGATCGATCGTAAATCTGGTTATTATCGATCGCCTGCGGGTAGGATGACGTAAATACGTCGTTAGGGCTGCCCTCAAAGAGGATCGTACTCAGCCAGCGGACTGGTATTGCACACTCTACTATGGGGAGTTTCTGAATTAGTCCGATCGCCCTTTGTAGTCACACCTATCGAAAACAGTTTGCCATACAATAATCATAGCTGAGATTTTTTTATGTCTAAACCCAAACAGGCTCAAGGCTGTCAGCCAATGCTGCGCCGCACTTTTTTGTTTTTAATGGGTCTAGCTTTGGCGCGGGTTTTGGCTGACTATTTTTCTGTTGTCCAAAATCGAGATAATTTCTGGACTGTGGCGGGTCAATTGTGGCAAAAATCACTTGCTTTTTTATCTAACAAACAATCAAATCAAATTCCTCAACGTCTCCCCAACAATCCCATTGTCAACTCGGGGAAAACCAATCAACCTCTCCCGAGTAATCCGATTGTCAAATCTCTCAAAAACTCTCCGGCTGTGCAGCAGTCTCAATCTCCAATTATCAAAGGTTCAGCTAAGGCAGGAAAACCCGTAGAATTTAGCAATCAAACTGTAGCTGGCGTAAGTTTTTATCTAACAACTATTGACCTCACAGATCCAGAAATTCACATCACAATTGGTTTAGCTAATGATGCAGCTTTAGCTAATAATTCTAAAGTAACTGGGGGCGACGAACCTTTTGAAAATATGGTGGCCCGTTACCCGGCTGCTGTTGTTGCTAACGGGACTTTTTTTGGCAAAGATCAGCAAAAAGCTGTGCTGGGAAATATGGTGGCGGCGGGTAAGTTTCTGAAATACAGCAGATGGGAAAATTACGGCACGACTTTGGGAATTAAAGCAGGAAACCAACTGGAAATGGTGACAGCTAGAACCCAAGGTAAGCCGGATTGGAGTCAACATTGGTTTTCTCTGACTTGCGGGCCGAGATTGGTCAAAGAAGGCAAAGTTTGGCTGTCTCCTTTGTCGGAAGGTTTTAAAGATTCTCATGTTTTGGGTGTGGGATCGAGAACTGCGATCGGCTTTCCGGCTTCGAGGGATAAGTTATTTTTGGTTACTTTTCTTGATAGTTTGTCTTTGGAAGCAGAAGCTAATGTTATGCGGGCTATCGGCTGTTTTGAAGCAATGAATTTGGACGGTGGCGCTTCGGTTGGTTTGGCTCATCAAGGGAAAATTGTATTGCCTGCGGGACGGAATTTGACCAATGTACTGGTGGTTTATGATAAGGAATACCCGGCTCCTGCTCAGTTAAAGCAGTCTTGGGAACGTTTCCAAAAGGGCGATCGACCAATGCCCGACAAATCAGTGTTTTTTGATTGAATTCGCAATTGATATATAGCGTTTCTCAGAAAGGTGAGGTATGCTGAGTTATGCTACAACCCTTACACTAGCAATCTTTTTATGTCAAAATTCGTACCTCACGAATGTGAGAAAAGCTATAATATTAAGTAAGCTTTTGCAGGCAAAGATTATGACAGCAACAAGAGAAAAAATCTGGACAGTCGAAGAATATCATCGGATGATTGAAGCTGGTATTCTCAATGAGGATGATAATATTGAACTGCTTGATGGGAGAATTGTTGAAATGAGTCCTCAAACACCAATCCATGCTGGCACAACTCAGCGCAGCGATCGATATCTACAACACCTGCTAAGAGATTTAGCAGCAATTCGCGTGCAGTTGCCAATTACTTTGGCAACTTCAGAACCGGAACCCGATATAGCAGTTGTTTGTATCGATCCGGGTGGTTATGGCGACCATCACCCAAACCCTAGCGAAATCTTGCTGTTAATCGAGGTTTCCTATTCGACATTACAAATCGATCGCCGGGAAAAAGCCCTGATTTACGCTAGAGCAAATATCGCTGAATATTGGATATTAGATTTAGCTGGACGCCAAGCATATATTTACCGAATTCCTGCGCCGGGAGGCTATCAATCTGAGATAGTTGTTGCCGATAATACTGCGATTAGAATGCTAGCTTTTCCTGAGATTGAAATTAGTTTTTCAGAACTGTTTTTGCCTGTTTAGTTTTGGTTTAAGGTTTAACCATAAATGAGGGACTGATGTCTTCAAATAAGGCCTCGTACCTTTGTTTGAGTTTGAGAATCCAAGCAAATATGGCGTTGCTGAATTTAGGGATGATTCACCTAGCGAAGGCAATCCCTGAAATGAGAGAGTAGGGGCAATTCATGAATTGCCCCTACTCTAAATTTCGGAGGCAAATCATACTCCTTTCTCAGCAACGCCGCAAATTTGAGTGTGTTATCTGACATCGGCTGTCCATAGCTGTCTGGATACAGGATTTTTTTTGGTTGTTTAGTTAGCGGTGGCTGAGTTTGTAGTTGAGGAGTCATTTGAATGGCATCAGAAACTTCTAAATATGATTATAACTAATGAGAGTGAGAGAAAGTGCGATCGGGTAAATTTTCAAGTAGGTAAATTTGTGTTTTAAATTTAACCGCAGATGGGGGCAGATGAGCGCTGATGAACGCAGATAAAGACTTATAATCAAGATATTTTGGAGCGGTTTAAATCTCATACTAGAAATAGATTGGGGTGGTTTAAATCTCAAGGTCGTGGTAAGATGGAAGAATGAATTCAAGGTTGTTCTATGTCAAATCCTGAATTATTGGCTCAACTGCGGCAGTTACCCCCTGCCGAGAAGTTTCAAATGATGCAGTTTTTAATGGCTGAATTGGCGAAAGAAGAAATGTTGAAACCATTGGATAATAGCGCGGTTTATCGTGTTTTGTCGCCTTATAATTATGGTGATGCTGCTCATAAATTAATGAGCTTATTAGAACAAGAAGAAGCCTAAGAATAAAATGTGAAATGCTATTAGCGGTTTCACCAGAAAGCTATAATTGAGGAAATTATTTGTAATGTCAGAATTCTCTTTAGAAAATATTTCCGAAAAAATACATTACGGCAAGACAAAAGATTATTTTCAAGAAGTTCTATCTTCGTACCACAATGGCAACTATCGTTCCGCAGTGGTAATGCTTTGGTCTGTCGCTGTTTGTGACATAGTGTATAAACTTCAATATCTTGTTGATTTATATGAAGACAAAGTTGCAAAATCAATTCTTGATGAGCTTACAACATTACAAAACCGTGATTCCAAATCATCCGTTTGGGAAGTTAACCTGATTGACGATACCCATGCAAAGACAAATCTGTTGGATAACTCAGAATATGAAAATCTGCGATATCTTCAAAAGCAACGCCATCTATCCGCTCACCCTATATTAGACTCAGATAGACAATTACATACACCTAACAAAGAAACTGTGAGGGCACTGATTAGAAATACTCTGGAGGATTTGCTTATAAAGCCACCTTTCTACACGAAAAAAATAATTGAGGAACTTTTAGTGAATATTGCGGAAGCAGCGCCAGCACTTAATACTAGACCAAAGTAAAAAAATATCTAGAAAGTCGATATTTAAGTAAATTTAAACCTGAAGTTGAGCTTTCTATTTATAAAACTTTGTGGACGTTTGTATTTAAGAAGGAGGACGAAAATTGCATAAAAAACAGAGATATCAATTTGCAAACACTTGAGGTAATCGGAAATCGGAATGTTGGAAGTATTCTCAACCAAATAAAAGGAGATAAAGACTATTATAGTAATGTTTCATCGATTCCGCTCACTTTGGATTATTTAGTATATTATCTTTCAAAAAATCCTAAGATTTATTATCTTCTTAATGAAGATGCGAAAATTAAAATAAAGCATAATGTTCAAACTACTAACACAAGCAAAATGTGTGGATGGTTTGTGAAGGAGAATTTAGAGGTACACGATGAAGACATCTTATCTTTGATAGAAAACGATATTAACTTCAATTTTTGGGAGGGACAATTAAAATTTTTGCTTGAGATAGCTGATACAGAAGAGTGGCAACATTTATTTTGTCGCATACTATCTAGTTATCACTGTGCTAGCAGAAGTTATAATCAGGCAAATTCTCGATTTCAGCAAGCCATATCTCCTTACCTTGAATTCTTTGATAAAGAGGCAATAGTGTTTTTGATTGAGCGAATTGAAAAAAATGATCAGGTATATGGGCGCCTAAAAGCAAGAGAAGAAAACAAAGAAATCAAGAAAAAGCTTTTTCAATTACACGGACAGGAATTCGACTTGAACCCTTACCCATATTTCAAGAAAACTGTGATGGAAGATGAATGCTAAGTCAGCTAACTAATCAAAAAATCTCCTCATCCACCTTCGCGCGATACACCCACGAATCAATCAGCTCGCATAACCTCCCTACTCAATAGTTTGTGGGTAATTCCTGCATTCCCTACGGAGAGTTTTCCCACTCGGCGGTAAGTTTGCGGAAATTGTATTGAGACACGCCGGGATGACAAGTTACACAACTGCTGATATTTGCGGGTTGTGACATTTTGACTCTGGGATGTAGAGCTTTGAAGTAGCGAGAATTGGCGACTCGGTAGGCGAGATCTTCGTCTTTGGCTTGGGGACGCGAGAAAGTTTGTAGGTAGTTCCAGACTAGCAGGCGCGGTGGGTCTACGAGCAGCTTGAGCGTTTGTCCGTAGTGTTGGGGATCTTGCAGCAATCGGCGCCATGTTTCTGTGGGTAAGACTTGCGGTGGTAAACCGATGTGACAGGTGGCGCAGTTTTCGAGGTAGAGTTGTTGTCCGAGTTGGTGGCGTTGAGGAATTCGATCGACAGTACCGATATCATCAACAGCAGCCACCTGAGCAAGTCGCGCGGGGGTGCGAGAGTAGGCAGTCTGAGCTGCAACCCATCCGCAGGTACAGCAGACAACTATTAACACTAGCAAAGTTGAATAAAGCCCCCGCCAACCTACTCTGCGACGCTGACGGGGTTTGGCCTGTTTGATCATCCTGATTTAATTTTTTCCTAAATCACTGGTATGCTCATGCCTTCGCGGGCTAAGCAGCCATTGGCGAAAACTGCCTGCACTTCTGCTTCGACACGATCGAGAAAATTGTCGTCGTGGGCGGGATCGTGGTGAAACATGACGATCTTTTTGACTCCAGCAGCTTTGGCTATTTCTACTCCTGCTTGCCAAGTCGAGTGTCCCCAGCCTACTCTCGGGGTTTTCAAGTTGTAATATTCTTCGTTGGTGTAGTTGGCGTCGTAAATCAGCACGTCGGCGTCGCGGGCTAGGTGTACTACATTCTCGTCCAATCGATCGGGAAAATGCTCTGTATCGGTGCAGTAGACGGCGGTGTGTCCCTCCCAGGTGACTCGATATCCGATCGCCGTATTCGGGTGATTTAGCAAGGCGGTTTCGATTTTCACATCGTCGAGTTCGATAATATCGCCCGGAGTCAAATCGTTGAATTTGAGGTCAGACTGCATGACCTGGATGGGGACGGGAAAGTTGGGGTGGTGCATTTGATCGGCAAGACGCTGTTTGATTGTAGTGCCGTTCGGGGCGATCGCACCGTAAATGTGAAAGCAGTTCCCCGGGATAAAAGCAGGAGTAAAAAACGGAAAGCCTTGAATGTGATCCCAGTGAGTGTGACTGAAAAACATATGGGCTTCCACTGGCATTTGCCGCAACAGGTTGAGGCCGAGAACCCGCAAACCCGTGCCACCGTCAAAAATCAGGCGTTTTTTGCCCAAGCGCATCTCTACGCAAGAGGTGTTCCCTCCGTAGCGAATTGTTTTGGTGCCCGGGGTGGCGATGCTGCCCCGCACGCCCCAAAACTGAACAACAAACTCGGTCAAGGGACTATTTTCCATACTGGCTTTGGGATCGGAAGGCTGTGCGTTGGCGGGGGACTGTTCGGAATCAGACATTTTTTTAGGTTTATGCGCCGGAATTTGGGAATTGAGATTTTAGTTTTTCTTTGTTAGTTTTTTGATTGGAGACTTGAGAGAGCGTTCTCTCCACCCTGTTTACGACCTTGTTTACGGTTGAATATTTTCTGTGTTCTGAGCAATCCGTTTAGATAAAGATAGCGTTGATTTAAGCCGATCGCAGTAAATTTTTTTATTAAATTTTCTTCAAGGTAGAATGCAGTGCGCAGAAGCTCAAATTTAGTCTCTAGTGGCTTAACTAATATTCTTTTCAATTTTACCGCAAGAGTTGCTTCTGAGCTCTACGTGCCGATGAATAAGGATTCGGGAGTGATTTAACGCGGTCGATCGACTTTTTGACTGAAATTCCTACGACGTGCAGTGGTTGCATTAAGTTCGGCTTGCTAAATTTTTGATTTGGTTGGGGTCAAGGATTGCTGACTAGGACGTGCTTTCGGGCCTTGACCTGTGTGATAGAGAGCCCCGCTCCCCCGTCCGGGGACGAGTGAAGCCTCTTGTCCCCCCCTTATTAAGGGGGGCTAGGGGGCTCTCCGGCTCCAGAAAACAGGCTCTACAGGCTTATTTGCGATCGGCTGCGATGCACTTTTCCACCAATGGCATTACTTGATCGAAATCTTGCCAGCCCAGAATTTCTGTGACTTTTTTCTCCAAATTTTTGTAGGATCTAAAAAATTCGGCTATTTCATCCAAGCGGTGGGGGGCTACGTCTTTCAGGGACTTATAGTGAGCGTAGCGGGGGTCTTTGTCGGGAACGCAGAGCAGTTTTTCGTCTCTGTCGCCTCCATCGATCATTTCCAGCATTCCGATCGGACGGGCCGCGATAATGCACCCTGGAAATGTGGGCTCATCCATCATCACCATAGCGTCGAGCGGGTCGCCGTCGTCGCCCAAGGTGTTGGGTATGAAGCCATAGTCGCATGGATATTGGACTGAGGAAGAAAGCACCCGATCGAGCGCAAAGGCTTTTAACTCTTTATCAAACTCGTATTTGTTTTTGCTACCGGCGGTAATTTCGATCAGGACGTTGAGCACTCCTGGTTTTGGTCGTGCCGGAATTAGCGATAAGTCCACAATAATATCTCCAAGTTAACAGATGATCGGGGATGAGTGCTACTTGTTGCCAAATCCCTTTGATAGCATTTTACGGGCGATCGGGCGATCGGCTGCATGAAATTGACCGAAAGCGGGGGAGGGCGAGAAGATACACCGGATGGGTGGGACATCCCACAGTTTGAGGGGGCTATGGTTTGAAAGGGCGAGGGAAATATTTTCAAAATCATATAAGTAGGTGATTGCGAAAAAACAATAGTATTTTGTAGGGGCGGGTTTAGCTAATAATCTATGATACCAGCCAGTTTTTGAAGGCAAAACCCGCCCTCCCCATCTACTGTTTCTTTGTACCCACCTACTTATTTTTTTTACCGTCTGTCAAAGTTCTTTGAATTTTCAATCTCAACCATTGGCTAAGTTCACTTGCTAACCACTCGATTTCTGATTTACTTAGTCCCTGCCTCTTTCCTAGTCTATATTCTTTGTTGCCGGCTTGAATAATTATCTGAGAAACTTTGTGTCCAATTTCTTCAATTTCCAATTGGCAAATGTCTTGTCTGCGGGCCGGCTTGGAATGATTCCATCTCAGCCCCAGTAGATGGCTGCTATACGATATTTGCTGTCGATCGATTTTCAGACGCAATTCCCGAAATAGTGCAAAAATAAATATTACTCCGACCGCAGCTAAAAAGCTTCCTGATAGCATAAGATTTTGGGGATTTATCGGTGATAAATTAGTGCTTGTGCCGCCGTCCTCTGGGAAGTTGAAAATATTGATAAATAACCAATAATTTGCAGCAATCGCAGCCGAAAGCAGGGCAATTATACCGAAACCTACTCCCTGCGGCTCAATTACAATTTCTATAAACTCAGGAGTTTTTGTGAGTTGAATATCACTCCCTTGCGGCTGCACTACCATAGAAGTTTTCTCGATCGGGCGGGGATTTTTGAGAGTTTGCAATGCTTCCCCAGCCGAAGATAACCGCTTGGACAAACTCGGTTCTGTCATCCACTCCAGCCAATCGATTAAATCTGGGTTTAGCTGCGGTACGCGATCGGAAAATTGAATTTTCAAATCCTGCTGCGACAGTTCAGTGGGATGCAAACCTGTTACCAAATAAATTAAAGTTGCACCTAAACCGTACAAGTCAGAAGCCGGAACCGAGCGCCCACCAAATTGTTCTGGGGCCATATATCCGTAAGTTCCGACTACTGTAATCGTGCCGCCAAATTTTGCAGCTTGGTTCTGCACAGAACCGAAATCAACTAAATAAACTTGTCCGACACTGTGACCGGATCTGTTGTCCAGTAAAATATTGCTGGGCTTAATATCGCGGTGAATTACAGGCGGATTTTGTTCGTGCAAATAACTCAAAATTTTTAACAGGGCTTGAGCTAATTCTTTCACCTCGCTTTCGTTAAAAGTACGCCCAGATCGCAAATGCTCTTCTAGAGTTTTCCCCCCTACATAAGTCTGTACAAGGGCAAAGCTTTTACTGTCATGTTCGTCAATTTCCAGATAGTCGAGGTAGCGAGGAATTGCTGGGTGATCTAGTGCTTTTAAAGTTTCGGCTTCTCGTTCAAATAGCTTGAGGTCTTGCCATTCAAAATCGCTGCCGAGGAATAGCTGTTTGATGACAACTAATTCTTGAGTTTGTAAATCGCGAGCCAGAAGGGTTTGGCGCCCTGTTTGTTTTCCCAATTGCCGCTGCACTTCGTAGCGTTCTACTAATACTTTCTCAGTCATATTTTTTCACCTTAACTTTAAATTGAGGTTATGTCGTGTCCAGTCGAATGACCGCAATTAGAAAGGTTTGTAGTGTGGACTTTAGTCCGCAACAAACAGCGGACTAAAGTCCACACTACGAACTGACTATAAATTTTAGATTAGAGTCCGCTTGCTTTTTGATACCACCGGGCAAAATGCTTGCTGCTTATCCCCATTGATATTCCTGCAATTAGCGACGGTGCAAAAATGAAGAAAATTAGATCGTGTAATGAGGGTGTATATGAGGCTGTAGCAACACCACCATCACCATAAGGTGGAAAACCCTGAAGCGACTCGATGAAAATCACTCTCCCCACATTCAATTCAATAAAAAATCCCAGGCTTATCAAAGTGCAGACTACGATACTAATTGCAGTTAAAACCTGTCGGTGAAGTGTGGGATTAGTTAGGGGAGAAAACCACAGTTTGGTCACAATTACTACGATTATTCCGTTCCCCCACGCCAGCAGGAAGCCCAGAAAAATACCGATAAGTCCTCCGACAATTGTCCCCACTACCGGAACAATAAAGGTGCTATAAATGGCGGCACAAGCTCCTACAGCACCCGATCCTATCAAAGTGCTGCACTCGATCGCATTCCCGAACAATTCACCAGTCTTCACAGTTTTTCCCTGTCTCAATGGCAAGGAATATTTATTGATTTCCCGTGGTTTTTCGAGAACTTCTTTGGCAATCTGGACTGAAGCTGGACGGCGCTCTAAACTCGGATGCGTCATCCACTTCAACCAATTGGTAAAACCGGGACTGAGTTGGGTGAATTGCTCGAATTCAATCTGCAAATCTTGCTGCGGCAAATCGGCTGGATGCTGCTTGGTAATTAAGGCGATTAATGTTGCTCCCAAGCCGTACAAGTCGGAAGCGGGAACTGCTCTCCCGCCAAATTGTTCGGGCGGCATATAGCCATAGGTTCCGACAACGGTGACGGTTTTTCCCTGTTGCGTGGCTAGGGTTTGAACTGCACCGAAATCGACTAGGTAGACTTCGCCGACGCTGTTTCCCGATCGATTATTGAGTAAAATATTGCTGGGTTTAATGTCGCGGTGAATCACCGGTGGCTGTCGCTGGTGCAGGTAGGCGAGGATATCTAATAATGCTGTGGCTAATTGTTTGACTTCGCTTTCGCTGAAAGTGCGGCCGTCTGAGAGATGTTCTTGTAGGGATTTGGCTTCGATGTAAGTCTGAACTAGGGCGAATCCTTTGCGGCTGGGTGTGTCGATTTCAAAGGAGTCTAGATATTGGGGAATTGCGGGATGGGATAGGGATTTTAAGGTTTCGACTTCTCGCTGGAACAGTTTCAAGTCTTCCCAGTTGAAATCGCTGCTGAATGAGAGCAGTTTGACTACTACTTGCTGTTGGGTTTTTAAGTCGCGGGCGAGTAATGTTTGCCGTCCTGCTTGCTTGCCCAGTCGCCGATCGCACTGATAACGATTTGCTAATATTTCTGACAAATCACCGATGTTTTGTCCGCTCATGTTCACCAGATCCAGAAGTGATTAAACCCAGTTTAGTTGACACAATTGCAATTGTCTATACTTATTTTAGGTAATGCTCAGGGGTTCTAATTCTCGCCGCCCAACAGACCAAAAGCCATAGCCGAATTACTGCGTACTTCGCAGTCGGGATTGCATTTATCCCAACAAAATATTAGAGTTTTCATCTAGATAAAAAAGCGCCGAATCGCCTTTTGAAAAAGATAAAACTCAGTTTAATTCCTTGGTTCCTACCCTGCACCTGACTGCTTGCGGATGAGCTGAGCGCTAAGCCATTGACGGACTCGTGGAGATTGTCCAAATTCAACGAGATAAACCTTAGAAGACTCTTGATCGATTCCTCCTGTGAGCAATTTGATTCCTCTGATAATTTTCGCTGCGTGCCACACATCGAGCAAAAAAACTTCGCAGGGGATATCTGTTAACTTATCCTCAATAATCATTAGTTCATCTGAGCTGCGGATTATTTCGTTTTTGATTTCCCGGACTGGGAGTTTGAGAAATTTATCCATCTCATCATAGTATTCGTAAGTGTATTCGGAATTATGGTAATTGTCCAGAGCAGTGAACAGATAGTAATAGCACCACAACGCAGTAATTATGGAAACTGCTAATAAAAATGCTGCTCCCATAAAATACCCTACTTGATCAGACCATGAAGGGGGTACGTGTTCCAAAGTCGTGATGATTATAGAGTGACTCCAAAAAACAGCCAGCGCTCCCAGCCCGATGAAAAAAAATTTACTACTAATACTCATAACAAATTTCCGCTTGTTTTCTGAGATGTATTCTCAATATAGTCTACTGATGGGGATGATTTTACTGACGGTGAGTGTTTGGAGTTGCTATTGACACGCGCCGGTGTCGCAAGTTTGAGGAAATTTGGGCGATCGCATTTCCTGATATTTTTTTCAGAATGCTTTGTCCGCGTTGCAGAATATCGATGTGATTTCTAAAATGTTCGATATTTAGTTGTACCGGTGTTGCGGTGGTTGGGATGGCGGTAGGAATGGCTCTCCGGATGTACAGGTTGCAAGCCAACCCGAGCGATTGCCAAACCGTTGTCTTGTAAAGCTTTCTGATCGATCTTTGAGGAAGCTATCTGTTACCCCCCTCTTTTTCACCAAAAGTCGAGGAGAGCCGTAGGAAATTAACTAATTAAATATCAAATAAACATTATTGATTCTTGGGGATATTCTGAGTTTTTTTCTCTAAATCCCGTGCTTTTTGTTTAAGGGCATTCGCTTCTTCTTGTTGACCTTTTTGAAAGAGAGCAGAGCTTAAGTTATCGTAAGCCCTAACATAGTCTGGATTGCTGCGAATAGCTTCTCGATAGTGGCTTATTGCCTCGTCTAATTGACCTTGATGCCAGAGAGTCTCCCCTAAGTTAGTTTGAGTTATCCACAAGTCTGGATTAATTTTCACTGCCTTTTTATATAGTGAAATCGCCTCATCGCTTTTGCCCTGAGATTTGAGAATTATTGCCAAATTATTGTAGGGGGGTGTGAAGTTGGGAGTCAGACGAATAGCTTCACGATAGGCAACAATAGCCTCCTGCGTCTTTCCTCGATCCTTTAAATCCATTCCTAGGTTATTAGAAAGGCGTGCTAAGTTTTCGCGAATACCTTCATGATGGGATTGAGCCGAAGTACATCCTTAAGTAGGGCGATCGATTCTTCGAGTTTGCCTTGTTGTTCCAAAAGATTTGCTAGATTACTGTAAGCGCTTGTAGATTT
Source organism: Oscillatoriales cyanobacterium PMM_0080 (assembly GCA_949127775.1). Lineage (GTDB taxonomy): Bacteria > Cyanobacteriota > Cyanobacteriia > Cyanobacteriales > Microcoleaceae > Microcoleus. The sequence continues at coordinate 37,866 of CASBQF010000032.1, forward strand.
AGGATCGAGACGAATCGCCTCTTTATAGTGAAAAATAGCTTCCTTAAATTGACCTCGCTCTTTTAAAATTATCCCCAAATTGTTGTACGCCATCGCATCTTTAGGATTCAAGCGAATAGCTTCTTGGTAGTGAACGGTTGCCTCTTCTAGGTTGCCTTCATTATTCAAAGCAAATCCTAATATAAAATGAAGCTGAGCATTATTAGGATTAAGTGAAAGTAAAAAACGGGCAGTGTTAGGGTTTTCCTGGGAATAGAATAGCAAAAGCAACCAAATAAACACACCTAAAACAACGCCTCCTGCCCAGTTAAAAACAATTTTTACCCTTTTATTTCCCTGTAAATGATCTAGCCACAAAGCCCAACGAGCAATTTTAAAATTAGGATTCAAGCTAAGTGCTTGCCGGAATTGGGCCAGAGCTTGATAGCTTTTTCTTTGTCGCGCAAAAAGTATCCCTAAGTTAAGGTGAGCGATAGCAAGATTGGGATCGAATCGAATTGTTTGCCTGTACTTAATGATAGCGAGATCGTATTGACGCTGCTGGAGTAAGATACTCCCAATATTATTGTGAGCTGGTGCTAAATTTGGATCTAGCTGTAGGGCTTCGGTGTAGGCAGCGATAGCCTTGTTTGTTTTTCGTTGGATTTCAAGGATAATTCCCAAATTATTATGGGCGATCGCCAATATGGCATCTAGTTGAATGGCTCGGCGACAGGCACTAAGCGCTTCCTTAAACTGGCGTTGGTTAATAAATACTGTACTCAATTTACAGTAAGCGATCGCATTATTCTCATCACACCGAATTGCTTGTCGATAAGCTGCGATCGCTTCTTTTGGCTTGCCAACTTGTCGTAGTGCGTTCCCTAAATTCAGATGAGCCTCGACCTTGTTAGGATCGAGGCGGATGGTTTCCTGAAGTTGGGAAATCTCAGATTCTAATTGGTCTGGTCTTTTGAGAGCTAGTATGGAGTTTGTATGAGTATGGACTAGGTTAGGGTTAAGGCGAATGGCTTCTTGAAGTTGGGTAATAGCTGCTTCGCGATCGCCTCGCTGGGTTAAAACTGCCGCCATGCCAGTATGAGGCTGTGCATCGCCGGGATTAATCCGAATTGCTTGTTGATAACAAGTAATTGCTGACTCTAAATTACCTTGTTCTGCGAAGATTATTCCCAACTGATAGTGAGCATCGGCTCGATTGGGGTCGAGGTTAATGGCTTGTTGGCAGCGATCGCTCGCATCTTCTAGCTTGCCACAATCGTAGAGAACAATTCCCAAGTTAATGTAAGCTTCTGGTTGATTGGGATTAAGCTCGACAGCTCTTCGGAACGAGGCTTCTACAGTCTTGTGGTCTTTAGGGTCATAGTTAACGTTCATAATACGAAAAAGAAAGGACTATCAGAATTGGTATAAGTTAGGTTTAAATTAGGGTAAAGTCGGCGACAGTAATGTTGACAGCAGACACTCGATCGAGAATGGCGAAGATTTTGCCAGTATTCGCGATCGCAAGGAAGACAGAATTATTTTTTTGAGTAATTGCCAGTTGTGCAAAAGTCAGACCGTCCGTTAATACTAACAAGTCTCGATTGTCTTCAAAATCGATGATGGTATCGGTGCTGACAGATGACAGCACAAATCGATCGCTCCCACCATCGCCCATCAAGGTATCGGCACCCTCACCGCCAATCAGCCAGTCATCCCCAGAACCACCGCACAGCGAGTCATTCAAGCCCGTATCACCCGTTAGCGCAGGGCGATCGGTGGTGTCTCCAATCAGGGTGTCATTGCCATCACCGCCGCACAGCAAATCGCTGCCTTTATCGCCAAATAGCCGATCGTCCCCAGCGTCACCGAACACAGTATCGTTACCCTTGCCGCCTCGTACCGTATCGTTGCCATCGCTCCCAGAGACGATATCGTTGCCCTTGTCGCCCCGCACCAAATCGTTGCCTGCGCCGCCCACAGCGATGTCATCGTTCTTGCCACCATAGATAGTATCGTCGTCTGCACCACCGTTGAGGTAGTCATTGCCCTCGTTGCCGAATAGTAAATCGCGATCGAGAATTTGGCCGACAGGAGTGTTGCTGAAAACTCCGCCGACAGGAATGTTGCTGGAAACTCCGCCTGCGATCGAGTCATTCCCTTCTCTGCCAATAATGACATCGTTACCACCTTCACCGCTGATAGCGTCGTCGAAATTATTGCCAACAATGACATCGTTGCCATTACCGCCGAAAAGCGTGAAAGCAACTGAAGGCACTCGCAGCACAATCAGATCGCAAATGCAGGGCGTAGGAGTAGTCCCTGGAGTCGGAGTAGTCCCAGGAGTTGGAATAGTCGCAGGACTCGGAGTAGGAGTTGCCCCAGGAGTCGGAGTTGGAGTTGGCGGTGGCGTTAGAGTTGGAGTTGTCGCAGGTGTCGGAGTTGGCGCAGGAGTCTGTAGGGGCGGTGCCCCCGTGCCCGCCCCCGCTGGAGTCGGAGTTGTCGCAGGCGCTGGAGTCGGAGTTGGAGTTGGCGCTGGAGTTGGCGCTGGAGTCGGAGTTGTTGCAAGTGTCGGAGTCGGCCCAGGCGCTGGAGTCGGCCCAGGACTTGTCCCTGTAGTTGGCGCTGGCGCTGGCGCTGGAGTCGGAGTTGTCCCAGGAGTCGGAGTTGTCCCAGGAGTCGGCGCAGGAGTGGGAGTTGGAGTTGTGAAAGTCGGAGTTGGCGTTGTGGGAGTTGGCGTTGTGGGAGTCGGAGTTGTCGCCGGAGTCGGAGTTGTCGCTACTGGAGTCGGAGTTGTCGCCGGTGTGGGTACGCGGAGATCCCGCACGAAAGTATCCATAGCATTGTTAGTGTCCCCAGTCACTAGGTTGCTGGCCGTAGACCTAAAAGCCACATAGCGCCCGTCCCCTGATATGGCTGCCGGCTCGGATATGCCATTGGCTCCGTTGCCGTTAGGGTCTACAGACACCAAGGTGGTGGTGCTGTTGAGGGTGTCCCGCACTAAAATGTCCAATGCGATAGAATCTACGTTGATCCCTCGGAACCTATTTAATAGAGAGTCAAACGCCACATATCGTCCGTCTGCTGAGATGGATGGGCCGTTGTTGTTGTTGTACGAAAACAAGACGTTATTTAGACCTAATGATGAGGAGACCAAAGTGGTGGTAACGCTAAGGGTATCCCGCACGTAGATCTGCCTACCGGATACATTAGTGTCATTCGCCAAATTACTGTCAGAGTCAAACGCCACATAGCGCCCGTCGGCTGAGATCGACGGCCTACTAGAGCGCCGCTTCCCCTGTTTGCCGTTCGAGTCTACCGAGATGAGGGTGGTGGTTTTAGTAACGGTATCTCGCAAAAAGATGTCACTAGAGTTGTTCGTGTCCCCACTCACCAGGTTGCTGGCATCAGAGTAGAACGCCACATAGCGCCCGTCGGCTGAAATGGATGGGTTATAGGAGCTGCGATTCGCCTGACTGCCGTTGGAGTCAAGGGAGATCCGGCTGGTGGTGCTACTGACGGTATCCCGTAGGAAAATGTCATACTCTGCGTTAGTGTCCCCGCTTACCAGGTTGCTGGCAGCAGACTGAAACGCCACATAGCGCCCGTCGGCTGAGATGGCTGAAGCGCGGGATTCACCATTTCCTTGGTTGCCATTGGAGTCTACGGAGATGCGGCTGTTAGTGTTGTTTGCGGTATCTCGCAGGAAGAGATCAACCTGTCCGTTCGTGTCACCGTTTACTAGGTTGGTAGCATTAGAAGAAAAGGATACATAACGACCGTCGGCTGATATGAACGGATCTAAGGAACTACCATTTGAGTTCGCGGAGATCAGGTTGGTGGTGTTGTTGACGGTATCCCGCAGGAAGATATCGCGCTGTTTGTTCGTGTCGTTTTTCACGAGGTTGCTGGCATCAGAGGAAAACACTACGTAGCGCCCGTCGCGTGAGATAGATATGCGCGATAAACCCCCTGGGTCGCCATCACTCTGGTTGCCATTGGAGTCTACGGAGACGCGGGCGATCGCATCTGCCAAAAGATCCTGGTAGTTCGCCATTACTGCTGGTTCAAAGGCTAACGGGGTGTTAATTTGCCCGATCGCACATTCCAATTCCCAGTCCCCACCGAGTTCACGATTGCCAATCAGCTTGGCCGAAGCAGCGACATTTGCACCCGTCAAGAAAGCTAGGCGTTGAATGAACGGAACCTCTACTCTCTCCCCGCACGATGATCGCAGGTTGGAGGTGAAGTCAAATGCCACATTGCAACCGTAAATCAGCAGATCCGCACCATCAGTTAAAGCGCGCCGCCACTGCTGCAACAAACTGCTATATCTGTCTAAATTCTGCGAACTTAGCTTGGTGTTCCCCAGTTGCAAGCTACCAGGGCTGCCGTGCGAAACAATGTGAATGCTGGTAATGCCGGTGCGCGAGTCCAAAACCTCGCTAATTTGCTTTAATCCGTCTCGCCCGCGATCGAGAATTATGACTTCAATTCCCGGTTTGATACCCTGCACTAGGCTTTCCCAGTCTGCAACAGCGGGGTCAATAAACAGAATGGACGAGAATAGCGCGGTACTGAAGCGATGCGCGATTCTATTCTCGCCCTCAACGGCGCTAAGACTGGAAGTTGATAAGTTTTTCATCCTAGTATTATTTAAGAATGTTTTTAACAAAGTAGAATTAGCCACTGATTTTCTATACTCCAAAACTGGTTAACGATAGATGCACTTTTTTAGGTAATTAACTGATGTTCCTGTCAGGGATTAGAAGCAAGCTGGTTTACTGCTGCCAAAAATCATTAAGTTTTACGAACGGCGCTGCTGACAGATGCAGCGATATGGTGATAGCGCAGCCAAGATCGTGTCACTACAGATCGAATAGGCGATCGATCGCATTTGCTCAGACTCTTGTTTCCCATATATCCAGAATGCCGTGAGTAAATGTCGCTAAGTGCTCAATCTGGCGGCTCATTTTGTTCAATCTCGGTGCTCATTTTGCTCATTTTGCTCATTTTTATAAGTAAAAGTCAGAGTATCTGTGTAACAAAATTTGACAAAAACTACGTATGATCTCTGGAGCCAGCCATAATGTAAACAAAACTGCAAGTTAATTAAGGATGAGCATGGCTTCTCTGAAAATGTCGGCTGAAGGCTTCCAAATTCTGGAAAGAGCTCGACGGCAGAAACGATGGGACAAAGCAGCAGAAGTCATGTGCAGCGATGCTTTAACCTCAAAAGCTACTTTGAGACGGTTTTGGGCCAAGCAACCGATTCAGCACGATACTTTTATTAGAATTTGTCTGGTGCTAGGAATAGAAAACTGGGAAGAAGTTGTCGATCGCACTCCCGAAAGTGCGATCGCCCACAACCAAGCTGTGCCTCACTCACACCTTGCAACAGAGAAAGCACAAATCCCGCATCCTCTGAGCTTTACTCTGCCGGAAAAGTTGCCCCCAGTTAGAAACTTTGCAGGGCGAATTCAAGAACTAGAAACCATCAAAAATCAACTGCTAGATCCGAATACCAGAGCAATTACAATTACATCAGTCTGCGTAGTCGGTTTAGCAGGCATCGGTAAAACAACTCTCACCTCTCAATTAGTGCGCCAACTTCAGTCAGACAACACTCAATTTGCCGCCGTAGCGTGGGAATCTTTGCGTTCTGCTACAGGTGCTGCCCCTTGTTTTGATGGGATTGTTGACTCGCTATTGTCTGCGATCTCCGGCCGCCCAATTTCGACCGCCACCGTTCGAGATGATTATCTAATAAAAACCGAAAAGCTGATCGAGTTACTGAAAAAACAGCCTTGTTTAATAGTGCTAGATAACGTCGAAACAGTCTTGCAAACTGGACGGGGCGATCGAGCGGGATATTTTGATGAATCCTGCGCTGAATATGCTTGGTTGTTCAAACAGCTAGCAGAAACAGAACATCAAAGCAAAGTCATATTTACCTGTAGGGAAAATTTAGCTCAATTGCCCCCTCGTGCCACTAAAACTATCTCTCTGGGCGGATTGGATCTCGATGCTGCTGTTGCCCTCCTGCAAAGTTTTGAGCTATCAGCTACTCAGTCAGAATTGACCGCACTAGCTGAAGCTTATCAAGGACATCCCAAAGCTTTGGAAATGGTAGCGGCATTGATTCGGGACGACAGTGAATTTCAAGGAAGAGTAGAGAGGTTTTTGCGCGATCGCAACTGGCTGCTAATTCGAGATATTGAACATTTAATCGATGAAGTTTTTGCTCGTTTGAGCGAAGCCGAACAAACTTGTCTGCTGCGAATTTCGGTTTTTCAAACATCTGAATATCCGTTAGTTTTTGCCGGAATTGCAGCCCAGATGCCCGAATCGAGCGAATATGACTTAAAAGAAAATGTCATCCTAGCTTTAAAACGCCGACAATTTATTGACTACGATCGCGAAAGAGAATCTTACCAATTGCATCCCTTAATTCAAGAAAAAGCCTATCGCTTACTGTGTCAAAATCCCGAACATTTCTGCACCGCCAATAGACAAGCATACCGCTACTTTCTGAACGTTCCGCTGAAGCCTAAAGCTGAATGGAAAAGCATTCACGATATTAAACCGCTGCTGTTAGCACACGATCGTGCCTGTCAAGCAGAAGATTGGGATGAAGCTGCGATCGCAATTTCCGATGCTTGCGATTCTCTACGCTACTGGAGCCATTTTAAACTCCTGATATATTTGTACAGCAAACTGATACCAACCAATTGGAAAGAAGGAGGACAATTAGTAACTTCTGCTGAAACTCATGTGGAGATTTTGTGTCATCTTGGTTTAGTATGCCAGTCGATAGAAAAATTTGAGATTGCCAACGAATATCTACAGCAAAGTTTGTCTATTGCCCGCAGCAATGAAAATAAAAAAGCAGAGGCAATGACTTTGTTTTACCTATCAAGGTGTCATAATTATCTAGAAAATCACCAAAGCACCATTAAATATTTGCAGAATTGTTTAGCAATTTTTATTGAAATTGAGGAATACGAAATGGAATATAAAGTATTGGGAAACATTGGATATATTAACTATTATCATGGCAACTATAATTTAGCTATCGCATATTTTACCCAAGCCTTAAAAGTTGCTTGTCAAAACAGCTTTCCAGAAGGAGAAGCCCTCGCATTTGCTAATTTGGGCAATACATACATAGGATTAAAAAAGTACGATTTAGCAATTGATTATTTAAACCAGTATATATCGATACTCTCCCACAAACAGGAGGAAATTAAATGTACAACTTATCTGCTTGCCGATCTGGGTGATTTTTTTGCTAATATCCATAAATATAGAAGGGTAATAACTTGGGTACAAGAGCCTTTAAAAAGTTATATGGATTGGGCGGATAAACATCAGGACATATATCAGAGCAAAGGTTTAGTGACAGCGTACAATGCACTCGAACAATATCAATTCTTTTTTGATATGTGGAGTGAATGTATTAAAATGGAAAGTGACGGAGATGCCAGTAATAAGGCAGATAAGGTGTATAAATTGGGCGTCAAGTTTCAGGATTTAAGAGAATTTGCGAAAAAAATTGAAGATATTCAAAGTAGCGAGATGTTACTGCACAATATTGACAGGAATGCTGGGACAGAGCGTGAGGAGACTTTAAAGATACTTATAGAATTAGCAAAAACTCTACTTAAATGCGTAATTACCATACATTCATTGATGGAATATTACCTAAATCAAGCCGAGGAAATTTGTAGAGAATTACAGCTACCGCTGCTGGCAGAAATCCAAAAACTTCAAGCAGATTTGCAAGGAAATTAACGGATAACGATCGACTGAAAGTTGGAAATTGCGGACAGAATTAGGTTGTTGAGGCGTCAGTCCGATCGCCCATTGAGCTCCAGATTTTGCTAAAATGTCAGATTGTATTCCTGTACAGTCACAAAAATATTCAGAAATGGGCGATCTTGTTTAAGCGATTTATGCCACATCCGGTGGCATCGCAATTAATATTACCCACAGTCAGGACACGGCAATGCCGTTTCTTGCGCAATTAATCGGGGTAGGGAAACGGCATCTTGAGTGTCCTCCTCGCGAGCGTCCATGATTATTTTGGGGTAGGGAAACGGCATCTTGAGTGTCCTCCTCGCTTTGCCGTGTCCCACCTTGCTACGGCAAAAAACTTTTTTTGTCAAATAATAACTACTTTTAAGTACAAGAAGAATGCCCCTGATTTAAGATTAAATTTAATGTTCGATTTGCTTGTAAATTGACTGCACTACGTCGATCATGCTCAACATTTGCTGCCATTCAGGAGCATCGGGTTTGTAGCTTTTGGCGCGCTGCATTTTTAAACTGTGATGCAATTGGTTCAGCAGCGCGTCTGGAGACTCTAAAGGGTTTTCATCTTCATCTTCTGGGGCAAGGGAAGCATTTTCTTCGATGTCTTCTTTAATTTTTTGGGCTCTGTCGGCGAGGGCTAAAGACCGACCTGCAAGGTTTTCGGGCATTTTGGGCTGTTCCGACAAAGACGCGCTGGTTAGTTCTACCAATAGTTGGCAAACTCGATCGACCCATTCGCGATCGTTCACGGAAAAAGAACCGGATTTGAACACCTGCCCATCGGGTCTTTGTTGAATGCTTTGTACCTTCTGAATCAGAGGGATAGCTTTTAAAGTGATGTTTTCCGGGATTTTGGGGATGTCTGATAGGGAGCTGCGAGCAATTTCAAGTAATAGTTGGTAAACTTGATCTACCCACTCTATATCTCCTGATTGCGAATTCCAATTATTCATAATTGATGCTAGTTTTCTATATTCAAGACTGGAACATTGACTATCTGCGAAGGAAGCTGGTTTGATGAGCTACTAACGCTATTAATACTTACGCGGGCTGCGAGATTGACCAGGTTTTTTAGCCGATATTTTGTTGCCTCGATCCAAGATTTTTCTGGTAAACCGGGTAACGCTGCCACAAGCGATCGCTATTTTTGGGCGCTTCAAATAGTAGAAGTGCTCAGGAAAGTTGCGGTAGGTAGCGCGAAACCCATCAGGCATCTCGCCTGCAAGTTCAAATCTAGTTATCTAATAATCATACCTGTTTGAGCTTATTTATAATTGCTTCAATCGGATATTCAGGTGAATTGCGATCGGGGGGTGCGTCTGGCTCGATCGCGATCCCCGCCGCCTGCCTCTGTACGATCGCTATTTTTCAGTCAGGTTCCACACACCATCCCAGTTTAGTACGTCTGAAAACTGATGTTTGAATAACATACAGCGATCGACGTGCAATTTAGCTGCCTTGTTTTTGGGATCGATCCGCAAAACTTCGTTAAAATCGCGTTCGGCATCTTTAAAAGCTTGCTTGGCTTTGGGTTCTAAGGCTTTCTTAACTTCGCTCAGCAGCTTTTTGACCCGATCGAGTCCCAGATTCTCAAATTCATCATCTAGCATTTCTGCAACTGTCTCGGAGGCGCGACTTTTAATTTTTGCCTGCAATAGTTGCCGAATCTCTGAGGCTTTCAGCCTCTTGATTTTGGGATTTGAGGGGTTATTGATGTCTGCTTCCAAAAGCTTTTTGACTTCGCCCTCTTGCAAGTCCTGAATATCATCTGCTGATAGCTGCTTGACTTTTGCTTGCAGCAGCATTTTGGCTTCATCCTCGGAGAGGTTCTTCATACCTTCGAGTTTCAGCAGTTGGATTTCTGGCTGCAAAAGTACGATCATTTTGTC